>JBGSYY010000504.1:0-11339 GCA_041750675.1 Isosphaeraceae bacterium | reverse complement strand
TGGGCCATCGGCATGGTCTTGCCGGGGGCCTGGGCCGACTGGGCCAGAGCGGAACCGCTCAGCATGCCAACCGCCGCAACGGCCAGGAAACCTGTCATTCGCTTCATCTTGGTGCAACTCCTGCTAGCGCGTTTAGATCAGAACCCGCTCCCAACGCTTGCCTCGGTTCCACGATTGAACCGAATTTTGTGGGAAGCATCCAGGCACTGAATTCGAGTACGATTATAGCAATCGGTTGTCCACAAGCTAGAGAATCTAAAAGAAATTTGTCGATCGGGTTAAATGGAGTGTTTGCGTGCTTTTGGCATGGTGAAAAAGTTGTATGGGAGAGGGAGTGTTTTGCTCCCATCGGGATGCAAATTCTGCTGAGGGGTGCCGTTTGGCGGCTTAGCGGGGCGGAATCCTGGCCAGAATGTCAGGCCGAATGAGCTGCGGGCCGGTCGGATGCTTCAGCAATCGCCCTTGAGGCGGAGCGTGTCCGCCCGATATAAAACAGAATCCACCAAAGCAACTTCGCAGGACACGGACGGGGAACATGCGCCATGGCGTTGCACCATCAAGGCGACGATCGGCCTGAGACTTGGGCACGGCGAGCGAGTTCGGCGCACTCGGTCGTGATGGTTGGTTTGCTCGCGGGTTTCATGAACGGGCCGGTTGCGCAGAAGCCGGGCGCGCCGACAGTCGCCGATCGTCCCGCCGACCCAGCTCTCAAATTCGCCAACGCCTTGTTCAACGAACGCCGTTTCGAGCTGGCGGCCGAGGAATACGAGCGTGTGCTGAGCGCCAGTCCGGGTCCGGGCCTGAAGGCTGATGCGTTCTATGGACTGGCGCGGGCGAGGATTTTCCTGCGGCAGTATCCCGAGGCGAGGAAGGCGTTCGAGCGGTTTCTGGAGGCCGCGCCCAATCATCCCCAGGCGGAGACGGCGCGATTTCGTCTGGGTGAGGCGGCTTATCTTTCAGGCGATCTGAATGAGGCGAGCGTCCAGTTGCGTCGCTATCTGGAGAACGCCCCGGGCCACCTGCATGTGCAGGCCGCATGGACTTACCTCGGCGATGTTCGCGTTTCGGCCTTGGATTGGGCCGGAGCGCGCGAGGCTTATGAGAAGGCGCTCAAGGATCGAGACGACGGGCCGCTGGCCGACCGGGCGCGGCTGAATCTGGCCCGTGTTCTCTCGGAGCAGGGCGATCCGGATCGTGCGTTGGAATTGCTTCGCCTGCTTTCGACCCGTTCCGAGGCGAACGTCGCCGAACGAGCGGCGTTGCAGGTTGGGCTGGTACAGCTCAAGGCGGGGCGGTTTGACGAGGCCTTGGCGACGTTGACGACTCTGGAGCAAGCCCAGCCGGCCCGCGCGGTGGAGATCCGGATTCGGCGTGCCGAAGCGCTGATGGGTCTCAAGCGGACCGCCGAGGCCGAGGCGATTTTGAAGCCTCTGACCGCCACTCCGGCAAACCCTCCGGCCGTGGCTGCTCAGGCGGCTTACACGCTTGGCGAATTGCAGTCGAACGAAGGGCGATACGAGGAGGCGCTGGCGACCTGGAACCAGGGAATCGAGAACGGAGCCGATTCGGGACTGAAGCCGATGCTGCTGTTTCGTTCGGCCGAAGCGCTCGATCAGCTCGACCGAGATCGGGAGGCCCGGACGCGGTTCGTCGAGTTGCACGACTCGTATCCGCGCGATCCCTGGGCCGATCGCGCCTTGCTTCGAGCGGCGCGGCTGGCGCTCGATGCTCGGGACTATGCCGGGGCGCGGGCGTCGGCGTCTCAGCTTGCGGCACAGTATCCATCGAGTAGCCTTCGTGCTAACGCTCTGCTGATCGAAGCTCGCGCGGAACAAGCCGATGGGCGTCATGAAGCGGCGATTGCTCTGTATCGGTCGCTGCTGGACGAGGAGAAGGCGATCAGTCCTGAGATTCGGCAGACCGCGCTCTATTACCTGAATCAGGCGTATCGCGCCGTGGGGCAGGAGGACCGCGCGAATGAAACGCTGGCGGCGCTGGCGCGGACACCGGCGGCGAACCTGGCGGCCAATGCACGTTTCACGATCGGGCAGGAACGGTTTGAAGCCAAGAACTATGGCGGCGCAATCGAGTCGTTGCGGGCGTATCTCGATGAGCAGCCCCAGGGCGAGCTTGCCGCGCATGCACTGGCCCTGCTAACCCTTGCGCATCATGAGCAGGGGGAAGCCGACCCGGAGCGGGCTGCCTTTGATCAACTCGCCCGCGACTGGCCGGAGAGCGATGAGCTGACGCGGGTTCGGCTCCGCCTCGGTGAGGCGGCCTTGCAGTCGGGTGACAATCAGGAAGCGATTCGGTTGCTCCAACCGGCAGCGGAGCGGCCCGCATCGCCGCTTACGGCCCGCGCCCGATCGTCGCTCGGATGGGCGTTGCTGGGGGCCGATCAAGCGGCGGATGCGGCTGTGTCGTTTGGCGGTGTGATCGAGGCGGACCCGAAGAGCGAGCTGCTTCCCGAGGCGTCGCTGATGCAGGCGTGGTCGCTTCAAAAAGCCGGTGATCGAGAACGGGCGCTGGCTTTGTTTGAGAAGACGATCGAGAACTATCCCGAGTCGCGGTCGGAACGAGCTGCGAAGTTGGCTCGCGCGCGGTTGCTGGCCCAGATGGGTCGGTCCGCCGAAGCGGCCGAGGCACTCGACGCGTACCTTAAAGAAACCCCCGAAAGCACACCCGAGCCGGGAGCGGCGAAAGCCGACTTACTACGCGAGCTGGCGCTGGCACGACTGGACGCGGGTCAGGAGGATGCGGCCCTGGTCGTGTTTCGACGTCTTCTCCAGGAGCATCCGGCGACACAGCACACGGCCGAGGCGCGTATGGAACTAGGCGAGATCGCGTTCCGGCAGGGTCGGCTCGACGACGCTGCGACTGAGCTGGAGCCGTTGATTGGCGACACTCCACCCGAGGGTGCGGACCCGCTGATCCTGGAACGGGCACTGTTTCGCGCGGGACGAATCGCCCTCGATCGCGGCGATCCGTCGCGGGCCGTGGCGTTGTTCAGCCGGCTGATCGATGGGTATCCCATGGGCAGTCTTCTCGACCAGGCCCGTTTTTGGAAGGCGGAGGCGTTGCTCAAGGCCGACGATCCACGCGCTGCCGAAACGGAGTTCGCCGCGTTGGCCTCAAGTTCGGACATCCCGGCAGAAGCCGACTCCTGGCGAGACACGGCGCGGCTGCGTGTGATTCAAAGCCAGCTGGCCCAACGCAAATGGGCCGATGTGCTTGATCAGGTCGAGCGGTTTCTGGCGGATCGTCCCACGTTTCCGCACAAGGCGGAACTGCACTTCGCACGTGGAAGGGCGCTGCAATCGCAGTCGCTGCCCCGATTTGGTGATGCGCGCACGGCCTACCAGGCGGCCATCGAAGATCGGCCCGGCTCGGAACTGGCCGCGCGGGCACAGTTCATGCGTGGTGAGACGTTTCTTTACGAGAAAAATTACCGCGAGGCGGTCCGCGAATTTCACCAGGTTGAGCTCCTCTACAAATCGCCTGTTTGGCAGGCCGCGGCTCTGCTTGAGGCAGGCAAGGCGTATGAGTCGCTCGACCTACGCAGCGAGGCGGCCACGAGTTATGCCAAGCTGATCGATACCTTTCCAGACGACACGCACGCGGCTGAAGCGCGAACTCGGCTGGCCGCGCTTCGGGACGATGCACCGACCTTGCGTGAAGAGTGAACGATCGGTGAACGGTTCAGCCCGATTTCGTCTGATGCCGATAACGGATGTGAAACGTTGAGTTCGCGACGGCCGCCCGTTCTTTATCCTCTCAAGCCACGGCACATCCAGCGCAGTCTGCCTTTATGGATGTGGGAGATTCCCGCATGCGTCCCCGCTCATTGGTTCTGTTTACGTGCCTGACGGTTCTGAGCCTCGCTACCGTCACGATGGCTCGTGAAACGGCTCCCCCAGACCAAGACGAGCCGCTTGCCCAGGCGGCAGTTCTTCGATATCTGGTGCAAACCGCCCAGCCTCTCGTTCAGTGGTATCAGCGCACGCCGGCGATCGAGCGTGTTACCGGGGCCGGGCTTGGTGCGTGCGCCTTGCTTGCGATGTTGACCCTGGTGGGGCGGGTCGTGCGGACTCGAACGGGTCGGATTATCCCTGCGGCCTACCGCGAACGAATCCACACGCGGATTCTCGAAGGTCGGCTCGACTGGCATCAGGCTGTGGACTTTTGCGAGATGAATCCCAGCCCGGCGACTCGGCTGATTCTTGCGGCGTTGCGCAGGGCGGGACGGCCGGGGCCTGAGCTGGAGCGAGGGGTTGCGCTGGCGTTGAAGTCGGAGGTGGGGGATCTGCGTCGGCATGTGGGAACGTTACGGCGGATCGCCTGCCTGGCCCCGTTGATCGGACTGCTCGGCGCACTGGGCCAGATCCAGCGCGGCCTGGCGACGCTCGACGCGGGTGCGGCCTGGGGGCCGATTGTCGCCTCGGCCTTGGTGCCGTTGATCGCCTCGGTTGGTCTGGCAATCCTCTCGCTGGTCTCCTACGATGGGCTCTGCGGTCGGATCGAGACGGTTTCGGCGGAGTTGGAACGGCTTTGTGCCGAGATTGTCGATGTGCTCGCGACCAGTACCCGCCCCGCGCTTGCCGGGAAATCCGAGGGCCATCCCGCCCAGAGCGGTCAGGCTCCTCACGGATCGTTCCGGGCGACAACTGGTTCGCCAGGGCTGACGACACATTCGCAACGCACCGACCGACCGGCCTGATGAGCAAGAGAGACGCTCCGCCGTCTCGGCCCTGTTTCAGAAGGAATGCGAGAGGCCATGACCGGGCTTGACCTCGAACAGTTCCTTCGACTGCTCAAGAATGATCCGTCGCTCTGGCTCTCGCTGGGTGGCGGTGTGGGGTTGGTTGCGCTCATAATTTGGGCCGGCCGAGGCAAGCGGCGGGTGTTGCAGCGTTGCTTGCTCTTATCGTTGCTGTTGCATACGGGGCTGGTGGTTTACGGTGGTCCGCAGGCGGTTCGCTGGTTGAGCGACCCCGCTGATTTGGCGAACACCTTGTCGCTCAAGCCTGAACGACGTGCCAGCGACTCGCGGGTCCAACTTCTCAGCGACCAGCCTGCGGCCGACAAATCGAAGCTTCCCGAATCACGTGATCCGCGGGGTGCGATGCTGGCCTCGGCGCTGGATTCGATGCCTGACCTGCCTGCGATGGATGAGCCGAATCGAGCGCCTCGGCCGCGACGACCCCTCGATGCGATCGCGCCCCAAGTACGGTTGGCCGATCCGCCCGAGCCGCTGGCCCAGATTGAACCGACCCAGCCGGCGACACCCGAAATGGCCTTCGACGCGGCACGGCCTTCTATGCTGCCGCCGGTGATGCTCCCGGAACCCGTTGCCTTGGCCGAACTGAGCAGTCCGTCGCTCGACGTGGAGTCTCAGCCTCCCATGGCGTCAGCCGCGGTGGCGGTGCCCGAGGCGGATTTTGGCTCGCGTATGCGCGTGGCGGCGAGAGCGCCTTCAGGCTTTGCGCCGGGCCTGGATTCGTTGATTTCGGAGCCGATGCGCGCGCCCTCGGGGGCGGTGAGTGAGTTACCGCCTGAAGTCGCCGCGACCGATCGCGACGTGATTTTCGAGCCTGCGTCGGGAAGTGCCACCGGATTAATAGACCCCGACAACGATGTACGGGCAAAGACTTCCGGTGCTTCGCTCGCGGAGTCGGAACCACTTTCGCTCCCGGAGGTTGGCCCCAGGCGGCCGGTGGGCCGGTCGCCCTCGGTGAACGCCCCCTTGCTGGCGATGGGTCCCGATCGCCGCCGGCCTGTTCCGCTGGAGATTCGACCGATCGCGCCTGAGGCAGTCGGCGTCGCGCCCTCGATTCCGATGGCCGGACCGCCGCCCGCCGGTCGCCCGCTTCCCGAGATCCCGAGTGTCTATCGATCCCGTTTCGCGCCGAACCGCTCGGCACTGGCACTTCGTGCGGGTGCCACGCCGGCGAGTGAGGAATCGGTGGGACTCGCCCTGGCGTGGCTGGCACGTCACCAGGATGCCGACGGTCGCTGGAACGCAGGCTCACGACCGGGCCCTAATGGCCGACCCGGACCCGGCGAAAGCAGCTTCCTGGCCCACTGCCCGCCCGGTGAACTTTGCTCGGGCGAATCCGAATACTGGGGTGCGGATAACGCGATGACGGGTTTAGCGCTGCTGGCCTTTCTGGGCGCGGGGCATACTCAGGAAGCGGGTCCGTATGCCGCGAATATTCGACGTGGCCTGAATTTCTTGCTTGGTGTGCAGGGGGCGGACGGCGACCTCCGCGGCCCAAGTCGGGGATACGGGATTTATTGCCATGCCATCGCAACTCTCGCGCTCTGCGAGGCATACGCCCTGACCGACGACAAGCGTCTGCGCAGTCCCGTCGAGCGAGCGATCCGATTCCTCGTGGACGCACGCGCGGCGGATCGGCTTTCGTGGCGGTACGAGCCGGGCGACCGGTTCGGGGGCGATACCAGCATTCTGGGCTGGGCGGTGATGGTCGCCAAATCCGCCCGCGAGATTGGTCTGAATGTGCCCGAGGACGTGCGGCGGGGGGCGACCACCTGGCTTGCCCGTGTTTCCGAGGGAAAGGCCCGCGGCCTGGCGATGTATCGACCCCCTGGCTATTCGGACGGCGGCCGGGTTACTCCCACGATGACCGCGGAAGCCTGGGTTTGCCGTCAATTTTTAGGTAGCGGCGGACCCGGACCAGCAAGCGACGAGGCGGCGGCCTATTTGCTGACCCACGGCCCCGACCGCGATCCATTCAACTTGTATTACTGGTACTACGCCACACTCGCCATGTATCAGCACGGTGGCCCGGCCTGGACTCGTTGGAATGCCCGGGTTCGCGACCAGCTCGTGAGCCGTCAGGTGCGGAGTGGCCACGCCGAGGGGAGCTGGGACCCCGCACTTTGCAAAGATCCTTATGACTCGAAGGGCGGACGCATCTACGCCACGGCCCTCGCCGCTCTGACCTTGGAGGTCTACTACCGCTATCTCAAACTGTACGACGCTCCACCTGAAGCGGAGCCGTCGGAAGCCGCCGCCGTTGACTCGGCGATCCGGCGTTCCTCACCGGATTCTCCCACTCAGTGATCTCAGCCTGAGAGTGGAGACTTGGAGCCAAGCCCATCGCGCGGCTAAGCTCTGCTCCGTTGCCTTGGACTGCTGAGTTAAGCGATCAGACCGTTGTTCTCCAGATGACTCGCGCGAGAGAGGGTCCCTCCGTGCCCCAGCTCTGGCTGCTCGCTCAGGCGACTCCCATCGCTCCGGGAACCGACCCGGCCACTGCTTCGCGACTTGCCGATATTGCCCTGCGCCGCTGGTTTAACGGCCTTACGCTCAGCCCCAATTCGGCGTCTCCGAGCCTAACCCCCTGGATGGCCTGGGTGGCGGGTCTTGCCGCACTTGCGTTGCTTGCGCTACTCGCCCAGGGGCCGGCGCGGCTTCTGACGCAGCTCTTCGACATACCTGGCCATTTTCGGGTCGTCTTCGCCTCGCTGGGCCGGTTTCGCCGCGCGGGGCGATTGGTCGCGGTTTTGTTTGGGTCGATGGTGCTCTCCTGGACCTCCTGGCAGGCGTTGCACCATACCGAGACCCGCCGGGCCGAGGACCTGGCGATTCTGCTGAAAAACCATCCCTGGCAAGAACTTGCGGTCGAGCAGGGGGGGCTGACTGCCGTGACGGCGCTACGTGACCTGGGGGGGTTGGCCGATACTTCGATCTTGTTGTTGGCTGCGGGCATTTTGTATTTCCGGCTTTCGGCCGAACGCTGGAATCGTCTCGTCTCGGGGCCCGTTGAGGAGGGCCTGCCCCTCGCCGGGACCTCTGTGCCGGCATGGGGTTGCGCCTGGCTTTACCTGTTCTATCGGGGCGTGGGCATGACTCTTTCCAGCGACGGCTTGCCGCTGAATCGGCTATTCGGTGTCGATGTGGTGCTGATCCCTGTACTGACGTTGGCCTGTGACAGTCTGATTCTGGCCTGGGTGTTGAACGAACTACGGCACGCTTTCAGTGAGGCACCCGCCCCGCCGCTCGATGAGAGCCTTGCGGAGTCGCTGAGGCTCTGGCCGGCAGCGATTGTGGCGTGCCTGTGCATTTTGCCGGCCCGCTACCTGGCGTTGACGGCGTGGTTGTCGTTGCCGTATTTGCCGGGCAACACACCCGAGTCGATCCGCGGGGTCCTCCGCGAGATTCTCCGGGGGAACGGGCTGACGTGGCTTCAGGCGGTGTCACTTCCGTTGCTGCCCCTGGTGGGTGTG
Source organism: Isosphaeraceae bacterium (assembly GCA_041750675.1). Classification (GTDB taxonomy): domain Bacteria; phylum Planctomycetota; class Planctomycetia; order Isosphaerales; family Isosphaeraceae; genus BPJS01. The sequence goes on along the minus strand of JBGSYY010000504.1, from coordinate 3,089 downwards.
GCCGCGTGGGGTGGTAGCCAACGGGGTCGGAGAGGCGGATTATTGCGTGACACGTTTGCGCTCCTTCGGGCCGAGGGCGGGCGTTTGATTGCGGTGGTCATGGGGGGCACTTTCGCATGCGCTGGTCTGTCCTACCTGGCATACCTGGCACTCTTGAGCTTGCCTCCGCAGCCCTGGGTTTTGTCGGCGGCGGACAGTTATTCACACTACGCGACCCTACCGGCGGCACTGTTGTTGGCGGCGACGCTGGTCGAGCTAGCGGGCCGGGCGCTCCGGACGCCCGACGACGAAGCGGCTGAGGTTTCCGAAGGGGAAGCGTCGCCCGAGGAACTCACGGCAAGGACCAATAAGATATAAGCACAACTAATTGCGAGTGTCGCTTGACAGCGTGGCTTTGCAGGTATCTAATGTGTCTGGAGGATTCGTCCACGCCGGACGGCATCCGCTGATCGCACCCCCAGCCGGTTCACCACCCAAGGGGGGATGGCCTCTCGCTCTCCGCGCGCCACCCTCCTGCACCTGTCCGTCCCCACTATCGCTTATCCCGGCCCCTCATCTCATCAACTCTTGACAAGCAGGCCCCCACGACGCGAGGTCGGAATCTCGCGAGGGTCCAAGGTGGCACGCGCCTCATCGCGGCCCGCCCCAGGGACGCGCTCCCCCGTCGATCTCCCACCCAGGAGGAACAGCCCCCATGTCGGCTGGATCGGAGCTGATCGGAAAACTGGCACGTCGACTGAATGTCGACGAATATCAAAAGACCCACTGGTCAGGTACGTTTGCGGAGTACCTGGAGATTGTGCGCGAGAACCCAAGGGTGGCGCGCTCGGCGTACCAGCGGTTATACGACATGATTCTGAGCCATGGCTCGGAAGAAGTCTTCGTAGGCAAGGAGAAGGTGACTCACTACCGGTTTTTCGACGACCCGATCGAGGATGGCCGGGACGCCGTTTTCGGGCTGGAGAAACCGTTGACGAGCCTGGTCCACTTCCTCAAGAGCGCAGCGCACCGCTATGGCACGGAGCGCCGGGTGCTTTTGCTGCACGGGCCGGTCGGCAGCTCCAAGAGCACAATCGTGCGGTTGCTGAAGAAGGGCATGGAGGCGTATTCCAAGACCGATCCCGGCGCGCTCTTCAGTTTTTCCTGGCGTGACGAGGCGAGTGAGGGCGGCGACGGCTGGGTGGATTGCCCGATGCACGAGGAGCCGTTGCGGCTGGTGCCGGTCGTCTTGCGCGAGCAGTTGTTGAGCGAGCTAAACACCGATGTCGGCATCGACGACTACCCGATTTTGATCGAAGGCGAGCTGTGCCCTTACTGCCGCTTTATGTTCAACGAGCGGCTGGCGCGGTATCACGGCGACTGGGCAAAAGTGCTGGACGAGGTGCGGGTTCGGCGCTTGATTCTGTCGGAGCAGGACCGCGTTGGCATCGGCACGTTTCAACCGAAGGACGAAAAGAACCAGGACGCGACCGAGCTGACCGGCGACATCAACTACCGGAAGATCGCCGAGTACGGCTCGGAGAGCGATCCCAGGGCGTTCAACTTCGACGGCGAGTTCAACATCGCCAACCGTGGGATCATCGAGTTCATCGAGGTCTTGAAGCTGGATGTGGCATTTCTGTACGACCTCCTGGGCGCGAGCCAGGAACACAAGATCAAGCCCAAGAAGTTCGCGCAGACCGACATCGACCTGGTGATCATCGGTCATACGAACGAGCCTGAGTACAAGAAGCTCCAATCGAACGAGTTCATGGAGGCGCTGCGCGACCGTACGGTGAAGATCGACATCCCGTACGTTACACGGCTTTCGGACGAGATTCATATTTATCAGAAGGATTACAACTCACGCCGGGTGCGCGGCAAACGGATCGCGCCGCACACGCTGGAAGTCGCCGCGATGTGGGCGCTCTTGACGCGACTTGAGGAGCCCAAGAACGCCGGACTGACTCTGCTGCAGAAGCTCAAGCTCTACAACGGCAAGACGCTGGCCGGTTTCACCGAGGACAATATCAAGGAGCTGCGTGAGGAGGCCGAGCGCGAGGGGATGCTGGGGATTAGTCCGCGTTATGTGCAGGACAAGATCTCGAACGCCCTGGTTTCCTATGCCGAGAGCCGGTCGGTCAATCCGTTCATGGTCTTGAACGAACTGGAGAGCGGCCTCAAGCATCACTCGTTGATCAACTCCGACGAGCTGCGAAAGCATTACAAAAATTTGCTTTCGGTGGTCAAGGAAGAATATGAGGACATCGTCAAGAACGAGGTTCAGCGCGCCATCGCGGCCGACGACGAGTCGCTCTCGCGGCTGTGCGGCAATTACATCGACAACGTGAAAGCGTATACCCAGCGCGAGAAGGTCAAGAACAAATACACTGGCCAGCCCGAGGAGGCGGACGAGCGCTTGATGCGGTCGATCGAGGAGAAAATCGAGATTCCCGAAAGCCGTAAGGATGACTTCCGGCGCGAGATCATGAACTACATCGGCGCTCTGGCGTTGGATGGCAAGCGGTTTGATTACCGCACCAACGAACGGCTGCAAAAGGCGCTTGAGCTGAAGCTATTTCAGGACCAGAAGGATACGATCAAGCTCACCAGCCTGGTCTCCAGCGTGGTGGACAAGGACACGCAGGAGAAGATCGATATCGTGAAGAGCCGGTTGATCCGCGACTACGGCTATGACGAGGATTCGGCATCCGACGTGCTCAACTTCGTCGCCAGCATCTTTGCCCGCGGCGACGTGAAGCAGGGCCACCGCTGACTGTTTGCGCAGGCGTTCGCGTCCGCGATCGACCCTTTGAGAGCCGTCTACTTCTTACCGGGGACATCTCGTCGTGGTGCGCAAGATCGAGCGAGACCAGAACCGATTCCGTCAGATCGTGCGCGGCAAGATCAAAGCTGATTTGCGCAAGTATATTACCCACGGCGAGATGATCGGCAAGACGGGGGGGGAACTGGTTTCGATTCCACTGCCTCAGATCGAGATTCCTGAGTTCCGCTATGGCCGTAACGGCTCGGGCGGGGTGGGGCAGGGAGACGGCGAGATTGGTCAACCGATTGGCCGCGCCGGCGAGGGCGAGCCGGGCAGCGGCCAG
>JBGSYY010000503.1:0-6050 GCA_041750675.1 Isosphaeraceae bacterium | reverse complement strand
CAGGACCACGCAGCCTGCGTCGGCGATCGCGCCGAACATGAGCGAGGCGGTATTGAGATCGACGGGCGAGTGCTCCATGTCGACGGTCAGCCAGGGAAGGCCCGCCCGAGCGACGAACCGCGCGGCGTGGGGACTGCCCAGAGAGAGCCAGGTGCCGACCTGGGGCATACCGGCTTTCAAGGCTTTCTTGACGGGATTGGGTTTCATCGCGTTGCGCCTTCGTCGAGGTGAGGAGCCGGATTGGCGACGTGGTCCGTGTCGCCGTTTGGGGTGAGTCTCGCGCGCTCCGGGCAGGCCGGCAAGCCGCCGTAGGGATTCCCGGCCGGATTGCTCGCCCGAACGGGAGTGCTGCGCGATCCCCTGATGCGCTCGGACTCGCCGCGTCAGAAAGGAGCAACACACCGTTGATGGCAGTTCGCGTCGGAGCTCACCGGCGAGAGCATTGCAGATGAGTTCGCCCAGATTCGCGATGATTGCGGCAGAGAGGAATTGATCGATCGCTCTATGTGCTCAACGCGGAGGGGTCCCTCCGGTTCAAGTCAGTCGGCTTCGATGAGAGGGGCGTCGATGGACCGATCGAGGCCTTATACGGGTCCCAGGATCTGGCAGCGGGATGAGGTGAGGAGCGAAGCCGTGCGCCCTGGATCCCCGTCTTCGCGGGGATGACTCGTTCGGGGGGCACCATGAGATCGGCCCGCGATCGTTACCTGGGAAGCGGATTACTGGCCGAGATGGAGAAACCCACGCCCTGAGTCGCTCACGGACATACCGCGCTACGCGTGGTTTCTCGCGAAAACGGCTGACGCGCGGCCGATGTTGTCAGGCGAGTTCCTGGGTGGTTAGGCCCAGTTCGTTGCCGTCGGGGTCGGCGATCATCGCGAACGTTCCCCAGGGCAAGTGCGAAGGCGGCATGGTGATCTTGACGCCCTTGGTGGATAGCTCATTGCAGAGTCCCTCGACGTCGGGGCAGTGAAAGACCGCGGAGGATCGGCGTTCTGCCCAGTTTTTCATGGCGGAGCGAGGGTAAAGGACCAGGCAGGTCTGCGCGCCGGGCGGGGCGACCTCGATCCAGCGGATGGACTCACCCATCGGCAGGTCGCGGCGCAGCTCGAAGCCGAGGATGTCTCGGTAGAAGGCCAGGGCGTTTTCCTGGTCGGTGACGTAGATGCCGACGGTCTTGATGGGGCCGATCATGAGAGGTCTCGGAGTCTGGGAGGAGTGCGGGCGGCCGTGGGCGACGGTTGCCGCCGTGGGTCGTAAACCTCATAATAACGGCATCGCCGAACTGAAGATCCCCTCGACCGGGCAGTCACTCCTCAGAGACGCTCCCCGAATACTCCGCCTCGCTTCCCTCCCCCGCACGAGGGCCTTACGCCATGCTGACCTTGCTGGGACCGGCCCACCGCGGCTACTGCGATGGAATGACTCGCCGCGACCTCTTGCGCGTCGGCGGCCTGGCGATGGGCGGCTTGAGCCTGCCGCAACTGCTGGCCCGCGAGGCGTCGGCCGCGCCCCACGCGCGAAAGCGACACAAGTCAGTGATCATGGTGTTTCTCGCGGGCGGCCCGCCACACCAGGACATGGTGGATCTTAAGCCGAACGCTCCCAAAGAGATTCGCGGCGAATACGAGCCGATCGACACCGTCGTGCCGGGTCTTCAATTCTGTGAGCACATGCCGCGACTGGCCGCGCGGGCCGACAAACTGGCCGTCATTCGGTCGATCGTCGGCTGTCGGGATGAGCATACGGCGTTTCAAATGCTGACCGGATTCACCGAGACGCCGTTCAAACGTCAAGGCCGTCCGGCGCTGGGGTCGATCGTGTCGTATTTGAAAGGCCCAGTCGATCCGGCGATTCCGCCGTTTGTGGGGCTTTCGCCCAAGACCAACGAGGCACGCTGGGGCGATCCCGGGACCGCCGGCTATCTGGGTCTGGCTCATGCTGCGTACGCGCCCAACCGGGGCGAGACCGTCGATCCCGAAAAGACCGGGATCACCGTCTCGAGATATCACGAACGTCAGGCCCTACTGGGGCAGATGGACGAGTTTCGACGGACGCTGGACAGCGATCCGGGCCTGGACGGGATGGACGCCTTCAATCGCGCGGCGTTTGAGATCTTGACCTCGCGCAAGCTGGTCGACGCGATGGACGTCACCCGCGAAGACCCACGTCTGCGGGCGAAATACGGGATCGGCACAATGAAGAAGGAGGCGGACGGGCCGCCCACCTGCATGGATCATTTCCTGATGGCGAGGCGACTGGTTGAAGTCGGCGCGCGGTGCGTCACGATCTCCTTCGGCCGCTGGGATACGCATGGCAACAACTTCAAGGAAAACGCGGGCCGAATACCCAAGCTGGACATGGCGCTTTCGGCCTTGATTGACGACCTGGACATGCGGGGAATGCTCGACGATGTGGCGGTGGTCGTCTGGGGTGAGTTCGGCCGCACGCCCAAGGTCAACAAGGCCGCGGGCCGCGACCACTGGCCGCGCGTGAGCATGGCGATGCTGGCCGGCGGGGGGTTCCGAACCGGCCAGGTCATCGGCGCGACCGACAAGGACGCGGCCTACGCCAAGGACCGCCCCGTTCACGTTCAGGAAGTTTTCGCCACGCTGTACGAGCATCTGGGAATCGGGCCTGAAACGACCGTGCCCGATCCGACCGGCCGACCGATGTACCTGCTCGACCACTTCCAGCCGATCCGTGAGCTGACGGGCTGATTCGAAAGCGTGGCACGCCCTTTGCTCCATTTATAGGAAGATCCGTGCGAGTCCACACGATCGAGTGCAATTTCTTGGAAGGAAGCGATCATGAAGACGACCAGCATCGACAAGAAACACATCCTCTCGGAGACGCGAAACAACATTGCTGAGTCGAGTCGCAAGACGATCGTCAAGCAGCTCAACACGTATCTGGCCACCCTGACTGACCTTTACACGCAGACCAAGCACGCCCACTGGAATGTGCGCGGGCGTGAGTTCTATCAGCTTCACAAGCTCTTTGACGAACTGGCCGGTCTTGTGGAGCCACACATTGATCCGCTGGCCGAACGGATTACCGCGCTCGGGGGCATCGCCCACGGCACGGTCCGAATGGCCGCGGCCGGCAGCCCGCTCGAGGAATTTCCGACGACCGAGGCCGACGACGATCTGGGCTACCTCTGGGTGCTCGCCGACCGATTTGGCACGGCAGGAAACACCCTTCGCGAAGGGATCGACAAGACCGACGAGGAAGGCGATATGGTCAGCTCGGACTTGCTCACCGGGATCGTCCACGATTTGGACAAGGGGCTGTATTTTCTCGAAGCGCACGCACCGCGCGACGATTCCTGAGAACTCTCCACGATCCGACAAGCCGCTGATCCTCTCGAACACGGCCATCCCCAGCAAACTGAGGGTGGCCGTTTTCATTTTCACAAAGCGGGGGACTCGCTCGGGCAAGCCAGGTTCTCTTCGAAGCCGACTCGATGTAGAGTCATTTTTTCGATCGCGGCGAGCGCGGCTCACCCGGCGCGGCAGCCACGATTCGTATGGCTCAACGAGGTGTTGTTCATGAGATCGAAGCCTGAACCCGAAGACTCGTTTCAAGCCCGTTTCGTGGAGAGCGTGGGGCTGTCGCGCGGGTTGTTGCTGACGGTCGGGCTGGGCCTGCTCGTCTTGGGCGGAATCGCCCTGGCGATCCCCGCGCGGCTGTTCGGTTCGCTGATTCGCGTGATCGGCGTGGTTCTCCTCGGATCCGCGGCCCTCAAGGCGAGTCAGCTTATTCTGCGACGACTGGAACCCGGTCAGAACCGACGCAGTTTTCTTCTGATCGTCGCTCAGGCAGGGCTTGACGCGGGATTGGGGCTGCTACTCTTGAATCATCGCGAACTCTCGGTCGGAGTAGTCGCCGGGTTGTTTGGTTTGTTGTTTCTGCTCGAGGGATTCATCATTGGGGCGATGGCACTCAAAGCCCCCGTCGTGCGGAGCCGGATTCTGCTGGCCGTGTCGGCGGCGGCCATCGGCGGCATCGGCCTGGCGGTGATCTTTCGCCTTGTCGACCCAGTTCAATGGGCGGGGGCGCTGGTCGGGCTGAAACTGGGGCTATTTGGACTCGTGCTGGTTTCGATCTCCGCCTTTTCGCCGTCGCGCGGTGCGCCTCAGATTTACGAGGCGATCGTGACGCCCGAGGTTGCGGAGTTGTACAGCGTCTACTTTGGCGCGGCGTTCCACCTGGGCGTCTATATCGGCGATAACGAAGTCGTACACTACCTCGACGACAACCATGTACACCGGGTCAGCTGGGAGCAATTCCTCGAAGGCCGAAGCCCCAATCGACAGCTCTATCCCGACTTGCCCCCGGTGCCCGCCGAACGAGTCGTCGAGGTCGCGCTCAGCGAGGTCGGCAAGGAGTATCCCTATTCCTTGCTCAAGTTCAACTGTGAACATTTCGCGATCTTTTGCAAATCAGGCGGGACCACGAATTTCTCCAACTATGCGCAGATTCCGGTCAGTTTGCGTAATGTCGCGGTCCATCCGTTTATCGGCCTCGTCGTCGAGATGAACACGCGGATCACCGAGTTCCTTGCCTTCCATCTGGGCGGACCGTCTGGTCGGAAACTCTCGCTGGAAATTCGCAAGCTCGGCTCGACGGTGACCGCGTGGTTGCTCACACGGGGCGGCATGGCGGAGCCAACGACGCTCCCGAGCGACCCGAAATCGACCCCGCGCCGCGACTGAGTTGGGCGGCGAGGGATTCCCATCAAACCGACGGCGCGTTATGACGAGGTTGAAGCCGCGCGCGGAACCAACCCGGAACCGCGACTCGGAAGCGAGAGCGCGGCTGCCCTCCTCAAAATCCCCGCCTGATCTCCCCCACAGATGGGAGCCTACCGATGATGGTCCTCGCTCATGCCGTTCTCGGCTGTTTGCTTGTATGTTCAACAACCGATCCCGCTCGTGTGTTCCATGTCAGCGCCGATGGTGATGACGCAGCGGCGGGTACCCTGGAGCAGCCGTTCGCCTCACTCGTTCGCGCGCGTGACGCAGTTCGGGCGTTGAAGTCGGAGCAAGGGGGAACGCTCCGTCAACCGGTTGTCGTCGAGCTTCATGCGGGAACCTATCGACTGAACGCTCCGCTTCACCTCGATCCTGGGGATTCGGGAACGGCCGACGCGCCGATCGTCTATCGTGCTCGGTCCGGTGATCTGGTTCTGGTTTCGGGAGGTCGTCAGGCAGTCGACGTGCGGATCGAGACCATCGAAGGCCGTACGCTCTGGATCGCCGATCTCCCAGAGAATCCGATGGCGGTCCACAACATCTGGGTTGGCGGCCGGCGCGCGGTCCGGGCCCGGCATCCCAATGTCGGCCAACCGCTGCTGGTGCCGGAATCCGTGCCTGGTGTCGAGCCTGGCTCGCCGATCTTTCCGGGCACGCGTGAGCTGGTTTTCCGGAACGGGGACCTGCCGATGCCGATCGCCCGGGTCTCGGACGTCGATCTCTGGGCCTACCATTACTGGATTGGCGAGAAGCTGGCCGTCGATTCGATCGACCCTGGGTCCAGGCTGGTGCGATTCACCGTACCGGCTCACATGCGCCTAGGGGATGGATTTGGCGAGTCCGAACCGGTGCGTTATCACGCTGAAGGCGTGCGTGAGTTTCTCGATGCGCCCGGTGAGTGGTGGATTGATGGTGAGAGCCGAAAGCTGTTCTACATCCCGCACGCGGGGGAAAGCTTGGCAACGGACCGAATCGAGATTCCGAGGTTGACGACGCTGGTCCAACTCGAAGGCGAGCCGAGCGCGGATCGGTTCGTCGAGCATGTGGGCTTTGAGGGGATCACATTCGCGCATACCGAGTGGTGGCCTCAGCGCACCGAGACAATCGGCGATCAGGCGGCCGTGCCGGTGCCGGCGGCGATTGAGCTCGTCGGAGCGCGCAAGTGCCGCATTGTGGGCTGCACGTTGCGCAATCTCGGCACCTACGGGGTTCGGATGGGTGCGGGTTGCCGGGATAACGTGCTGTCTCGGTGCGAACTGGTCGATCTGGCGGCCGGCGGCGTCAAGATCGGCG
>JBGSYY010000502.1:0-4284 GCA_041750675.1 Isosphaeraceae bacterium | reverse complement strand
TTGCGGGGCTGGGCGTCGAAGAGGAGGGCGACGCGGGCGGGGTCGGGTGGGCGTGTGAGGAGGCTGACGAGGATGCCGGCGACGGCGGCGGCGAGGATTCCCCAGACGCAGGGATCGAGGCCGAGCAGGTAGTAGGCGGAGTAGGCGGGGGGTTTGGGTTCTGGGCCGATGCCCTGGTCGATGCCGTTGCTACCCTGGAGGTAACCGATAAGGTAGAGGGCGATGGTCGAGCCCACGCCGGCGAGCATGGCGGCGAGAGCGCCTGGGGCGGTGGCTCGTCGCCAGAAGCAGGCCATGAGGGCAGGGACGAGGAAAGCGGCGGCGAGGCCGCTGGATGCGAAGATGATCAACAACTGGAGATATTCGGGGGGGCGGATGGCAGCGAGTGTGACGCCGAGGCCGACGAACGCGGTGGCGGCGTAGCTGGCGTATTTGAGTTCGTTTTCGCTGGCGGCGGGGCGGAGGAAGCGTTGGTAGACGTCGCGGACGATGCCGGAGGCGACGATGAGCAGGAAGCCGCTGACGGTGCTCATCACCGCGCCATACGGTGCAGCGAGGATGAGGCCGGCGAAATAGGGATGGGCGAGTGTGACGCAAAGGCGGGGCATGATTTCGTCGGACTGACGAGACTCGACGAGGCCGGGGAGGATGGAGCGTGCGGCGACGAAGATGAAGATCAAAGGGATGTAGATGAGGACATTGTAGAAGGTGAGGTAGAGGATGGAGTAACGCAGGGTTTTGGAGTCGCGGAACGCCATGAGGCGGACGAGAGTGGAAGGCTGGCCCATGCCGCTGATAGCCCACATGACGAAGAAGGAAACGGCGAGCCCGATGGGGTGGAAGGCGCGGCCGGCACCGGGGCCGAAGGCGAAATTGTCGCCGGCGCGGTCCATGCCGACCTGGGTGGCGGTTTCGAGGCCACCGGCAGCGGCGAGAGCCAGGGGCAGGAGGATCAGGACGCCGATGAGCATGATGATGCTCTGGAAGATGTCGGTCCAGACGGCGGCGAGGAAGCCTCCATAAGTGGTGTAGGCGACGACGGTGGCGGTGAAGAGGGCGAGGCCGACGAGGTAGGCGACGTCCCAGCCGGCGGGAGCGCCGGTGGTGAGGCTGGCGGGCAGGACGGTTTTGACGATCAAAGCTCCGGCCTTGAACTGGGGGATGAGGTTGACGCTGAGGAAGAGGATGATGATGAGGCTGGAGGCGAGCGCGAGGGCGGGGCTGCCGAAGCGTTCGCGGTAGAGGTCGGGGAGGGTGATGGCGCCGGTGCGTCGGGCGAGCTGGCCGATGCGTTTGCCCATGATGCCGAGGATGGTGAGCGGGGCGATCATGTAGGAGGAGATCCAGAGGCCGACGACCCAGCCGTGGGTGTAGACGAGGGAGGGGAAGCCCATGAAGGTGCCTCCGCTCATGACGGCGGCGGTGAGGGCGACGGCGATGGCACCGAGAGAGCGATTGCCGAGGAAATATTTGGGGAGGAAGCCGCCCTTGGTGCTGAGGGCGCGGTTGGCGATGAAGCCGAGACCGAGCGAGACCAAGGTGAAGAGAACGAGGGCGGCGGCGGTGGCGGGGTGGGCGTCGATGGGCGGGGCGGGATCAACCATGATCGTGGCCGCCTTCCTCGCGAATATCGCTGGCGAGTTCGGCGGTGTGATCGGTGCCGAGGTCGTCCTCGGCCATGCGGAAGCCGACGAACCACCAGGTCCAGAGGGTGCAGGCGAGCCAGGGGCCGAGGACTCCCACGAAGAACCAGAGGGGGATGCCGAAGATCGGACGGAGATCGTCGGGGCCGAGAGATTGGCCGGGGCGTTGATAGCCGAGCCAGTAGGAGAGGCCGCAGGTGGATGCCGTGGCGGCGATCCAGGCGAGGGCGATGGCGATGGCCTCGCGGCGCGAGTTGCTGAGGACGGGGTCGTCGTGGGGCTGTGTCATGGGGCGGGCCTTTCGCGCGATCGAACTGGCGGGCAATTGCCCACCAAGATGCACGAGCGGTGCGCCGCGCTCAAGCGCTGACGACCGGGAAGCCCGAGGTGATGGGGTCTCCGAAAGCACTCAATCGATCTTCAGGACGCACCACACACCGCAGGGGATAAACTGCGCGTCGGGTGGGCGTTCCGGCAATCGCTCCCATTCCTCGACGGACCAGACGATCACGCGAGCGGGATAGCCATTGATCTTCCAGAATGACGTATTTCTTTCATCACCCTGCGGAAGAAAGAGCTGAACTTGCGGTGCATTCTCTCGGATTTTCGAGAGCAGTGCCTTACTCATAAGAATCCAATCCTCGATTCGCCTGACCCCGGAATCCCCGAATGCCCCCGGATTAACCAAGGATTGAACGACTCATCGGTGCTGAGCGTCGAATCGCTTGGTGCTCACTCGCTCGTGGTCTCCGAAACTGACGTGGGTATCCTCCCATTTGAAAGCCGATTTGTGATTTTGGCTAAACATGGGCAGCGACACGAAGGCAAAATTGCCGTTTGCATCCTAGCTTGGGACAACGCTCTCATGCGTGCGTGACTTCATCATAAACGTGAAACTGAGCATTGCAAGAATAATTCTGTCTTTTTATAGCAAATATGGAATGTTGCTTCTGCGTTAGGGGACCGCAAACGAATCATGAGGACGAAGCCGCGACTATTTAAGCAACAGCAAGAGAGATTGCGTGATTGCATGGGAGATTCTCGTTCTGGAGCTTCTCGTGGGATGAATTTCGGGTCGTGCGGGCCCCAGGATTCGATCGAGGGATGGGTTGAGGGGCGAGGCCGTGCGCCTTGGATCCCCGCCTGCGCGGGGATGACTTGTTTGGGGGGGAACCCTGCGATCGGCCCGCGATCGTTATTTGGGATGCGTATCAGGCCGTGAGCAGGTCGAAGCCCGGGTGATTCGTGGCTTCGCGGGCGAAGACCCACTTAGGAAATGACGCCGGGGGATACATCGCCGGGCGAGCGGAAGGGGGAGTGAGGTCAGGCGGGTGTGGCGGGGGCGAGAACGGGAAGGCGACGTGAGGGGCGGGGTTGGCCGATGAGCCAGCGGGCGAGGCGGTCGCTGGGGAGATCGGGCTGGAGGACGCGGATCGGTCGGCCGAGGTCGGCGAGGATACCCTCGGCGGCGAGGTATCCGGAGCGAACAGCGCCCTCCATGGTGGCGGGCCAGCCGGTGAGGGTCCAGTCGCCGGCGAGGTAGAGACCCTCGATGGGGGTGCGCTGGGGTGGACGCAGGGAGTCGATACCGGGACGTACGGAAAAGGTTGCGCCGTGCTCGGTGACGACGCGGGAGCGGAGCAGGTGGTCGCGGGTGGCTTGGGGCCAAATGGAGGCGAGGTCGGCGAGGGCGATGTCGAGTACGGCGGAGTTGTCGAGCCTGGCGAGATCGTAGGAGGCGCTGACGACAAGCTGGAGATATTGCTCGCCTGGCTCGGTACCGGTTTTTCCGTCGGCCGAGTGATCGAAGACCCATTGAATGGTGCGGTCGATGAGCACGGCGTGATCGACGGGGCAGACGGTTCGGTCGAACCAGAGGTGGATGCCGGTAATGGGGGTGGACTGGATTCGTGATAGGTCGTTGAGGCGCGGGAGGAGGGCGTGATTTGAGGGGTGGATGAGTTCGGCGACGCGCGGGAAGGGTACGGCGGCGACGACGAAATCGGCGTCGAAGCGGGAGCCGTCGCGAAGCTGGAGGCCGGAGAGAGCACCATCGGCGTCAAGTTCGACGCGGGCGACACCGGAGGAGAGGCGGATCTCGGTGCCGCGCTGGCTGAGCCAGGCTTCGAGGACTTCGCCATAAATGGAGCCGAGGGGGGCGGCGGGGACCTCGACGATATGACCGGCTCGGTTGCGAAGGAAGCCGTCGATGAAGACCTGTCGGGCGTGGCCGACGTCCATGCGGTCGAGCTGTTCGTTCAAGGCGGAAACGAGGACAGTGGCCCAGAAGCGGCGGATGACGCGGGGGGATTGGCCGTGGGCGGCGAGCCAATCGGCGAAAGGGCGGGGGTCGTTGCCGGTGGAATAGCGGAGGGCGGCCATGCCCCAGGCGACCTGAAGCTTCTCGGGGACGCTGAGGAAACGCGAGCCGAGGAAGGCCGGGACGAGGTGAAACGGCGCAGGCAGGCGAGAGGCGGTCCAGGTGGAGGGTGGAGCGTCGGGTGCGAGGAAGCGAACGGAGGGGAGGGGGCGGAAGAGTTCACGAGTGCCGACACGTCGGCAGAAATCCGCGAGGTTTGTGCAGCATCCCATGCTGACGTGCTGGCAGTTGTCGACGAGTCCGCCGGTGGCGGGGTCGGTG
>JBGSYY010000501.1:0-8184 GCA_041750675.1 Isosphaeraceae bacterium | reverse complement strand
GCGACGGCCTCGCCCCGATCCTGGCTCTGGGCGACTTCCGCCGCGGAAGTTCCGCCGGCGCGAAGGACGGCATCGCGCGAGATGTCGGGCTCGAACGACGGCGGACCGAGCGGGCCGACGTCGATGACGAGGGTGTCGAGACCGGCGTTGCGGAGCAAGTCGCGAACGAACGCGACTTCATCGCCCTTGGTGTCGAGAGTACCGATCAGGATGGCGGCCATGTGGGGAACGCCCTGGGACTTGTCACATCGTGTTGTTCACGATCGCGGATTGGGCAGGCGGAGTGATGCGAAACGGCGAACCTGGTCGGCGATGGCAATTTCGGTGGGCAGACGCTCCATAGAGCTGGCGCCATAGAAGCCGTCGATCTGTGGGCAGCGATTGAGGATGAAGGCGGCGTCGTCCGGCTCCGCGATCGGGCCGCCGTGGCAGAGGACCAGGATTTGGGGGGCGACGGAGCGGGCGGCGTCAGTGATGGCGTTGATGGGAAGGACGCAGTCATCCAGCGATTTCGCGGTTTTCGCGCCGATGGCTCCCTTTGTGGTGAGACCCATGTGGGCGACGAGGATATCGGCCCCGGCATCGGCCATCGAACGGGCTTGCTCGGGATCGAAGACATAGGGTGTGGTGAGCAGATCGAGCTGACGCGCTGCGGCGATCAGCTCGATCTCAAGGCGATAGCTCATGCCGGTTTCTTCAAGGTTCGCGCGAAACTGGCCGTCAATCAGGCCCACGGTGGGGAAATTTTGAATGCCGGCGAAGCCGATCGCGGCCAACTCGCGGAGAAAGTGATCGCGACGGAGAAACGGATCGGTGCCACAAACTCCGGCGAGCACAGGGGTATGTCGAACCGCTCCGAGAATCTCGCCGGCCATCTCCCGCACGGTTTGATTGGCGTTGCCATAGGGCATGAGACCGGCCAGCGAGCCGCAGCCCGCCATGCGAAAACGGCCGGAGTTGTAGATGACGATGAGATCGATGCCGCCCGCCTCCTCGCACTTGGCGGAGAGGCCGGTACCGGCGCCGCCACCGATGATGGGGTAGCCGGCGGCGCGGCGCGAGCGGAGACGATCGAGGATCGATTCGCGCGGATTCATGGGCGGGACGGAGGCTCCGGACGGTGTGGAAGGGGAGTCCCCTTCTTGATCACAGGTCAGAGTAACCGGCCAGGGCGCTGGATGCACGCGACTTGCGGGCGACGGCTCAAGGGGTCAGGATGGCGTGGGTTTTCTCGAAGCGTTGGGCTTTGAAGGCGATTTCCGTGAGCTGGTGGTTGATCTCGGGCGAGAAGCCCTGGACGAGGACGACATCCAGCCCGCGCTCCGAGATCAGGTCGTCGCCACGAATCTCGGAGGATCGGCGCGCCTGGTATCGACCGAGAGCTCGGGCGAACTCGTGGGCGTCGGCTTCGGTGTCCCAGGTGGTGATCCAGACGATGCCTGTACGGCCATCAGGGTTCTCGAACGTGGCGTAGCGGTCGCCGTCCCAGCCGGCGGCGGCGTCGTTGCCTTTATGGGATCGAAGCAGAATGGCGATCTGGAGTTCGCCGAGAACACCGCGCTCGCGTTCGGTCCATTCCGCGCCGGGATCGAGCGGGCCGAGGTCGAGGTCGATTGGGGCGTCGCCGTTCGGGCCGTATTTCTCCGGGTGCAGAATTTGCTCGGTGGAGAGAGGTGGATTTGCGTAGGCGGCGTCGAGGGCGGACCAGCCCTTGTCGTTGGTCAGGTGAGCGCAGAAGACCAGTCCACGGAGATAGGGGAAGAGCATCGTTTCGCCGATGATTGGCGGCGCGGACCGCATCGAGGATCCGCCCGCGACGCGGAGCAGCGGGGCCATGAAGCGGAAGGCGCTGCCGAGGGCTTCGGCGGGCAATTTGGCGGTTTCTTCGCCGGTCCAGTCTTCCGAGCTGGCACCCATCATGACGAGCGTGGCCTCGCCCTCGATCAGAGCGGTGAGGGCAAGCTGGCGGTCGGAGTCATCTTTGATCGCATTGAGCAGGCGGTCGAGGTCGTAATGCTGATCGGCGAGGGCGTGCGTCAGCTCGTGAGCGATCACGGTCCGAGATTCGTCCTTGCTGAATCCGGGACGGCGTCCCAGAATGGCTTCCAGCAGGCCAGGCTTTCTTCCGTCACCCGGTTCGAGAATCAGGTGCATGGTGTCGGTCTGGGGGTCGTAAAAGGCTCCGACTTCCTCGGTGTAAACTTTGAGCCGAAGATCCTCGTAGTCGAGATCGTCGGGGATCAGGCCGAACGCTTTGAGGGTGAGCGATTCGGCGCGTCGCTCGTCGGGCGTGGCGTCCTCTTCCAGTTCCTTGAGGAGGTAGTCGCGGATTTTGTCGCGTGGGGTGACGTCGCGCTTGACGGTGTGCTTGAAGGGCAGGTGTCGGAGGCCGGGGAGCAAGGCTTCCATCGCCTCCTGATAACGAATCTCGGCCTCGGTCGTCTTGCCCTCATCGGCCAGGGAGTCGCCTTGTTTGAGGAGTTCGACACCGATCTCGCGAGGGGATTTCTCATCCTCATCTTGGGCCAGGGCTACTGGGAGGAGCGAGTTTGCCCAGAGCAGAGAGCAGGTCAGGAGCGTTGCGGGCAGCAGAGCCTTGAGGCGCATGAGATAAAATCCCGAGATGGTCGGAGGAGTAGCGATGTCGATCAAGAGGAGATGCGGCGGCGAGAGGGAGAGGAGGCGGGGGAACCGGAGGGACGCGAAGGCGCGGGGATGCGACGTGAGCCTTCGCGCGCGACGGGTGGCGGCGGCGTCTCTTGAAGAGGAGGAACGTTTGTGGGGGCAGCGAGGATCTCGACGGCAGCGCGGCGGGCGGCTTCGTCGAAGGTCGTCGGTCCACCTCGGGCGGAGGCGTTCAAGGCGTGGGCACGTGAAAGCTCGTCGAGGATAGCCGGCTCCTCGATGCCCATCGCCCGGAGTCGCACAATCCAGGAGAGACGTAGCTTTTGCGAGCGAGAAAGCGCGAGCAGCCGCGGCTTTTCGTTTTGGGTGAGAAGATCGGGGCGCGGTGCTTCGTGCATCAAGGTTTCGAGGGACGCGCCCCGGCGACTTGTAAGTTCTTGAAGGCGTTTCAGAAAGTCGGCTCGATTCTTGGCGGCTCGTTCGTGCTTCGTCATGGCCTCTTGTTGGAGGATGTTTGACTTGAGATCGGTCAGAGCGTCGCGCTCGGCGGCGACTCGTTCGGACTCCCGGCGGATTTCGGCCCAGGCGCGATCGGTGCGCTGTGCTTCGGTTTGGTCGACAGGGTTCTGTTCCTGCCCGGCGTGGGCGACCTCTGGGACCAAGGCTTCGGGAACGTGATTGCGCCCGGGCGGCTCCGGCGGCCAGGCGGCTGGCCGAGTGTGATCTCGGTCTGAATCGATGTGAACGGTGGCCGCCACGGAGGGATCGGTCTCCACCAGTGTCGAGGCGATGGCGAATTCCGGCTCGATGGGAAGGACGTCGACCACAGCGGAATTTTCTGGTTCGGGCTGAGCTTCCGTAGAGGCGGATTGAACTTTTTCGCGGGTATCCTCAAGCTCAGGCGATCCTGGCTGGCCCGTGGAACTGAAGGAAGCAGTCGTCGCTGGTCGGTCGGGTCGAATCAGCTCGGGCAGGCGCACCGCCACGGCCAGAACCGCGGTACTGAGCAAAAACAGAATCGGGCCCGCGGAAAGCAGGCGTCTCCGGGGTCGAGGCTCGGGGATGATGAGCACGGCGGGCGGTGTGGCGGACCAGGACTCGGACGAGTCGTTGACCGTGATGTCGGGAACCTCGTCGATCAAGGCGCGATCCACGCCGGGCACCGGAGTTGGATCGACGGGCTGGTGGTGCATAAATTTGTGCCTGAACCAGGGAGGAACCATGCGGAAAGTCGGGGGGCGAGTGAGGTTAACCGCCGGCGGCTCGACCGCTGCCGGTTCCGCGAATTGTTTGACCGTGGGGTTCGAGCAGTTTATCCAGTTGGGCGGAATCGGGGACATCTCGGCCAAGTGGGACGTCGAGGCCAAGGTGACGCGCTGCCTCGGCGGCGGAGCGGCCGGCAAGCGACTGGACGACCTCGCGAACGTTTTGCCCGGTCTTGTAAGCATGCTTGGCGACGGCTGCGGCGGCGTCGTAGCCGAGTTCGGGTGCCAGGACGGTACACATGGCGAGGCTGCGCTCGACGGTTTCGCCCACCTTCGGTGACGCTTCGAGCGCCGTGACGCCGGGGGGCTTGATGTTATGGGCCGTGAAAAACTCGCCGGCGTCGATGCAACGGGTGCGAAGGTGGTCGGCGGCGGCGGCGAGCAATTCGATCGACTGCAACAAATTATAGGCGATGACCGGCATGCCGACGTTGAGCTGGAAGTTGGAGAGCGTGCCGTTGGCCCAGGCGATGGTGGCGTCGTTGCCGACGACCTGGGCGGCGACCATCATCACAGCCTCGGGGATGACCGGGTTGACCTTGGCGGGCATGATCGAGCTACCCGGCTGCAGCTCCGGGATCAGAATTTCGCCCAACCCGCATCGCGGGCCGGAGGCGAGCCAGCGGATGTTGTTTGCGATGATTCCGAGGCTGATGGCGACTGTCTTGAGCTGGCCCGATGCCTCCACGGCGGCGTCGCGAGCGGAAAGCGTCTCAAAGCTGTGACCGCCCTCGGCATGCTTGAAAATTTGCCCGGTGGCACGGCTGAGCTGGGCGGCCATTCGTTCGGGGAACTCGGCGTGGGTATTGATTCCGGTGCCGACGGCGGTGCCGCCGATGGGAAGCTCGGCCAGGGCGTTGCCGGCGATATCCATGCGGCGGAGGCCGTGATGGATTTGTGCAGCGAAACCGGAAAACTCCTGACCGAGGCGGATCGGCACGGCGTCCTGCAGGTGTGTGCGGCCAATTTTGACAATCGAATCGAACGCCTCGGCCTTGCGGGCCAGCGCCTCGTGCAGCGCCTTGAGCGCGGGGACGAGCGTGTTGGCGATTTCCTCGACGGCGGCGACGTGGATCGCGGTGGGATAGACATCGTTGGATGACTGGCCCAGATTTACGTGGTCATTGGGGTGGACCGGTTCCTTGCCGCCCCGCGGACCGCCGAGGATCTCGTTGGCGCGGCCGGCGATCACCTCGTTGGTATTCATGTTGGACGAGGTGCCGGAGCCGGTCTGGAAAATGTCGACGACGAACTGGGCGTCGAGGCCGCCGTCGGCGACTTCCTGGGCGGCCTGGATGATCGCCTTGGCACGCTTCTCATCGAGCAGTCCGAGATCGTTATTGACGTGGGCGGCGGCTTGCTTGATGAGGCCGAGGGCGCGAATCAAGCCTCGGGGTGCGCGGAGGGGGCTGATCTGGAAGTTCAACTCGGCCCGGCGGGTCTGTGCGCCGTAGAAGGCGTCGGCCGGGACGTCCATGCTGCCCATCGAGTCCTTTTCGGTGCGGAACTTGGCCACGGTCGTCGGAACTCCGAGAAGTCTTGTGGGTAGAGCCTGTCCTGGCAGGGAAGTGCCAGTCGTTGGCTTCATCCTAGGGATTGGAGCCAGCTGAGGGCAAGCACATGAGGGGTGGTGCCAACGCCGGGCGAGCACTTGCCTGGCTAGCCTGGCGCGTGGCCGGCCGGCTCGGATTCCGGTTCCTCCTCGGAATCCTGGTTCGAGGTTTCCTCACCTGGGCGAGGCCAGAATTCCAGCTCGATTCGCGAACCGCGCACGCCGAGGAACGGGCACGGCGATTTTTCGGTCCAGGTGCCGGTGTTGAAGTAATGCACGCCGTCGTGAACGGACTGGAGGTGCTGGTGCGTGTGGCCGCAGGTGACGTATTGGCAATCGCGGGTGCGGGCGTGTTCGACCGCGCCACGTTCGACTTTGGGGCCGTTGCGCTGCCATCGCTTCGAGACGCGTCGAATCCAACGTGCGGCGTTATGCGGGGCGATTTTCTGGATCATTGTGAACAGAAACGATCCGAAGGCGGTGAGCATCTGGTGCTTGGTGACGACATTGTCGAACTGGTCGCCATGCAGGATCAGCAGACGTGCCTGGGCGCTTTCATATATGTATTCGTCGAGAATATCGACCCCGACCAGGTGGCTGATGATTTCGGCGGGGCCGTCGTGGTTGCCTCGAATCCAGATGACGCGGAAATCGGAGCGGTCGGAATTGCGGCGGATGACTCGTAGACAGGCGAAATGCCGTTTGGAAAGGCGCTTGAAGTTGAGGTCGTCGAAAACGTCGCCATTGATGACCAGCTCCCGGCTGTGCTCGCAGGCCCAGAGCAGGAACTCTTCGAGCAGCCGCGCCTGGCAGACGGCACTGCCCAGATGCAGGTCGCTGATTACCAGGCAGTCGTATTCGGGCTGTGAAGGGTCGAGAGCTAGCTCGTCGGGGCGGGTATCCATGAGCGAAGTGGTCTCGATGGGGTCACGCGATCGGCAGGGTAAGCGACGTGCTTCATGGGGTCTTCATGAATGGACCTGCCTGATGCTTCGGTATTTTACCATCCGACATAGAGCGCAAGACCAGGGGGATTGCGCACGAAGCCCAACGCGGCCAGCCACGGGGCGGCTGGACTGGCCAGCGCGGGGGCCGTGTTGTAGGTGTCCACCTTGATGACGCGATGCCCGGGACCTGCGAGTGAGGGGAGCAGCGCGAGAGCAGCCTGAAGCTCTGACTCGGAGGCGGAAGGTAGACCTGTGAGGCGCTTGCCGTGGGCTTCGATGATCAGGATCGGACGGCCGGCAATCAGGACGAGGAAGTTGCCGGCGTTTCGTAATAACTTCGCCGTGCCGCCTTCGAGCAGCGGGATATCGAAGGGTGCGCCCGAGCCGTACAGATTGGCGGGATCGAGGCTGGAGATGAGGATAGGCGACGCTGCGGTAGACTTGGGATCATGTCGGGCCAGTTCATCGGCGATCTCGGGCAAAGCGTACTGGATACCGGATAGACCCTCAACGAAGTAGCCACGTCGCAGTTCGCCACGAAGTTCGGCGTGATGGAGGGGATCGGCGAGTTCACGCCAGGGTGGAGCGGCTGGGTCAGTAGCGGCGGTTTCACGACAAAGCACGGCGTGTCGGTCGAGCAGGACCTCGGCCCACGCCAGGATCGAGGAGTTGGATTCACTGGCTTCTGGGATCGAGGTGGTGGGCCAGAGCCACCAGCGTGGTTGAGTGGGTCGTGATGCCGTGCGCCGGGTACGTCCCAGTCGCGGCCTCCCGGAGGGCGAGGTCGGAATGGGAACGTCGGCTGTGGAGTCGGCCTGCTTGCGAATCGGATCGAGTCGATCGACGGTGACCACACCATAGATCAGCAGCGTTCGCAGAGCGCTCTGTACCTGGGAAGGCTTGATGCCGGCGGTGGTCGCGATCTCGTCGACGAAGCACGCGCCCCGCCCTGTCAGAGCGTCGCGCACGGCGTTGAGATGAGGGTGTACGGACGGAGCGGCGTCCGACGGGTCCGGTTCAGGCCAGCTTCCGACGAATTCGGGAGAAAGGAACGCGATCAGTGGTTCATCGCGAGGACTGCCCAAGGCACGGAGGCGAAATTGGCTATCGCGCACCAGGTCATCGAGCCAGTTCGAGCGGAAGCCGAGAATACGGCGGGGAAGCAGTTCTTGCTCCCATTGCGAAAGGGGTGCTGTGAAGCCTTCGAGTGATACCAACGCTGCGGGCAGTGCCGCCTCGCCCTGGAGCTGGGTCGAGGGATAGAGATGCTGCCGGCGGAGCAGAAAGTCGGCGAAAACTTCGGGCGTGACGGCCACCGAGTCACGCCGGCGTAGTGCCAGCGTGAGCCGGCGCATGTCGGCCAGGTTGCGGCGGTCGGCCCAGCGGGCGGCTTCCTCCGGCGATTCCTCCAAGCGGACCAGATCGCCGGCGGTGACAAGCGATTCGAGGGCGCTCGTTGCCTCGGCTGGATCAAGACCGTATCGCGCTACAAGATCAACGACGCCGATGAGCGGGCGGGTGGCGACGTGACGGGCGAGAATCGTATGCCGTGCTTCGGAATCAGGGCCGGTGGTTTTGGCGGGGAATGCTTGCTCGTGGAGTGTGAGCTCCTCGGTCGAGATCCAGCGTTCTGGCTCGTCTTCAGACGGAAACGTGAAGGAGACGACTCGCCCTTGGGCTTCGAGGCGATGGAGAAAAAGCTCCATGGGACCGGAAATTTCCGAGGGAGCCAGGTCGCCGACGCGGCGGAGCAGCTCCGCCATTTCGTCGGCGGAGCGTGGGGGCCGCTCGCCGC
>JBGSYY010000500.1:0-4657 GCA_041750675.1 Isosphaeraceae bacterium | reverse complement strand
GCCCTCAGCCGCGCCTGGCGGTATCCCTGGCGCTCAAATTCCGCCGACTGGTCCCGGCGGCTTCGGCAATCCCGCGTATGCGCCTGCCGGCATCCCCGGTGCGCAGCTACCCTTCGGCCGCGGACCCCGTGCGTCGGCCCTGGGCTATGGAAACTCCGTCTACAACGAAATGCCCCTACGGCTCGGCGGACTTCGCCCTTACCTCTCCAATCTTCCCTATAATCCGGGAGGTTCCGGAGCGTCCGGCTTCGCCGTCCCGGGGTATGGTACTTTCGCCGGTTTCGGCGGCTCGACGGGCTACGCGGGTGTTGGCGGTCCATATCCCGGACTGAGCGACATGATGGTTCGTTCGCCCGCCTTCCAGCAGGAGTTGGGCCTGAGTACCGACCAGCTCCGCGGCCTCGATCAGTTCTCCCAGGACGCCGGCAACCGCCTGCAAGCCTACCTTCAAAACTCCCAGGCCACAGCCAGTTCGAATCGCGCCACGGCTCCGCGAACCAACAACGCCGGCCTCGACGCCACCGGCCAGCCCCTCTCCGATCAGGGCACCCGCGAGACGCCCGCACGCCGCGATCGCGAAACCAACAACGCCGGTCTTGATGCCACCGGCCAGCCCCTTTCCGATCAGGGCAGGCGCGAGACGCCCGCACGCCGCGATCGCGAAACCAACAACGCCGGTCTTGATGCCACGGGCCAGCCCTTGGAGAGAACAGACAGGACTCGCAACCCACGCGATACCCGCGATGAGACCACAAGCGGCGACCGAACCACTGCGGATCGTCCGGGCCTGAACGCCGACGCAATACAGGCCATGCGCGACGAAAACCGCCAGGCTCTCTCCCAAATTCTCAATCCGCGCCAGATGGCCCGCCTCGAACAGATGCGTCTCCAGATCCTCGGCCCCATGTCCATCGGCGAGCCGGAAGTCGCGCGTTCACTCAACCTGAACGACAACCAGACCCAGCAAGTCCAGGGCGTGGTTCAGGACTTTCATCAACAAGCCGACGGATTGAATCAGCAGTACTTCGGCGACTTCACCGCAGAGGACACCGCGGAAAACCAGCCCGGCGACGGTAGTAGCTTGCCTGGAGCGAATCCCGCGAACCCCCGTGGCGAGGGAGTCGGCGAAAACCTCGGCATCAAGTCCGCCGCTCCCGGCAGCAACACGAAGCCCGGAGTAGCGACGACACCTCGCAACGGAAGCCTACCCCTCCCCGGCGACACGCCCGGCCGCGACGACGTCGTGCTCAACTCGCGACCCAACGCAACTCCCGGCCAAACCACTCGCCCCGGCGCGGCGATCACTCCTCGCGATGGGAGCGCACCTCGCCCAGTCACTCCAATCGGCACCAGAATCCCTGCCGACAACGGAAGTCTGGCCTCCACAAACAACAAGCCAACGGGTGATCCCGTACCTCAAACCGAAGCCGCTCCTGCCCCCATCGATCCCAATGCCCCGCGCAACGGAGCCGGCCCCGCCGATCGCGCATCGGATCGGATACGCGAAACCGGCGACGAGGCGGAGGGAATCGCCGAGTTGCGGAATTACGTTTCGCCTACTCGCTATCGCAATATCCAGGAACGCGTTTTCGGGCGTCGGCTGACGGAACTTCGCGAGTCGACCGACCGCCGCATCCAGGAGATCCTCACTCCGACACAGCAAACCGGCTTCAACGACATGCTCGGTGCCCCATTCGACATGTCGGCCATCTTCGGACCCAGCACGCCGGTAACTCCCGCGATGGGCGGGCCAGGCACGGGAACGCGATAAGCCCCGCAACGCCGAATCGCGACACTTTCCCGCTCCTCGCAACTGAGCCGGATCGGCTCGATCCTCCCAGGGTGGACGCCTCATCATGACGATGCGGCGTCCACCCTTATTTCTTATGACTTAGAAATGATGTTATGTCGATTTTTGAATTATTTAATATCAATTCGCAATAGTAAGCGTTCGATTTCCAATCGAGTCGGTACCGATGGCTGCGCTCCCAGCTTCGTCACCGAGAGAGCCGCCGCGGCATTCGCGAATCGAACGGCTTCAATCAACGTTCGTTGTTCCGTGAGTGCCACCGCAAGCGCCCCGTTGAAAACATCCCCGGCGGCCGTCGAATCGACCGCCTCAACCCGGAACGATGGCACAAGCGCCTCGCCCTCGTCCGCACACAGAAACGCCCCTCGCGAACCAAGCGTGATGATGACAACCGAGGCTCCACGCTCACGCAATGCCCGAGCTGCCCGCCTGGCTTCAGAGACACCCGTCACGGCGATTCCCGTCAGCAATTCGGCCTCGGCCTCATTGGGAGTCAGGATCGAGACCATCCGGAGCAATTCGTCCGGCAACGGTTGTGCCGGCGCGGGATTGAGGAGAATCCGATGACCCAGTTCCCTTCCCAGTCGAGCCGCCGCCACAACGCTCTCCAGCGGCGTTTCCAGTTGCATCAGCAAGGTTCCCGCCCCAGCGAAAGCGGACCTCGCCCGCTCGATATCCGTCGCCGATAGCCAGCCGTTGGCGCCGCTCGCCACCGCGATCGCGTTCTCACCGTCCTGGGCGACGAAAATCAAGGCCACACCCGAAGGGGCCTCCACATCGCGAAAAACCGTCGAAACGTCGATCCCCTCGGCCAGGAACCCCACAATCGCCTCGTCGCCCAGGGCATCCGCGCCCACTCGCGCGACAAACGAGACCAGACCACCCGCCCGCGCGGCGGCCACCGCCTGATTCGCCCCCTTCCCCCCCGGCGCTCGCACGAACTCGCCGCCCAGAATCGTCTCGCCGGGACGAGGTATGCGATCCACACGGATGATCATATCCGTGTTCGAGCTACCCACAACCACAATTCGCCCTGGCATGGCTCATGTCCCGTGGAGCATCGGGGCGTGCCGGTCGAGCAAGCCTATTCACACGAGCTGTCCGCCCAGCACCTCAGCCATCGAGGCAAAAAGGGAAAGGCCGAGGCGGCCGCAACCGTCTCGACCTCCAACCCCCAAAAAGGCGCCGCCCGGATTCGAACCGGGGGATAACGGATTTGCAATCCGCTGCCTTACCACTTGGCTACGGCGCCGACAAGTTGGAATGTAACGGACGATCGCATTTTGATCAAGACGTCGGCGCGGAACGTCAAAAACTGTCGACAATTCCGCAAAACTCACGAGACGCCTTAACTCTTCACGAAGTGGCCACCTGCTCCTTGGCAGGCTGCTCACTCCGCCTGGAAGGATCGCTTCCAGCCTGGTTCGGACGTGGGTGGGTGTTCGGGAGGGCGTGTCAATGCGGAGTAGAGGTCGGGGCGGCGGGCACGCAGATAGCGTCGGCCCGAGGCTCGGGCCAGTGGCTCGGGCGTGAGTGTGGCCACGACGAATGCGTCGTCGGGCGACCAACTTTCGTGCATCACCTCACCATCGGGGTCGAGGATCAACGCCCCACCCGGCCGGATGGAGTCGCCATCCATGCCCAGGGCATTGGCGAACGCGACGTAAACGCCATTCTCCCATGCACGAGCGGGCAGCCAGCGCATCAGCCACGAGCGGCCCTTGGGGCCGAGAACCTCGTGAAGCAGGCGGGCCGGGTCGATGTGCCGGTTGTGCCAGACGGCTGGATCAATCGGACCGCGACCCACCATGGGTGATGCCGTCGCCCCGGTCACGTGCGGCATCACGATCAACTCGGCCCCCATCAGCGTGGTGATCCGCACATTCTCGGGCAGATTGTTGTCGTAACAGATCAGCACGCCGATGCGCATGCCCCGGATTTCGCTCACCGTGAAATGATCGCCGGGCGTCAGGTGGGGGTTGATGAAGACGTGCAGCTTGCGGTGGTGCAGCAAGATCGCCCCCGATCCGTCGACGGCGAAATAGGTGTTGTAGCAACGCCCCTCGCCGTCACGCTCGATCAGACCCGCCATGACAACCATGCCCGTGGAGCGTGCCAGGGCATCGAGTCGAGCAACCGAGTCGCCGCCCGGCACGATCTCGGCGACCTCCTTGAGCGCATCACGGTCGAGCCGTTGCAGCCAGGTATAACCCGGAATGCAACACTCGTGAAAACAAACGACTTCCGCACCCCGCACGGCGGCCTGCCGAGTCAACTCCTCGATCCGGCCGAGATTGTAGGACTTATCGCCGTCGCGATGTTCAAACTGCACGGCGGCGACGCGGAGTGGAGTTTTCATGGGACTGTGTGTGTCGCTCGGAATGGAAAAAGAATTCATCGAATAATGCTATGATCATCTACGGTGTGCTCGATTGCAAATAGCGGAACAGATCGCGAATCTCGCCCTCCTTCAGCGAGTCGAGCTGACCTTCGGGCATGATCGAGCGGGTGGCCGGCGCGATCTCGTCGATTTCGCTCTTGGTGATCGTGGTCTTTTGCTGCTGACTATCGATCAGAGTCAGGCTATTCGCGTTCTCCTCGATAATCAGGCCGGTCAGGATGCGGCCGTCGTTCAGCGCAACGGTCTGCCCCTGATATTCGCCACGGATGACAGCCGAAGGGTCGACAAGGGAGGTGAGCAGGAAGTCGAGATCGTGGCGTTCGACGCCCGAGAGGTCGGGGCCGATGGCGCCGCCCTCGACGAACAGTCGATGGCAGCCGGCGCAGAGCTTCTGAAAGACAACGCGGCCGCGTGCCGGATCGCCCTTGTCGCCCTCGGGCAGGATG
>JBGSYY010000499.1:0-8961 GCA_041750675.1 Isosphaeraceae bacterium | reverse complement strand
GCCGACCACCGGCTGCCGGTTCCGGCTTCACGGATTCCCGGCATCGCACGAGCGTTGGCCGCAGCGGCCGGCGTCACGGGATTGCCCGAGGTCGAGGCAGCCGAGAGTTCGGAGTTCGTCGCGACGCTCGCCGCTGATCTTAGCGTCCACAAGGGCCGCTCGCTGGTCGTCGCCGGTGAGACTCAGCCCGCTGAAGTTCATGCGATCGTCCACGCCATCAACCGGGCTTTGGGTAATGTCGGGACCACGGTGACCTATCACGAGTCGGTCGTCTCCCGGCCGCCCGCCGATCGCGCGGGCACGCTTCGGGAACTGGTCGACGACATGAATGCGGGCGCGGTCGACCTGGTCGTGGTTCTGGGCGGCAATCCGGTCTACGATGCCCCTGCGGATCTTGACTTCCGCACGGCCTACCTGAAGGTTCCCCACCGCATTCACCTTGGCCTTTATCTCGACGAAACCGCCCTGCTCTCCACCTGGCATGTGCCCCAGGCCCATTTCCTTGAGTCATGGAGCGACGTCCGCGCCTTCGACGGCACGGCGACCATCATCCAGCCCCTGATCGCCCCGCTCTACAACGGGCGAACCGCTGACGAAGTGGTGGCCGCCCTTGTCGAGGGCAATCCCCAGACGCCGCGTGCTCTGGTTGAGGCCACCTGGCGAGGCGGCCGGTCTGAACTGGAGTTCCAGAATTTTTGGAACGACTCTCTGAACAAGGGAGTAATCGACGGCACCGCGGCCAAGCCTATCGACGCCCAGCCTCGGCCGCTTGCCAACGTGCCCGCCTCACTGGCCACCATCCCCGCGAGCGCCACCACCCGCGAACTGCTTTTTCGGCCCGACCCGTCCGTTTGGGATGGCCAGTTCGCCAACAACGGCTGGCTTCAGGAATTGCCCCGGCCTCTTTCCAAGCTGGTTTGGGACAATGCCCTGCAGATGAGCGTGGCCACCGCCGCCGCCCTCCAGGTGAATACCGGCGATCTGGTCGAACTCCGCTATCGCGATCGCGTGCTGCCCCGCGTCGCCGTGATGGCCACGCCCGCCCACGCCGATGATTCGATGACGCTCACTCTGGGCTATGGCCGCACCGATGCCGGCCGTATCGGCACGGGTACGGGCTTCAACGCGTATCTGCTGCGGACCTCCGACGCCCCGTGGGGCGCTGCCGGCGTTACGGTTCGCCCACTCGGCGAGACGTACCCGCTGGCCACAACGCAAATGCACTTCAACATACCCAACCCCAGCGTCGAGGCCCAACGCCGCGAGTTGGTGCGGGTTGGCACTTACGAAGAATTCCGCCACGATCCCCATTTCGCCTCTGACATTCACGGCCACGGCGGCCACGAAGGCGGCGAGCATGGCGCGTCGGACGCTCCGTCCGAGGTGGTCACCCAGGCCGATCCCGCGACCCGCAACACCAACACCAAGGGTGCTCTGGGCGGCCACCAACCCGACTCCCGGCTGACCCTCTTCGAGTACCCCGAGCCAATGGCCCGCCGCAACAACGGCGAGGGCAATGCCTGGGGCATGTCGATCAACCTCAACACGTGCATCGGCTGCAACGCATGCGTCGTGGCGTGTCAGGCTGAGAACAACATTCCGATCGTCGGCAAGACCGAGGTGATGCGCGGTCGCGAGATGCACTGGCTCCGCATCGATCGCTACTACGCGACCACCAGCACCCGTCCCACCGCCAACCCCGACATCCACTTCCAGCCCGTCCTCTGCATGCACTGCGAGACGGCCCCCTGCGAGATCGTCTGCCCCGTCGCCGCGACCACTCACAGCGCCGAGGGCCTGAACGAAATGACCTACAACCGCTGCGTCGGCACTCGGTATTGCTCCAACAACTGCCCTTACAAGGTCCGTCGCTTCAACTTCTTCCAGTACGCCGATCACAATACGCCCTCGCTCAAGCTCCAACGCAATCCCGACGTTAGCGTGCGAACCCGCGGCGTCATGGAGAAATGCACGTATTGCGTGCAGCGGATCAGCGCCGCGCGGATCGCCTCGGAGATCGCCGGCGAGCCACGAGTCGCCGGTAATGCCGTGGTCACCGCGTGTCAGCAGGTATGTCCGACGCGTGCGATCGTCTTCGGCAATCTGAACGACCCCGGAGCCGATGTGGTGAAGCTCAAGAGCGATCCCCGCGACTACGGACTTCTGGCCGAGCTGAACACACGGCCGCGCACTTCTTATCTGGCGAAGCTGACCAACCCCAACCCAGCGATCGAGGCCTGACCCGACATGGCCCAGGCGGATACCGCACAACTTGACCACGATGACGAGCCGCCCGTGCTCGGTCCCGGCCACACCTTGGGCTCGGTCACGGACAAGATCTCCTCAATCGTTCTGACCGAACCGCCGCGGCGCGGCTGGATCATCGGCTTTGCACTGGCATTCTGCCTGTTTCTGATGTTCCTGTTCGCGGTCCTCAACCTGCTGGTCCGCGGCATCGGCATCTGGGGTGTGAACATCCCGGTCGGCTGGGGCTTTGACATTGTCAATTTCGTCTGGTGGATCGGTATCGGCCACGCCGGCACCCTGATCTCCGCGATCTTGCTTCTGCTGCGACAGGACTGGCGAACGTCGATCAACCGCTTCGCCGAGGCGATGACCCTGTTCGCGGTCTCCTGCGCCGGGCTTTACCCGCTGCTCCATCTGGGCCGTCCCTGGCTCTTCTACTGGCTGATGCCCTATCCCAACACGATGGGGCTGTGGCCTCAGTGGCGTAGTCCGCTGATCTTCGACGTTTTCGCCGTTTCGACCTACGCCACCGTTTCGCTCTTGTTCTGGTATGTGGGTCTGATACCCGACCTTGCCACCCTGCGTGATCGATCGACGAGCCGATTCGGTAAATTCGCCTACGGCATCCTGGCGATGGGCTGGCGCGGCTCGGCACGTCACTGGCACCGCTACCGTACGGCTTACCTGTTACTGGCCGGTTTGGCGACTCCGCTGGTCGTCTCGGTTCATACCATTGTCGCTCTCGACTTCACCGTCGGCATCATTCCCGGCTGGCATACGACGATCTTCCCGCCTTACTTCGTCGCCGGGGCCATTTACTCAGGCTTCGCGATGGTGGTGACGCTCGCCCTGCCGCTCCGCGGCTATTACGGACTCAAGGATTTCATCACCGACAAGCACCTCGACAACATGGCCAAGATCATGTTGGTGACGGGTCTGATCGTTACATACGGGTACGTCATGGAGGCCTTCATGGCCTGGTACGGCGGCAACCCGTACGAGTCGTTCATGATCCTCAAGGCACGCCCCTCGGGACCTTACGCTCACGCCTACTGGCTGCTTCTGCTCTGCAATTGCACCGTTGTCCAGTTGTTCTGGTTCCGCTACTTCCGGACTCACCCGGTCTGGCTCTGGTGCATTTGCATCATCATCAACATCGGCATGTGGCTCGAGCGTTACATCATTGTCGTAACCAGCCTTGCGACCGATTTCCTGCCCTCGTCCTGGGGCATGTATCACGGAACGATCTGGGACTATATGACCTTCTACGGTTCCATCGGCTTGTTCCTGAGCTTGCTGTTTCTGTTCATCCGCGTCTTGCCTGTCATCTCGATCACGGAAATGCGCGAGCTGGTTCACGAGGTTCACGAGCGCGACCACGCACGCGAGTCGGCCTCGTCGGGAGAGTCTCACACCCCATGAGCGACACCGTCTACCAGACCCACCCGTTCGACGCCGTGCCGCCCGCCGGCCGGCCGCCCGTTTACGGCGTGCTTGCCGAGTTCCTCCGGCCCGAGCAGACCGTCGCCGCCGCCCGCGCCGCTTATGCGGCCGGTTATCGTCAAATGGACGCCTACTCCCCCATGCCCGTCAACGGCCTGGCGGAGGCGATCGGCTTTCGACGCAATCGGCTTCCGCTCGTTGTACTGCTGAGTGGCCTCGCCGGTGGGATCACGGGCTTGTTCATGCAATGGTTCAGCTCGGTCATCCATTATCCGATCATTGTCGGCGGCCGTCCGTTTGCGAGCTGGCCCGCGTTCATCCCGGTCACCTTTGAGCTGACGATCCTTTTCGCCGCCTTCGGGGCGGTCCTGGGCATGCTCGCCCTCAACGGGCTGCCTCGGCCGCATCATCCGGTGTTCAATAGCCCGAGCTTCGCCCTGGCCTCGCGGAGCCGGTTTTTCCTGTGCATTCAGGCCAACGATCGTCAGTTTGACCTCGACGGCACAGCCAACTTTTTGCGTTCGCTCAACCCGCGCGAAGTGACCGTCGTCGAATCGTGAACCCGACATCCAAGGCGACGATCCTTCTCCCCGCACCCCACGGTTCTCCAAGTATGTTGCCCTCGCATCACCCCGAATCCCCGGCACCCCGCCCCTGCCGACGTATCGCGACGGTTGCCACCGTCGCCTTGCTCGTCTCGCTCGCC
The DNA here is from genome assembly GCA_041750675.1 of Isosphaeraceae bacterium. Classification (GTDB taxonomy): domain Bacteria; phylum Planctomycetota; class Planctomycetia; order Isosphaerales; family Isosphaeraceae; genus BPJS01. Next base: position 4,565 of record JBGSYY010000499.1, on the reverse strand, counting down.
GGATGCCGCTACGGCGAGATGTACGATCAGCCCCGTTACGAGGAATACGAGGCCACCTCGTTCTTTCCCGACGGCCTCTCGTCGCGTCCCCTGGTCGAGGGGACTGTCGCCCGTGCCGATCTCTTGCCCTTCGGCCCGGACGTCCGGCGCACGTACCTTACCGGCCGCGACGACTCAGGTCAGTTCGTCGCCGAAATGCCCTTTAGCGCTGATCGCGGCGTTCTCGAGCGTGGGCACGATCGCTATAAAATCTTTTGCGCCCCGTGCCACGGCCAGGACGGCGCGGGTCGCGGCCCGATCGTCATTCGAGGCTTCAGCCCCCCACCCAAGCTGTACGACCCCAAGGTCGTGAATCAACCCATCGGCTATTACTTTGACGTTATCACCAACGGCCACGGTGCGATGTATGGTTATGCCGCACGCATCCCCGTTCGCGACCGCTGGACCATCGCGGCGTTTCTCCGCGCCCTCCAGCTCAGCCGTGACGCCGACCCCAGCGAACTTGATGATCTCGACCGCGCCGCGCTTTCTCAGACCGTGATTCCCGAAGCCACCCCGCCACCCGCTCTCCATGCCAACGAGGGGGAGGCCCACTGACCATGTCCCATCTCGACGCGAATCATCCCCAGCCTCATTCCGGCACGCCCCACATCCACGCTCCGCTCGCCCCCGCGCGGGCGATGGCCTGGCTGGTCGGAATCGTAGCGTTGGCCCTCTGCCTGGTCATGATGTTGATTCCGCCCACCCGGGCGTTGATCTATCCGGCGTACCTCGTCGCCTTCATCTTCTGGTTCGGCATCGCCGTGGGCGGTCTCTCGCTCACAATGCTCCACCACTTGACGGGCGGAAGCTGGGGACTACTGATCCGACGCCCACTTGAGGCGGCGGCGCTCTGTGTTCTTCCCCTGACATTGCTCTTCATTCCGATTCTCTTCGGCCTCGACGTCCTCTACCCCTGGGCACGCCCCGAAGCCGTCAACGAGCCGTTGATTCTGCACAAGGCCGCTTACCTTAACCCAATGGCCTTTGCCCTCAGGGCCCTGTTTTATTTCGGCCTCTGGAGTCTGCTGGCCTGGTTGTTCCATCGCGGATCGGTTCGCCAGGACACGGCCAACGACCGTATCCCGTCGCGCAACCTGGGCCGGCTTGCGGCTCCCGGCCTCGGGCTTGTTTTCCTGACAGCTTCTTTCGCCGCCGTCGACTGGATGATGTCGCTTGAGCCTGACTGGTACTCCTCCATCTACGGCGCGATGCTCATCACTGGCTGGGGCCTGGCGACGTTCGCTGCTATGACAATCGTCGCTGCCGCCCTCCGTGGCGAGCCGGGGCTTCAACAGGTCGCCTTGCCGCGAGTTTTTCAAGATCTCGCCAGCTTGATGCTCGCTTTCGTGATGCTCTGGGCCTACACCAGTTTCATGCAGTATCTAATTATCTGGAGCGGCAATCTCACCGAGGAGATTCCCTGGTACCTGCGTCGTAGCCGTGGCGGCTGGCAAGTCTTCGTCACCATCCTCATCTTGTTTCACTTCTTCGCGCCGTTCCTGCTCTTGCTGATGCGTGACCTCAAACGTCGGGCTGATTGGCTGCTCCGCTTCTCCGCCGCGATCCTCGTGCTCCACCTAATTGACACCATCTGGCTGATTCTGCCCGCACAGGTGCGTGACCCGCTGAGTCCGGCCGTTGGCGTGCCGGTCGTGCAATTGTTGCTGAGCGTGCTGGCCTTCGCCGCCGTTGGCGGTATCTGCGTCGGCTTCTTCCTTCGCACCCTCGTCCGCCATCCGTTGATGCCCGTCAACGATCCCGCCGTCGATGGTTTGATCCATCTGGTCGACGACAGCGATGACAGCCTTGAAGGTTACCCCGTACCCACACCGTTCCCCGGAGCCTGACCCGCCCATGCGCGACCTGATCCCTCAGGGCGGCCTGGATCCCCAGTATCGCCCCGGTTATCACGCGATTGATGATGTTCCGGTCGGCGGCATTCTGGGCTTCGCCGTCGGCCTCGTGGCCTTTACCGCCATCTCCGCCGCCGCGCTCGCACTGGTGATGCGGCTCGCTCAAGTGGGGGAAGATGTCGAGCAGGCTCGCCGCCCGGCCCTCTTCTCCGACAACACCGGCCTCTACGCACAGGCCGGCCCCGATGTCTACAAGGAAAACCCGATTTACGACAACGCCGACGAGCTTGCGGCCGAAGCTCGAAGTCTCGAGCAATATACCTGGATCGACCCTCAGAACAAGCAACAAGCCCGCATCCCCCTCGACCGCGCCATCGATATCCTCGCCCGTCGCGGTTTGCCCAGAAGCGAGGCAGCGGACGACTCGGCCGAGATCAATCCCAACGATGCCATTCGACGCGCTCGCGTCAATGCACGACCGATCGTTCCTCTCGATCGCACCAACCCGGCAGCCGCCCCGCCGACGCTCGACACACGCACTCCGGCCGATACCGGCTCGGAGAAGTGACGAAAGTGATTGAACGACCATGAACTGCCATCGACCCGTCCCCACCGCAACGTCTCACCATTTCCAGAGGGGCGTTCCCATCTGCAGATTGCCTGAGATCATGCTCCTCCAGCGGATCGCAACCCAATTCCTGCTTCTGCTCACGCTGCTTCTGCTCGCGTCCCATCCCGCCTGGGCCCAAGACAGCCGAGCTTCCTACGACCTGACGCGACCCAACACCACGCCCGAGCCTGGCGAGGTGTTTCAGGAAGTCGGCTTCGATCAGCGACTCGGTGAGTCTGTCCCCCTGGACCTTCCCCTCGTGGACGAGGCCGGCCGACCTGTCGTTCTGGGTGACTACTTCGGCAAGCGACCTGTGGTCCTCGCCATGATCTATTATCGCTGCCCCATGCTCTGCGGTCAGACGATCAATAGCCTCGTCCGGACCATGCGTGCCATGACACCGACCGCGGGCGACACCTTCGAAGTCGTCACCGTCAGCTTCGATCCCAAGGACACGCCGGAACGTGCAGCGCTGAAGAAAAAGGGCGTTCTCGAAGCTTATGATCGGGTTCGGGGTGACCGTGGCCTGCACTTTCTGACCGGTACCGAGGCCAATGTCGCCCGTCTCCAAGAGGCGATCGGGTTTCGCGCTCGCTACAACCCGTCGACCGACGAATTCGCCCACGCCGCAGGCATCGTCATTCTCGCGCCCGACGGCCGCATTACCCGCTATTTCTTTGGAATTGACTATCCCCCCAAGGAGCTGAGCCTGAGCCTGGAACAGGCCGGGGCTGGCAAGGTTGGCTCGCCCGTCGGCCGCCTGCTGATGCTCTGCTACGACTACGACCCCCACAGCGGCAAATACACGCTTGCCGTGGTCCGTATCCTGCAGATCGCCGGTTCGGCGACTGTGCTCCTGCTGGGCGGCTACATCGCCACAATGCTCCATCGCGATCGACGCCGCAGGTTGCTCGATTCCAGTAAATCGTTACCAGTGACCTGAACGCCCCTTGCTCCGCCCCCAATCGCCCCTTCAACTCACGCTGGCTGCTCCCATCATGTGGAATTTCCCGATTTTCCCCGAGAGCGCATCGTCGGTCGCCCCCGATTACGACTTCGCGTTCTGGTACGAAGTGGCTTTTGGCGCTTTCTTCACGTTTCTCGTCGCCTTTCTCGTGATCGGGCTTGCCCTGCGGTATCGACGCGGCCGTACGATCGACCGCACACGGCCGCCGACGCATAGCCTGAAACTGGAAGCGGTCTGGATCATCATCCCGTTCATCATCGCCATGTCGATGTTCGCCATCTCGGCGGTGGTCTACGTCAAGCAGTTCTCGCCTCCCGGCGACGCCATCGAGATCCCCGTCGTCGGCAAGCAATGGATGTGGAAGCTCCAGCACCCCGAAGGTAAAAAGGAAATCAACGCGCTGCATGTGCCCGTGGACCAGGCCGTCCGGCTCAAGATGATCTCCGAGGATGTGATCCACAGCTTCTTCATCCCGGCGTTTCGCGTGAAACAGGATGTGTTGCCCGGCCGCTACACCGAGATGTGGTTCCGACCCACCAAGATCGGCCGCTTCAGGCTCTTCTGTACCGAATACTGCGGCACCGACCACTCCGTCATGGGTGGCTGGGTTGAGGTCATGGCCCCCGCCGACTACGAGCGATGGCTGCACGAGGAGCAAGCTGGTGAATCGATGGCTCAGGAAGGTCGCGACCTCTTTGTGCTCAACCACTGTGCCGGCTGCCACGGTGAGAACGCGACCGTCAAGGCCCCTCGTCTCGAAGGGATCTATGGCCGACCCGTGCCGATCCAGGAGGGCGACAACGTGACGTTCGTGAATGCCGACGACCGCTACATCCGCGATTCCATCCTTCTGCCCAAGAGTCAGATCGTCGCCGGCTACCAGCCTCTGATGCCCTCCTATCAGGGCCAGATCAGCGAGGAAGATCTGCTCAAGATTGTCGCCTACATCAAGTCGATGAGCCGTCAGGCCTCAACCGAAACAATCGCCCCGCCCGAATACGACGCCGATCGAGGCGTCACGTCACCCGCCCCGGAATACGACGTCGACAAGACGCGCGGCGGCGTGGCACCCCAGCCGGAGGACGCCCGATGA
>JBGSYY010000498.1:0-17088 GCA_041750675.1 Isosphaeraceae bacterium | reverse complement strand
AGCGCCGTCCCCGCCAGCAACCCCCCCCCGCCGCACGGTGTCACAATAACATCGAGCGCACCCGACACCTGGTCCATGAGCTCCCACGCCGCTGTCCCCTGCCCGGCGATCACCCGCCAGTCGTCATAAGGATGCACGAGTGCATACCCGTGCTCTGACATCTCTCGCTCCACAGTCCCTTCGCGATCCGCCAACGTCGGCTCGCACGGCACAACCCTCGCCCCATAACCCTCCGTCGCCGCCCGCTTCACTCCAGGCGCGGTCCTCGGCATCACCACGCACACCGGCACCCCCGCCAACGCCCCCGCCAGCGCCAACGCCTGTGCATGATTCCCCGACGAATGCGTGATCACCCCACGCGAGCGCTCCTCATCCGTCAGTTGCAAAACCGCGTTGCACGCCCCACGAAACTTGAACGCCCCCACCCTCTGAAAATTCTCGCACTTGAAAAACAGCGACCCCCCAACCATCCGATCAATCGTCGAGCACGTCAGCACCGGCGTCTCATGCACATGCCCAGCTATCCGTCGCGCAGCCTCCCCCACCGCCTCCGGACCAATCGCAGGCTCAATCACGATCCGCTCCTTCCCACACGACGATCCGACACGCCCAACCAACATCCCCGGCCCTATCGACCCGCGGCTTGTTCGGTTCCGATACGAGTTTGCCCGAAGTCATCCCCGCACAGGCGGGGATCCACAGTGCAAGAGCGGTGAGTCCTAGGGTTCCCCGCCTGCGCGGGGATGACATCAGCGGAACGGGACTGTCTGAAGCTCAGCAACGGGACGCTCTATTCCGGCCTGGGGCAACGCCCCAGGACCGACATGCCCACCACTTCGAGGTGTCTCTCCCAACAGTGTTGGCCCACCCCCTCCTCACTTCATCGGGCTGTAATCCGTCGGCACCAAGAACACCGACTCCACCTTCGCCGCCAGCGGAACTCCGTCCGCCTGGCTCTCCTTGTAGACTTTCTGCCACTCCGGATCATCCCCAAACGCCTTCCAGCTTGCTTTCGCGCTCTCCCGATCCGGAAACGCCAGAAAATAGATCAGGGTGCTTTCCTTGCCTTGATCCGCATCCCGCGGCGTGAAATATCCCACGTTCGTCATTCCATGCTTCTCGAACAGCTTCGTCGTGTGCTTACGAAACCGCGTGTTCAGATCCGCAAGCTTCCCTTCGCTCGCATGATACGTCCGCAGCTCGAACACCCGCTCCGGCCCCCCTCGCTCCAGCGTCAGCGGCTCACCACTGTAATCCGTGGGATTCAGATAAATCGACTCGACCTTTTCGGCCAGCGGCACCCCGTCCGACTCGCTGGCCTTCTTCACCTCCTGCCACTCCGGGTCATCCCGAAACGCCGCCCAGCTCGCCTTGGCCGCCTCATCGCTGTCATGCTTCAGCAGATAAATCAGCGTCTTCCCCTTCCCTTGCTCCTCGTCCATCGGCTCAAAGTAACCGACGTTCGTCATCCCATGCTTCAGAAACAGTTGCGTCGTATGCTCACGAAACCGAGTGTGCAAATCACCAAGTTTGCCCGGGCTGGAATGATACGTCCGCAACTCATACACCGGACCATCTGCCCCCAGCGCACTTCCCGCCACCCAACCACAAGCCAACACCATACCGGCCAGCACTCGAACGTTCATCGGCATCACCCCCCGAGAAAACAGAACTCCATCTCAGGTCACCATTAGAAGCCCTCCCCGTTCCTCTCACAACCCAGCACACCGAGTGCCCCCGACAGAAGGACGAAGCGCTCCGACGGCTTCCATGCGGCCTGTCCCGATTTTCTTGGGCCTCGTCACACCCCGGTCAACCTTCCGTTTACCTCATGCATCGTCTCACCTCGACGACTCACCCCTCCGTCGCTAAAATCCTAAAGTGTGAAACACTCGTTTAACCACCGGATTTCGAGGGCTCGACTCAACCCAGCCTGCATCGTATTCCTCCTCGTCAGCCTCACCCCCTGCGCCCGTGCCGTCGCCGACGACGACCCCTTCGCCGCCCGGGTCCGCCCTCTTCTCGACCGCTATTGCGTTTCCTGCCACGGCGAGACCAAGCCCAAAGCCGGTGTCAGGCTCCACTCCGCAGCCGACAAATCCGCCGTCGCAGCCGACCGCCGCCTCTGGCAGTCCGTCATCGAGAACGTCGACGCAGGCATCATGCCCCCCGACGGCAAGCCCGCTCCCTCCGACACCGAGCGCGAAGCCCTCGTCCGCGACCTCAACTCCCTGCTCGCCTCCCGCGATTGCACCATCGAACAACCAGGACGCGTCACCCTTCGCCGCCTCAATCGTGCCGAATATCTCAACACCGTTCGCGACCTCCTCGGCATCGGCGTCGATCGGCCCGAACTGCTCCCACTCGACGACGTCGGCTACGGCTTCGACACCATCGGCGACGTCCTCAGCCTGCCCCCGCTCCTGCTCGAAAAATACCTCACGGTCGCCGAGGGCCTGTCCGAGCGTGCTCTGCCCGCCCCCCGCATCGACAACGGCCAGATCGCCGCCTGGAACCCCTCCGAATTTGAGAACGCCCCGCCCGACGGCCGCCTCGCCTCCAACATCGAGATCCACCACCGCCTCACCTTCCCCGACCGTGGCGTCTACCGCCTCCAGATCACCGCCCACGGTGAGCAAGCCGGCAACGAACCTCCCAAACTTCTTGCCAAGCTCGACGGCCAACCCCTCCGCACCTTCGACGTCACCGCCGCCGACCCCGATTCCCCCGCGAACTACTCCGCCGAAATCCCCGTGAAGCAAGCCGGCGAACGGACTCTCACGCTCGCCTTCACCAACGACTTCTACCAGGCCGATCATCCCGACCCCGCCCAGCGTGACCGTAACCTCGTCCTCCATCAAATCGCCCTCCTCGGCAAGCCCCAGTCCCCTCTCTGGCCCCTCCGCTCCTGGAAGTCCACCGACCTCGAAGGCGGCAACCTCACCGGCAACGGCCGATCCCTCGCCTCCAGCGGCGAGCTGACTTTCACCTTCGACGCCCCCGCCGACGGCCTCTACCGCCTCGAAGTCCGCGCCTCCGGCGACCAGGCCGGCACCGAGCCGGTCCGCATGGTCCTCCGCGTCAACGGCAAGGACATCCGCGCCGTCGACATCCCCGCCCGCGATTCCGACCCCGGCCTCTACCCCATCCCCGCGCCGCTCCGCAAAGGCAAGAACCAGCTCGCGCTCGCCTTCCTCAACGACTATTACCAACCCGACTCACCCGACCCCAAGCTCAAGGGTGATCGCAACCTTCACGTCCATTCTGTCGAGCTGCTCGGCAACTCTCCCGCGGGCTCGAAAGACAAACCCTCCCTCTCCGCTCGCCAACCCCGTACCGCCACCCCCGACGCCTGGCGCGAAGCCGCCCGACCCGTTCTCGCCCCGCTCATGGAGCGAGCCTACCGACGCTCGGTTCGTCCCGAGGAAGTCGAACGCCTCCTCACACTCGTCGATCTGGCTCGCCAGGACGGCGAACCCTTCGAACGCGGCCTCCAGCTCGCCCTCCAGGCCATCCTCGTCAGCCCCCACTTCCTTTTCCGCGTCGAACTGGACCGCCAACGCGTCAGGGACGGCAAGGACATCGCCCCCATTCGCCCGCTTACGGGATACGAACTCGCCTCCCGCCTCTCCTACTTCCTCTGGTCGACCATGCCCGACGACCAGCTCCTCAAGCTCGCCCGCGAAAACCAGCTTCAAGACGACCGCGTCCTCGAAGCCCAGGTCGTTCGCATGCTCAAAGATCCACGCTCGCGAGCCCTCGTCGACAACTTCGCCGGCCAATGGCTTCAGCTCCGCAAACTCGAATCCGTCACCCCCGACCCCGCCAAGTTCGCCACCTTCAACGATGACCTCCGCCGCGCCATGCGCCGCGAAACCGAGCTATTCTTCGAATCCGTGATCCGCGACGACCGCCCCGTCCTCGACTTCCTCGACGCCGACTACACGTTCCTCAACGAACGACTGGCCAAGCATTACGGCATCGACGGCGTCACCGGCGACGAATTTCGCAAGGTCACTCTCCCCGCCTCAAGTCCACGCGGCGGCCTGCTCACTCAGGCCGGCATCCTCACCCTCACCTCCAACCCCGGCCGCACTTCCCCCGTCAAACGCGGCAAATACATCCTCGAACAAATCCTCGGCACCCCGCCGCCTCCCCCGCCCGCCGACGTTCCCCCCCTCGAAGACGACAAGGCCAAAGGCCCCCTCAAGGGCACACTCCGCCAACGCTTCGAACAACACCGCTCCAACCCCAGCTGCGCCGGCTGTCACGCCAAGCTCGACCCGCTCGGCTTCGGCTTCGAAAACTTCGACGCCATCGGCGCCTGGCGCGCGAACGACGGCGACACCCCCGTCGACGCCTCCGGCACCCTCCCCGGCAGCGGCTCCTTCCAGGGCGTCGAGCAGCTCAAAACCTTGCTCCGTGACCAAAAAGCCCAACAATTCACCCGCTGCCTCACCGAAAAACTGCTGATCTACGGCCTCGGCCGCGGCCTCAACCCCGCCGACGCCTGCGCCGTCGACGCCATCGTCGAAAAAACCCGAGGCGACCACTCTCGCGTCTCCCGCCTCATCCTCGAAATCGTCAAAAGCGACCCCTTCCGCAAACGCTCCCGCGAAGAACTCACCCTGCAATGACATCCCCCGCCATCAAACGGACCTCGCCTCGTTTCGATCGCGTCTGCGTCATCCGTGAATCGCCTTTCCCACGGTAATGAGAAATACACAATAATGCATACCCTCACCCGACGCACCGTCCTTCGCGGCCTCGGCGCGACCCTCGCCCTCCCCTGGCTCGAAGCCATGGCCCCCCTCATTTCCCCCCTGCAAGCCCGCGCCGCCGGCATCGATCCCCGCCCCCGCCGCATGGCCTTCCTCTACGTCCCCAACGGCGTCCACATGCCCGGCTGGACCCCCCAGCAGGAAGGCTCGAACTTCGACCTTCCCGCCCTGCTCCAACCCCTCGCCGCGCATCGTGACGACCTCCTCGTCCTATCCGGCCTTACCCAGGACAACGCCAACGCCAAGGGCGACGGCGGCGGCGACCACGCCCGCGCCCTCGCCGCATTCCTCACCGGCTGCCACCCCCGTAAAACCGACGGTGCCAACATCCAGGCTGGCGTCTCCGTCGACCAGGTCGCCGCCAGGAAAGTCGGCGACTTCACCCGCTTCCCCTCGCTCGAACTCGGCTGCGACCCCTCCGCCCAGGCCGGCAACTGCGACTCCGGCTATAGCTGCGCCTATTCCTCCAACATTTCCTGGAGCTCCGAAACCACTCCCCTCGCCAAGGAAGTCAACCCCCGCCTCGTTTTCGACCGCCTCTTCGGCGACGTCGATCCATCCCACTCCAACTCCCCCTCCCAACGCAGCCGACACCGCCAATCCGTCCTCGACTACGTTGGCGAAGACGCTCGTCGCCTCCGCGACCGCCTCGGCTCGACCGACCGCCGCAAGCTCGACGAATACCTCAACAGCGTCCGCGAAATCGAACGCCGCCTCTCCGCATCCGCCAAGCCCCCCGCCAACGCCCCCCAAGACGCCACCCGCCCCACCGGCGTCCCCGACGACTACACCCAGCACATCCGCCTCATGTGCGACATGATCGCCCTGGCGTTTCAGGCCGACCTCACCCGCGTCATCACCTTCGTCCTCGCCAACGAAGGCTCAAACCGCTCCTACAACTGGCTCGGCGTCCCCGACGGCCACCACGAAATCAGCCACCACGGCCACGACCCCGAAAAACAATCCAAGATCGCCAAGATCAACACCTTCCACCTCGAACAATTCGCCTACCTTCTCGACAAACTCAAGCACACCAAGGACGGCGAAAACACGTCGGTCCTCGACAACAGCATGATCGTCTACGGCAGCGGCATCGGCGACGGCGACGCCCACAACCACAACAACCTCCCCATCCTCCTCGCCGGCCACGGCTCCGGCTCACTCACTCCTGGCCGACACGTCCGCTACCCCGACAATACTCCCCTCAACAACCTCTTCCTCGCCCTCCTCGACCGCATGGACGCCCGCACCGACTCCCTCGGCGACAGCACAGGAAGCCTCAAGAACCTCGACTCCCATTGATCATCTGATGACTCTCTTTCGACACCAAAGCCTTCGCACCAATCCTGCGATGCCGACATGACGCCAGGCCCCCAGCTTTACGCCTCACCGCCCCATAACCCGCCTCAACCCCGTACCCCGCTCCTCCTCCGAGATCCTCCCCGCTCGCCTCAGCGCGTCAATGTCCCCACGAACAACTAACTCCGCCAGCAGCGCGTCATAAACCCCGCGATCATCACCCCCCAAAACACTTCGATCGATCTCCAGCAAACGCTCCCGCCACTCCCGCGTCTCACGCCCCCGCGCCGCCTCCAGGTAGGCGTCATCTAAACACATGCGTAACGGTTCCAGGCTCGACGCCGCGCCGAATCCCTCCACCACCGCCACCAACTCATCAACCCCCGCGAACTCCTTCAGCCGCTCGCCCAGCTCGACGCCTACGTAATACATCGGGTCTCCCACCAGCCTCAACCGCCACGGCATCCCGAAGTCATCCTCGCTCGGTAGCTTGAACACCGCCGCCGCCAGCGGCACACCGCCGCTCAACAACTCACCCACCAACCCAGGCGCGCGAAACGCCTGCAAAAACGGTTCGTTCATCGATCCGAAATATAGAAAAGCTCCATTCGCCAGCCAACGCCCCGCAATCGTCGCCTCGTCCTCCACCCGTGCCGCCGAAAAACTGTGGATCATCACAACCGCAGCCGGCACCTCGCTCCACGGCACATCCTCCGTCCGCCCCTCTCCCCCCTTCAGCCGAAATCGCGACGGCCCACCACTCGAATTCACTAAGATCAACCCATACCGATTCACCGGCGCAAACACACCCTCCCAGCCCGCCCGATCCCCCGCCTCCCGACCCTCCTCCAGTTCCACCACCGGCACAATACTCCGCAAACGCTCCGCAGCCCCCTCCATCACATACTCCTTCCACGGCTTCGCACTCGTCGAATACGTGTTAAACAGCAAGGCCGACTCCGGCCGCAAAAACAGCCCGCACATAGCCTGATACACACTCCGCCCCGCCGGCCCCAGCAATCGCCCCGTGTACGCATTCCGCTCCAAACTCCGTGACGATCGCCCCAGCAAATCATCCAGCGACGCCTCACCCGCCTTGTCTCCATCGGGAATCACATATCGATCCGGCCAATCACCGGCCAACGTTACAAAGTCGCATCCATCGCCTAGCCCGCCCCACCCCGGCCGCACCTGCTCCACGATCAACTCCACCCGCCGACACGCCTCCAACGCCTCCGCCAGATTCAGAACTTCGCCCGCTCCCTTCTCAAAATCCCAAAACGCCAGCGGTTGAAACCGTCCGGCCGCCAGCGCCACTCCACCCGCCAACGCCGACGCCCCCGGTGCACTCAACACAATCCCCGGCGCTACCGGCCCCATCGGAACAATCGCCGTTCCCACGCCAATCCCCGCTCCATCGACCTCCCCACCAACCCACGCCCGCGCCACCGCCGACATCGCCGCCCCACCTCGATCCTCAATCAGATCTCCACCTCCACCCGACCACCGCACTACCCGCGCCGGCCGAAACGCACGCAAAAACTTCAACACCAATTCCGGCTCGCTCTCCACCAGAATCGGAAACCAGTGCCCCTCGTCCCACGTCCCGATCGCCTCAAAAAACTCCGCCTCATCTTTCACAACACACACCAGATCCACCACCCGACGCCTCGCCCACAACGCCTCGCGCCATCCCCCCACCGCCTTAACCAACTCCCCCAACCGCGGATCACTCCCCGTCTCCACCCCCAGCCGCCACAGATCCTCACGCGGCGGCCCCCACGACCCCGCGATCACGAACACAACCAGCCCACCCAAAGCCCAGGCAATCCGCGCCCAGTGCCGCCCGCTCATGACCCGTGTGGTTCGCGACATATCACAGATACCAACGTATCTCTAAGCGATTATACCTATTCACCCCGCACCGGCATCCCCGGACCATCCGCTCGCTTCCGCTCCTTATTCTGAATCGCCGGCCGACGCGTCCCCGTCGACTTCGCCAGCCCCAACTTCTCTCCGTCCGCGCCTACCCCAGGTTCACCTCCACTCGCCGCAATCAAACGCAAATCATCCGCCTGAAAATCTCCCGGCTCCAACGGGTCCCGCGCCAGTTTCACCAGCCCTTTCGCCGCCACCGGCCTCTCCACATGGCTCCAACCCCAAAACTCCTCCCACACCCTGATCACATTACCCGACGACACCGCGATCGGATCCTGCGTCCCAACCGCCAGACATCGCGTCAACCCATAAACATCCTCCTCCGACTGCCAGAACACCACCCCCTGCGCCAACACCTCCTCATCCGCTCGCAGCAACGCCGCCGTCGAACGCCCCCCCTCACGCACGAAGGGGTCAAGTATCACACAACCACGGCTCGACACCACCCAGGGCCGTGACGGCGGTCCATTCGGATTCTCCCAGGGCCCGACCTCAACCACATCACGCTCAGCCACGATCGTGCAATGATCCAGGATCAGATCCGCCGCCAACCCCGCCCGAGCGACTTCCCCCGGCCTGAGAACAAACCCCGCACGCCCCGCCGCCACCGCGCAACCCTCCAGCCGAACCACTCCCCGACCCAGTTCCGCTCGCACCGCCCGCCCTCCCGTCACCAGCACCGTATTCACAAAAGTGGCACTCGGCCAACCCTCACCACCCCGCAGCGGACGCGTCCCCTCGCCCCTCACCACAGCCAGATCCCCTCGCTCCCGCGCCTCATTGCTCGCCGCCGTCAACCAGCAGTCCTCCAACCACAATCGGCCCTGCTCGATCAAGATCAACGACTCCAATCCCGATGCCCCCCCCGTATGCTCCAGCCGCACGCCACGCAGTTCCAGCGAACACTCGCGACCCCAGATCAACGCCTTACCCTCCGCCCCGTCGTGCGCCACCCAGTGCAACGGTGGCGCGCTCTCATCCCCCCGCTCAACCACCACGGTTAACCGAACCCCAGGCCGCATGTGAATCGGCGTCAACCACTTTCGCCCCGCCCCCCGAACGCCCACCCGAATCTCCATCACCCCTCGCTCAACTCGCTCCGCCAGAAATCGTCCCAGATCTCCATTCCAGGGAGCTGCGTCGGCGTCAAATTCCAGCTCCAGCGCACTCGTGAAATCCGGGTCCGTGCCCTGGGCCCACGCATCCGCCGGCGGCATCGCAAACCGACCCACCGTCCGCTCCCGCAACATCGGCCGCGGCCGTGCCACTCCGCTCAAGGCCGACTCGCCCCCAAACAGCCTCCCCTCAAGATTTTCGACCGATGTCCACGCGCCCAACTCGCCCCCTTCCGCCCCAACCTCCTCAACCGCGCTACCATCCTCGACTCCTCGGGCCTTCAGCGTTTCCAGATCGCCAATCACCACCCCATGCCCCTGGTCCATCCCCTTTTCCGCCCTCCATCCCAGAAACCGATTCCCTCGACCGTCCCAGTTCACCAGCCCTTCGAGCATTCCCCAGCCGTCCGGTGGATCACGCCACGCCACAAGCACTCCTGTACCCAAACCCACCAGCCGACTCCCCGCCTCGCGAACCTCGATCAAAGCCGCCTCACTCTTCTTCGCCGCTCCTTCGATGACCATCAAATCCCCGCCCGTCGCCACCGTCGAGCCAAGCATCACCAATCGCCCCGGCCCCACAATACCCGTGTCGAGCCGAACCAGCGGCCCATCACCCAGCACCACGGCACTCTCTCGCAACACAACCTCACCACCACCTCCCGACAGCATGGACGCAACCGAAACACCCTTCTCCCCGCGCACATACGTTCGATCCAGCTCGACCCGGCATCCCCTGTCCGACCCCGCACCCGCACCAACAAGTTCCACAAGCGAACGCCCACCCGTGCCCCCCACCAGCGTCACCGTGCAATCCCGCATCACCAGCTCCGACTTCCCTTCCAGACGAAACGCCGCTCCTCCATTCCCTCCCCAGATCACCAGATCCAAACCCTCCAGCTCCAATCGCTGATCCCGCAAAACAACAAAGGAACGCCCGACATCCACACCTGGATTGCCCCTCTCTCGGCCCAGGACCACCGCCGGCCGATACCCCGCCGCCCCCCGCACTCGACGTGTCTTGGCGTTCCCCAGATTCCATCCCGTCTCAAAAAACGGCCCCTCATCGGCGATCTCCGCCGTTCCCTCCACAACGTCAAGCGCCTTTTGAATACTCGCCTGCGATGCCGGCGCTTGCCATGCCGACAAACGACGCACCTTCGTCAACGGCAACCTCGCCATCCACGGAGCACGCTCAACCAGATCCGCCACCCCCAGTCCCGCGAGATCTTCCGCCTGCCACACCACATCCCGCCCGACGCCCGCCCCTTCATCGCTGGAATCGCTCGGCTCCTTCCAATCAGCCCCCGACTCCTCCAATCCCCTTCCATCCGCTTCCGCCGGAATCAGATAAAACGCCCGCCGATTCGACCCGCCATCGTCGTCAGATTCACCGTCCAAAACTCCCGATTCCGTATCAACAACCCGTACACCACCCGTCTGAACCCTCACCCACATCTGACGCAGCGCCAGCCCCGCCAAGGTCAGCAACAACACTCCGACCGCAATCTGCAATACCCGCGTCTGCGTCGAAACTGCCCACGCCCCTCGACCACTTCCCGCTGACTCCCGCGGCGGCGGCGGCAGTTCCTCCGACTCCCTCGACCATCTCCGGGTTTCTGCCTCCACAGGCTTCGCCATGGCGGACGCGCCCAGCGCCGTCCCGCTCCGTGTCTCCGGAAGCTCCACCTGCGTCCGCGCCTGCACAGGACCAATCGAGTAACCCGCACTTCCGCTCACCGGCTCCCACGGTTGACCCGCCGGACTCCACTCCTCCGTCCCCGCCGCATCCGTCTCACCACTCCCCCTTTCACCCTCATTCGCTTCCTCCTCCGTCGCCACCCTCGGCACCCTCGCCAGCGCCTCGATCAGCTCATCATAGGAACGAAACCGGCTCTCCGGCTCCTTCGCCATCATCCGCTGCACCAACTCTCCCAACGCACTCGGAACCGCTCGGTTCAACCGCCTTGGATCCGGCGCGGCCTCAAAAGCGTGTCGCCTCAGCTTGTCCGTCACATCCCCACCAGGAAACGGCGGCTCACCCGTCAGCAGAAAGTAGAAGGTGCAGCCCAGCGAATAAATGTCACTTCGCACGCTCGACGAGCGGCTGTCGCGAGCCTGCTCCGGCGACATGTAATCCACCGTACCCACCGTCGTTCCATCACGCGTCACCCGCTGATCCTCATCCTCCAGCCGCAACGCCAGACCCAGGTCCGCAACCTTCGCCCGTCCCTGCGGATCGATCAAAATGTTCGCCGGCTTGATATCCCGGTGGATCAGGTTCTGCGCCGCCGCATGGCGAAGCCCACACGCCACCTGACTGATCACGTCAATCGCCTCTCCTGGCGAAAGCGGTCCCTGCGTTTTCACTCGCTGCGACAAATCCCCGCCGGGCAAATACTCCAGAACGATGAAATATCGCCCACCCTCACTCCCCCGATCAAGAATCTCCACCACATTCGGGTCGAGCAGCGACTCCGCGATCCGCCCCTCATCCAGAAACCGCTTCAACATGACCGGGTTCCGAGCCAACGTCCGCGGCAACACCTTCACCGCCACCACGTGCCCGGTCTCCAGGTGCATCGCACGATAAACATTGCTCATCCCGCCCGCGCCCAGTGTCTCGAGCAGACGATAACTCCCGATCTGCGCCATCACAGAGCCGCGAATCCGCTCGTGAACTCTACCCGTCGAGTCGTCTCGATTCATCACAGCTTCTTTCTGACCCTCAAACCACGGAACCGACCACACCTGGTAACCTCACCACACCCTACTCCGCTCGCCGACCACTCCACACATCCACCTCCCGTCCCTAACACGACGATCGCACCCACCACCTGCTCCAGACGCCTCTCACAAACAGCCGAGACAAGACTTCAGCCTCGCCAGGCCGCTCTTCACAACGGGCCCCAACAGACTCGATTGTGAAGGCCAGCTAATTATGCTACGCGGAAGCACTCGATTTTTGGTGAACGGAGTATCCAAAATCTCCCCGTTTCGCCTTTTTTTCTGGGCCTCCATGCACCGCTTCGTGCATGTGCGAATTGTTTGGTTCATCTACCAAAATTGCGGATCACTCCTCTCCTATCATCACGGTTTCCCGCCCTTTTCCAAGCTACCTGACGACGCCTACAACCGCCGAACATGCATCCCTCCATCCACCTCAATCACGTTCCCGGTCGCATACGGCAGCCCCCCGCAGGCCAGAGACGCAACGACCCGCCCCACATCCTCCGCCTCACCCCAACGCCGGATCATGGGCAATTGCCCGGTCTCGATCCTCCCCTGATACGCCGCCTCCACACCTGCCGTCATCTCGGTCCGAATCAACCCAGGCCGAATCTCAAATACCCGGATTCCTTCCTCCGCCAATCGCGCCGCAAACAACTTCGCCACCATGCTCAACCCCGCCTTGGCCACACAATACTCTCCACGATTCACACTCACAAACTCGCTCGACACCGACGTGATGAAATGGATCTGCCGGTCCGTCTCCGCTCCTGCCCCATCCGCCCGCATCGCCCGCACAACCTCCTGCGTCAAAAAATACGGCCCCCGCAGATTCGTCCCAAGCACCCGCTCCCAGCTCTCCAGTGTCGTCTCCAAAACGTCCCGGCGTTCCGCCGGAGCGATCCCCGCATTGTGGACCCAAAGATCAATCCGCCCCAACCGCTCGATCACCTCCCCCACCAGTCCCTTCCCCGCCACCAGATCACTCACATCCGCCTGAATCGCCACCGCCAACTCCGCTCCAACCTCCATCGCCCCCGCGCACGATACCGCCGCGGCCTCCGCATCCGACCGATAATTCACCACCACTCGCATCCCACACCGCCCCAACTCCCGCACAACCCCCCGGCCAATCCCACGCCCTCCCCCTGTCACCACCCCCACCCGGCCCCGCAGCTCGCCTCTCGCCCCCATGATGTCACCTCCCACCCTCGACAGCCCATCCCAGCCTCATCCTCAAATCCAAGATACCGATGAACCGCCACATTTCCCCAGGTGTCCATTCCTCAACCTCCTCCCTCACAATCGATCACCAACAATCGCGCCCGCCCGCAGTCAGCCCGGCGAGCGCAACCACTCCTTTATTCCAACCTCACACGACTATACTGATATAAATGCACATGATATATTGTTTCTTCACCACCGCATTATCCCATCTCCATCCGCTCGCACTCCCCGGTTGACGCCTATCCCCTCCCCTCCAAACAATGACTGAAGCTTCGATCAAACGATCGGAGTTCCCAGGCCCTCCAGTTCGAGCCTCTTCTGATCGCGCCCGTAGCTCAGACGGATAGAGCAGCGGTTTCCTAAACCGCAGGTCGCAGGTTCGAATCCTGCCGGGCGCATTCCTCCTTGCCCTGAGATCAACCCATTTGCCCCCGTAGCTCAGCCGGATAGAGCATGGGATTTCTAATCCCACGGTCGCAGGTTCGAATCCTGCCGGGGGTGCTCGAAGGCCCGGCCTGAGTCGATCGCCCGTCGCCGCTCGCTTGACACGCGGCACTTCCCGGGCTTTGATTAAGAGGGAAGTGCTGGCCTCGTTTCTGCACCGACAAGCCTTGCGTCCTCCCCTCTTGTCATCGCCGGCATCCCCAGGCGGGCCGCTTCATGGACTCCACGGAAGAGCACGTCAAGTCGTCTCAACAAGACGACACCGCGCACGAGCACCTCTCGCGGCTCGAAACCAGCTGGACCCAGATCCGATCGGCACACTCCATCGGACCCGCCGGCCAGGCCGCCATGCGCGACCTCATCGGCCGCTATCACGACGCCGTCGAACGCTACCTCAAACTCAAACTCCGCGACCCCCACCTCGCCGACGAGGTCCTTCAAGACTTCTGGGCAAAGCTCCTCACTCACAAACTCGCCGGCGCCGACGAAACCAAGGGCCGCTTCCGCGACTACCTCCGCACCGTCATCCACCGCCTCATCATCGACAACTTCCGCGGCCGCAAACTCCAGCCCCTCCCCCCAGGCGACCTCGTCGATCCGTCCGCACCCGATTCCGACTACGATCGCATCTGGCGCGAGGCCGTCATCAAACGCGTCTGGTCCCGTCTCGAAACCTACGAGGTCTCGATCCCCAAAAACCGCTACCACGCCGCGCTCCGCCTTCGCGTTGGAAACCCCGACGCCTCCATTGAGGACCTCGCCGCCAAACTCGCCGAACAATCCGGCAACCGCTGCACACCCGAGGGCTTCCGTAAAACTCTCCAGCGAGCCCGTGAAAAATTCCTGGAACTCCTCATCGAGGAACTTAAGGTCACCATCCACCCCGCAACCCAGGAGGACATCGAGGCCGAGATCTTCGACCTCGGCCTTGGCAACCTTTATCGTCGATATTCCCGAGGCCTAGATTAGGTCTCCCCATACCCTGCCGCGCCGGCACCCTCTTCGGTTGCCCCCGCACACCCAAACCTCTCGTCCCCCCCAACCGCTAAGCGTCGACCAGTTGGCGGGGTTTGTTCAACAATTCGCGCGCAAAAACCAGCCGGGTCGCTTGACGAGGTTCAGCCACGCGTTACATTTATGGTGGATTCTCTGCGCGGATGTTGCACCTATTAGATTGACTGAACTCGGGTTCAGCAGGTCGGCGACCCAGCGCGTAGTGGTCCCCATGTTCCAGGAAGGACTTCTGCGATGCTGGTTCTTTCCCGTAAGAAGAACGAGAGCATCATTATCAACGACAACATCACGATCACCGTGGTGGAGATCCGGGGAGATAAGGTTCGCTTGGGGATCGAAGCACCCAAGGAAGTCTCGGTGCATCGCCGCGAGGTTTACGAGGCGATTCGCAACCAGATCCAACGAACCGAAGGCTGATCTTTTTCGACTTCAGCCCCTTCTCTCCCCCTGTACTCTCAGGTCGTCCTGATCTTCGTTTTCCCGCCTTCTTTCAGAGATTCCCCCAGTCCTCACTTCTTCTCTCGATCAACGGCGGCCTTCCCACTGGCCTCCGTTCGTCGAAAAAGGCTCACGAACTCCCTCATCCAGGGGGCATTGTCGGGCCACCCGCGCACACTCACGATTGACCCATCGACGACGCACGGCTGATTGACATACTCCGCGCCCCCGGCCCGGACATCCGGCTCCAGATCGGGAAACGCTGTCAACGTCCGACCGCGCATCCCACCTGCGGCTAGCAACAGCAAGGGCCCATGGCAATTCGCGGCGATCGGCTTGCCCGTCTCCACGAAATGCTGCACGATCGCCACCGCTTTCGGCTTGTTACGCAGATATTCGGGTGCACGTCCACCAGGCAGTACCAACCCGTCGAACTGAGTCGGATCCACCTCATCCACACCCAGGTCAGCCTGAACCCGGTATCCGGGCTTCTCGGTATACGTGTCAAACCCAGGCTCGAAATCGTGGACCACCGAGAGGAAGACCCGTCGCTCAGGCGCGACGATCAACGCCTCCCAGCCCTCCTCTTCCAGCCGAAACTTGGCGTAGAAGATCTCCTGAGCCTCGCCGGCGTCACCCGTCAGTATCAGGATACGCGGCATCGTGGACGCAGCCCTCTATTCCCGAGTTGGTCACGCAACATCCGCCAAACTAGCAACGCCCGCGCGAGGTTGCAAGATCGGTCCACCTCAACCCGATCTATTCCTCGCCCATGCTTGACGAACACCACCCAGAAACCCTACATTATGAGCGTCTAAACGAAGGCCCCGTCGTCTAGCCAGGTTCAGGACACGACCCTTTCACGGTCGCGACACGGGTTCGAATCCCGTCGGGGTCACTTTAGTGGTAACCAACTCCTCCGCCGTCGCCGGCGCGAGACGGTCCAGCACGGCCGCGAGCAGAACGTCGCTCGTCACGTTGGTCGCCGCTCGCGCGCGGCCCAGAATCCAATCGACGGTCAGTAGCAGCGGGACGATCAACGCCACCTGCTCGTCAGTGATCACCCGCACCGTCCGCAGCACCAAAACCAGCGAGATCAAACCCGCTTCCGGTATCCCCGAAATGCCAATCCCAGCGATCAGGCACGAGACCATCGCCACCACTTGCTGGCCCAGGTCCAGCCTCACCCCGCACGCCTGGGCGACGAACAACACGGCCATCGCCTCATAGAGCAAAATCCCGTCGTTGTTCAGATTCGTACCGACGCAGGCTGCCAATCGTGCCGATCGCGCCGAGACTCCCATCCGATCGAGACACTTCAGAGTGATCGGCAATGTCGCCAGACTACTGCCCGTCCCCAGGGCATTGGCAATCGCATCCTTCGACCCGCCGAAGAACCAGGACGCAGGACGCCGCACCACCCACTTCAGCCACGCCCCATAAACGAACACCACCTGGATCGATAGCCCCAGCAACCCGATTCCCAGATAGACCGCCAGACCCCGGATCGGCTCCAGCCCGTACTTCCCCACCGTCGAGGCCACCACACCTAGAATCGCCAGCGGCACAAGCTGCACGATCCAGCCAATGACAATCTCACTCGCCCGGAAGGCCGTCGCGATGAACGACTCGACGATCCGGTAATCCGTCTGCCCCCGCGCCACCTGCTCCCGCTTCACTCGCCGCAAAGCCGCGCCCGCGAGCACCGCCAGCACAATGATGGAGATCAATTGGTTTTCCAGAAACGGCCGCACGATCGAGTTGGGTATGAAGCGCAGCACATCCTCGAACAGGTCGATTCGCCGCGTCGGATCGACCTGCTTCGTGGCGTTGGCGATCTCCGCCTGCGCCCGCTCATAAGCACCCGACGCAGACTCAATCCTCAGCGCCCGACCTGGCTGCAACACGTTCGCCAACGTCAGGCCAATCAACAGAGCCAGCACCGCGTTTACGGCCGAGACCGCGACCATGATCGCGCCTGCCCGCGCGCGGACCTCCGTTCGTAAAAACGCGTCCAGCACCGCAAACAGGATCAACGGCGCGGCCAGAGCCCGGATCAGATCAAGGATCACAGAGCCGAGCCGGGCCAGCGGCGCAACCCG
>JBGSYY010000497.1:0-1725 GCA_041750675.1 Isosphaeraceae bacterium | reverse complement strand
ACCTTGACTGGCGGCCTGTCCGCCAGTGCTCCGGACGGTGGTCAACACGGCCGAGTGGCCGAGGCAAAGCATCATGGATTGGAGATGCCACCCGCAGCCCTTCCGACACTGGCAGAGCCAGTGGCACACACATATGCACATAAGTCGTTAGACAGTGCCACCCTGCCGGTATCTGCTGGAGGCGTTCGACGGAATTACCCATGAGTCCGATGCGGTCGTCGCTGTCCTCGTCTTCCAAGGCAAGTCCTTCCGGGGCCGCTTCCTGCGAACCGAGTCGGAGGTTGGGGTCATCGGCCGAAATGTTCAAACCACGTCAGGCTCCTGCTGGACGGTTCGGCCCTGAACTGGCGGGAATTGCCAGTGGAAGACAGCGGGGCCTAACCTCGGCGTGGTGGCACCGACGACAGGATCTGGGTGCCACTGGCGGCTTGTCCGCCGGATGGTGGTCAACACGGCCGAGTGCCTGGGGAAAAGCGAGCGACGCGAGCGTGCCCCGGGGTTCAATTTCGCCCCCGACCTCGCCCCGGCCAACCGGCCGCGAACGCCGTCACCGAGGCGAGCGGCCTGATCTTGGCCGATCTGGGCCTGGCCGCCCTGGCAGGGTATGCTGGATGGAGGCAAAGGCGAATCTGGAGGCAGGCTCGCGGGTATCTTCAATGCCCATGACATTGGACGGCTGGACGCCAATCACCGAAGAAGAGGTCGCGTCCATGATCGCCGATGGGGTCGCGGCGATGGAGCCGCCCGCGCGTTCCCTCTGGTCGCTCATTCGCATCCAGCCCACGAAGTGGCAGATGTCCCCGTGGGGCGACAAGGGTGGCGGCTTCTGGGCCGTGGGCCTGCTCGGCGAGCGGGTTGTCTGGTACAACGACATCGAGGAGGGCTTCAATATCAGCCGTTACGACGTCCCTGGCGTCATCTCCGAGTATTGGTGCAACGATGACGGACTGCAGCACACGTTGAACGCTCTATTGCGGCAATTCGAGACCGGCGAGGCGCCGGGCCGCTTCGGCCCGCCCGAGCCGATGAGTTTCGACGCCTAAACTCGGCCGTGTTGACAGATCCTGTCGTCAGTACCACCCCGTCCGCGTTAGACCGCACATGTGCGGCATACAGGTGATAGGTATAAACTTCTTATAAACAAGGTATCCCGCCTATGAACGAAGCCGCTGACGAATACCTTCGCAAGCACTTGGACGACGCAAATGCCGTTCGGTGGCCATCCGATGCGGCGTCTAGGATCGACCTCGCCCAGACTCTGTTGGGCATCCACTTCGTGGCGAACAGCGATTATTGGTTCGGCTACGCCAGGGACCTCATCATCAACCCGCAGCCCGAGAAGCCCTACGTGCGGGCGTGGAACGAAGCGGCGAAGAAGGATCGCGCGTACCGCGAGGCATTCGCGACACTCGACGACAAACAGCGGGAGGCCGTTCTGCAACTGCTCCGCGAAGTGAGCGACGGCGCTACATTTTCAGCTTTGGTCAAGCTTGATCAGTTTCCACACGCGAACATCGTCGTGCAGTTCGTGAATCGTGAAGACGAATCGCCCTATGTCCTCCAGGTCGTGCCGGGTGAGAAGGGCCTCGGAATTCACGAGCGCTGGCACGAATGGGTGCAGGACTATTCCTCGCGACACGACAACGGTGCGGCGGCGGGATAGCCACGCACTACAACGGACCGGCCGAGCCTGCGCCGGGCCGCTGAAAGATCGGAAGAGCACAC
>JBGSYY010000496.1:0-15039 GCA_041750675.1 Isosphaeraceae bacterium | reverse complement strand
GATGGGTGCGTCCGCCGGGTCCCTGCCGGCCCTCGAAGTTGCGATTGCTCGTCGAGGCCGAGCGCTGGCCGGGCACGAGTTTGTCCGGGTTCATCGCCAGGCACATGCTACAGCCGGCCTCGCGCCACTCCGCGCCCGCGTCACGGAACACACGGTCGAGACCCTCGGCGTGTGCCTGCGCCTTCACCTGCTCGCTACCGGGCACGACCAGGACACGGACGCCGGGTGCCACCTTACGCCCTTCCAGCACCCGCGCGGCCGACCTCAGGTCCTCAATTCGTCCATTCGTACACGAGCCGATGAACACCACGTCGACCGGAATCTCGGTCACCGGAGTTCCCGGTGTCAGGCCCATGTAGTCGAGCGAGCGGCGCGCGTCGTCGCGCTGGGCGGCCGGGAGGGCGTCGGGGTCGGGAATCCGGTCGGTCACGTCGATCGTCATGTCGGGGGCGGTTCCCCATGTCACCTGGGGAACGATTGCCGAAGCGTCGATTGTCACACGGCGGTCGAAGGCTGTCGGGTCGTCGGTTTTTAGGGTTCGCCAGTCGGCGATCGCCGCCTCCAGCGCCGCGCCTTTCGGGGCATACGGCCGATCTCCGTTGGAAATATACGAAAATGTGGACTCATCGGGTGCGATCAGCCCTGCCCGCGCGCCGCCTTCTATCGACATGTTGCAGACGGTCATCCGCCCTTCCACCGACAAAGCGCGGATGGCTGGGCCGAAAAATTCGGCGACCGTGCCCGTGCCGCCTCCCGTGCCGATCTTACGGATGACGGCCAAAATGATGTCTTTAGGCTCCAGGCCGGGCGAAAGGCGTCCGGTCACTTCGATTCCCAGGGACTTTGGGCGAGCGCCTTGCCAGAGTGTTTGAGTCGCCAGCACGTGCTCGACCTCGCTCGTGCCGATACCGAACGCCAACGCGCCGAATGCTCCGTGGGTGCTGGTGTGGCTGTCGCCGCAGACCATCGTCAGGCCGGGCAGAGTGATCCCCAGCTCCGGTCCGATCACATGGACGATCCCCTGCCGGCCGCTACCGACGTCCAGGAGCGTGATTCCGAACTCCTGGCAATTCTTCCTCAACGTCTCGACCTGCCGCCGCGACATCGGCTCGCGGATATCGAGCTGGTTTTCCGTCGGAACATTATGATCCGGCGTGGCGAACGTGAGATCGGGCCGGCGCACTCGCCGTGCCGCCAGCCGCAGCCCGTCGAAGGCCTGGGGGCTGGTCACTTCGTGGACAAGGTGGCGGTCGATATACAAAAGCGTCGCCGACTCGGTCGCCGTCACCACGTGGCGCGACCAAACTTTGTCGAACAGTGTCTTGGGAGGGACTGCGGCCATCGTCAAAAAACTCGAAAAAAGGAGGCTCGTTCAACGCGAACGACCCGGCAACTCGTCCGGGTTAATCCATATAACGCTACAGGGTGACAGGAGCTCCTGGCAAGTCAGAGCGTCGATTCGGCGCGAAGATAGCGCCCCGTCCAGCTTTCTGACGTTTCCGCGACTTTTCGCGGCGGGCCCATCGCCACCAGGCGTCCACCGGCCGCTCCGCCTTCGGGACCGAGGTCGATGATCCAGTCGGCCGTGCGGATCAACTGGAGGTTGTGTTCGATCACGACCAGTGTATTGCCGGCGTCGGCGAGACGACTGAGGACACGGATCAGGTTTTCGATGTCGGCCGGATGCAGGCCCGACGTTGGCTCATCGAGGATATAGAGCGTTCGGCCCCCGCTGGGCCGGCCCAACTCGGCGGCCAGCTTCACGCGTTGGGCCTCGCCGCCTGAGAGCGTGGTGCTGGATTGGCCTAGTGAGAGATAACCTAGACCCGTCTCGTGGAGAGATTCCAGTCCGCGCTTCACCTTGGGGATCGGGTCGAAGAATCCCATCGCTTCATCAACCCGCATTGCCAGCACATCGGCGATGGAGCGATCCTTGTAACGGACCTCAAGGGTCGGAGGGTTAAACCGCCGTCCGCCGCAAATTTCGCAAGGCACGAACAGGTCGGGCAGGAATTGCATCTCGATCTTGCGGACCCCCTGCCCCTGGCAGGTTTCGCAGCGTCCGCCCTTTACGTTGAAGCTGAACCGGTTGGGCTTGAAGCCGCGAATCTTGGCCTCGCGTGTCGTGGCGAAGACCTTGCGAATTTCATCGTAAACGCCGGTGTACGTCGTCGGCGTCGAGCGCGGGGTTCGGCCGATGGGCGATTGATCAATGGCGATCACCATTTCGATCGCCTCCAGACCTTCGATTGCTCGGTGCGCGCCCGGCTTCGGACCCGCGCGGTCGATCGCCCTCCGTACCCCGCGCGCCAGGATGTCGAGAACCAGCGTGCTCTTGCCCGAGCCGGAAACGCCGGTCACGCAGGTCAACGCACCGAGTGGAAACTTGATGTCAAGTTCTCGAAGATTATGCTCTGCGGCACCGCGGATTCGGATCGCCCCCGGCGAGCGCTTGAGCCGAGCCGGTCGTGTGGGAAGTTCCCCACGCGCCTCGCCATCTCGCAGGTATTTCGCCGTGAGCGACACCTTCGGATCAAGTTTCGCCGGCGGTCCCTCGGCCACGATTTGCCCGCCGTCCGGCCCGGCGCCCGGGCCGAGGTCGATCACCCAATCGGCCTGGCCGATCACCCGCTCGTCATGCTCCACGACCAGCACCGTATTGCCGCGTTGGCGTAAGCGGATCAGCGTTTCGAGCAGCCGGTCGGTGTCTCGCGGATGCAGTCCCGTCGTCGGCTCGTCCAGCACATAGCCGACCCCGACCAGCCCCGATCCCACTTGGGTCGCCAGCCTTACGCGCTGAAGCTCGCCGCCTGAGAGTGTGTCGGCCGCACGGTCGAGCGTCAGATAATCCAGCCCGACGTCGAGCAAGAATCCGAGCCGCTGGGTGATCTCGCGGACCAGAGGCACTCCGACAGGCGACTCGGCCTCGGACCACGTCACGCTCTCCAGGAACCCCCGAGATTCGCCCAGCGGCAACGTCAGCCATTCCGGCAAGGTCCGACCGCGCAGCCGCACGCTTCGGCCTTCGGGCCGCAGCCGGGTACCGCTACATGCCGGGCAGGTCCGCCGCGACCGAAAGCTCGCCAGTGCGTCTCGCAGCCGTTCTGTCTTCGCGTTCCGATAAAGCTGCTCGAAACGCCCCAAAAGTCCGCCCGACCATCCCGCGTTTCCACGCATCAAGGCGTCACGCGTACTGGCCGGCCATTGGTCCAGGGGTGTCGCGCGGCTGACTTTCGACCGCTTCAGGAAGGCCGTTAGCTCAGGATCATCGGCCTGCTTGTTGGCTTGCACTCGACCCAGCGCTTCCCATGCGGCGACCGCCCCTTCGGCCAGTGACTTCGATTCGTCGAGTATAAGCTCCGGCTCGAACGCCTCGACGACGCCCAGCCCGTCGCATTCGCGGCATGCTCCATACGGGCTGTTGAAGCTGAACAGTCGAGGCTCGACCGCTTCCAGCCCCACTCCGCACTCCGGGCAGGTCAGTGACGTGCTCAGAATGCGTTCCTCCCAGGTCTCGCCCTCCTGAATGGCGAGGATGACCGTACCTTCGCCGATCTGAACGGAGCGCTGGACGCTCTCGGCCAGACGATGGCGGATTCCTTCGCGTACCATGAGCCGGTCGACGACGGCCTCGATTGAGTGAGATTTGGTCCGAGCCAGGGCCGGCGGTTGGTCGACAACCTCCATCAGTTCGCCATCGACCCGAGCCCGGATCAAGCCCGCGCGGCGGATCGTCGCGAAGGCTTCCGCATGTTCACCCTTGCGGCCGCGAACGATCGGGGCCAGGAGCATGACCTTGCGGCCCTCGGGAAGGGCCAGGACGGTCTCGACCATTTGCTCTGGAGTTTGCCGCGTGACCGCCCGGCCGCAGCCGGGGCAATGCGGGGTGCCCAGCCGGGCGTAGAGCAAGCGGGCGAAATCGTGGATCTCGGTGATCGTCGCGACCGTGCTGCGTGGGCCGGCCATGGTGGTGCGTTGATCGATCGCGACGGTGGGCGGCAGGCCGTCGATGGCGTCGACGTCGGGCGGCTCCATCTGGTCGAGATACTGTCGTGCGTAGTTGGAGAGCGTCTCCAGAAACCGCCGCTGGCCTTCGGCGTAAATGGTATCGAAGGCGAGGGTGCTCTTGCCCGAGCCGGAAACGCCTGTCAGCACGACCAGTCGGTCGCGCGGAATCGCCACGTCCAGGTTCCGCAGGTTGTGTACGCGCGCCCCTCGGACACGGATCACGGCGTCAGTCGGAGGCGGCATGGACAGGATAAACCCCTGGGGCGGGTTGTCGGACAAAACCGGATGGGTCAGACTACCCCTCGGGCCGCGTCCGCCGCAAGCCGACCCGGCATTCACAACGGTCAGGTCAACCGGGAACCCTCGACTCGTGCGTCTCTCGATCCAGCTCTTCGCCCTGGCCCGCGACAAAGCCGGCCGCTCGGTAGTGCCACTGGAGCTGCCCGATGGGGCCAACGTGGCGGATCTTCGAGCCGCACTCGCGGCTGGGGTGCCGGCGCTTGCGCCGTTGGTTCCGGTGCTGCTGATCGCCGTCGACTCCGAATACGCGCGAGACGAGGTCGTCCTGAGGCCCGAGTCCCAGGTCGCCGCCTTTCCACCAGTCAGTGGTGGTACGGCGGGAGGAGTCGCATGATCGAACTGACCCACGAGCCGATCGACCCCGGCCGCGTCATCGAATCCGTTCGCTCGCATCAAGCCGGAGCGATCTGTCTGTTTCTGGGCACAGTGCGCGAGTTCACCGGCGAGCGTCAGACTCGTTCGCTGGCCTACGAGGCGTATACCGCTATGGCCGAGGCACGGCTGACGGACCTCGAAGCCGAGGCCCGAGCCCGCTGGCCGATCGTTGCGTTGTCGATCGTGCATCGCGTCGGTGACCTGGAACTGGGTGATATCGCGGTCGCCGTGGCTGTCAGCACTCCTCATCGCGGTGAGGGGTTTGCCGCGTGCCAGTGGTTGATGGACACGCTCAAGCAGGTTGTCCCTATATGGAAGCAGGAAGTCTGGGCGGATGGCACGCGAGAATGGGTCCATCCCGGCCTCGACCCCAGCAATGCGCCGCCCTTCGAGTCGTGACACGTCCTGGGCATTCGCGTAGAGTGGTCTAGTTACGCTAAGAATCTTGCGAGTGAATCGTCTGCTCATGCCGCACCCAACGCTTCCCCTGATTGACTCCTTCGGTCGGCTGCACAACAACCTGCGGATCAGTGTCACGGATCGATGCAACATTCGCTGCGTTTACTGCATGCCGGAGACCGTTCAGTTTTTGCCGCGAGCTGAGGTGCTTTCGTTTGAGGAGATCGCCCGCTTCGTTCACGCGGCGGCTCCACTGGGAATCGACAAGATTCGCCTGACTGGCGGCGAGCCTCTTGTCAGGCGCGATCTGCCCCGACTTGTCGCGATGCTGGCGAAGGTTGAGGGGATCCGCGATATTGGCCTGACGACGAACGGGATTTTGCTCGCACCCCTGGCTTCCGCCCTGTGGGACGCCGGCTTGCGGCGAATCAATGTCAGCCTCGACACGATGAGCGCCGAGCGATTTGTGGAGCTGACCCGGCGCCCTGGGTTTGAGCAGGTAATCGAGGGTATTCTGGCCGCTCGAGCCGCTGGGTTCGACCCGGTGAAAGTGAACGCCGTCGCCATCAAGGGGACGACCGAGGAGGAGATCGTTCCGCTCGCTCGCTTTTGCCGTGAGCATGGCTGCGAGCTGCGATTCATCGAGTACATGCCGCTCGATGCGGGCGATCAGTGGGAGCGTGGCAAGGTGCTGTTTGCCGAGCAAATTCTCGAGATTCTCGCCGCCGAGTTCGGACCGCTGGAGCCGGTGGCCGATCAGGACCAGCGTGCCCCGGCGCAGGACTTCGCCTACACCGACGGCCACTCCGGTAGAGTCGGGCTGATTGCCTCGGTCAGTCGCCCGTTTTGCGCCAGTTGCAACCGGATTCGTTTGACGGCCGACGGCAAGCTTCGCAATTGCCTGTTCGCCCTCGATGAGACTGACATTCGTCCCTTGCTACGAGGCGGAGGCGATGACGAGGCGCTGCGCCGGGCGATCCGAACGAGTGTCGCCGCCAAGTGGGAAGGGCACGAGATCAACACCGCCCGATTCATCAAGCCGGATCGCCTGATGCACTCCATCGGCGGATAAAGGCATATCGGTGTCAGCCAGTGCGGCCCCACGATTCGGTCCGCACCTGATGCTGATGCACGCAAGGGAGGTCGAGCAGGTGGCCCAGGCCGGCGCGGGTCGGGATGCGGAAGAAGCCTGGCGATTGATCGTCGAGGTCGATTGAGGGTCTTAAGAGATCTTCGACGAACCAGCGTGACGAGGGGGCGAGGCCCGACGGGTCTTTGCAGTTTGGCAAGGTGGCGAAGGCAATCGACTGGGCCAGTCCGACGCCCAGCTCCGGGCCGGTTGCCACCTGGCAACCGATCTGGTGCTCGGCGGCGAGGTTATGCAGATGCCGCGCGGCGGTCAGGCCTCCCAAGCGTTGCAGTTCGATTCGTGCCAAGCGGCACGCCTTTCGTCGGATGACCTCGGGATCGGTCGCGTCGAGACAGATCGGTGTCACCAGCTCGCGCTGCAATTGGGCCAGGCCGTCGAGGTCGGCGGAATCCCAGGGATCGGCGATCCAGAGCGGGTCGAGTGCGTCGAGCCGCCGGAAAAGCTCGGCATCGGACGGCGAGTATCGAGCTTTCGCATCGACGGCGATCAGGCATTCGGCGCAATGCGAACACGCGGCCTCGACGAACGCGAGGTCACGTCCCGGCTCGATGGCGATCACGAAGGCGCGGATGCCTTCCTGGCGGTGCGGCTCCATGGCTCGGAGGAGGTCGACGATCGTGGGATGGGTATCGAGCCAGACGCTGGCTTCGACGCCCGCCTCGATTCGTTCACGGCTAGCACCCAGCAATTGGGCCAGGCCGCAGTGCTCTTGCTGAGCGATGAGGTCGAGCAATGCTCCGTCGACGGCGGCCCGAGCGGCGAGGGGAAGCTGCGCCCAGCCGGCCGGCACGGTCGGGCTGTCCAGCGAGCCGGGCTGTTGATCGAGGAGCGAGGGGATGACCGAACCGGTCAAGGCCGACCAGTCTGACTGGATGTCGGCCGTCGAGCCGGGGCCGAAATAGGGAGGTGAGCATTCGCCCAGGCCGATCCGGCCGTGCGCATCCTCCAGGGTGAGGAGGAGCGACTCACGTTGAGGCGGACCCTGTCCCCGGTTCGCGCCACGCCCTTCCTTGTACGGCACGACGACATGGGTCAACGAAGCCCGTGCGATCCGAGTGTCCATATCAGACTACCTCCCTCGGCAGAGTCCATCTTCGAGCCTGTGAACATGCCGATCAAGCCTGCTCCCAGGCAGAATGCGTTGCCGTGAACGCCCGGTCTGCCCTAAAGTAGTGAGTCGCGAGTAATGGGAGCGGCCTATGGGAAACCGACCTTATTCAGAGAACGCCGGGGCGTAGATGGACGGATCAGAGCCGGAGCCTTGGTATCGCGAGGGGTTGACCTTCGCGTGTAGCCGGTGCGGGCACTGCTGCACGGGCGCGCCTGGTTATGTCTGGGTGACCAGGGAGGAAATCGAGATGCTGGCCAGGCAACTTGATCTTGGGCTCGACGAGTTCACCACACGGTTCGTCCGTCAGGTCGGTGACCGCTACAGTCTGCGTGAACACGCCAACGGCGACTGCGTTTTCTGGGACCAGACGGCAGGTTGCACGGTATACGCCGCCCGACCCGTTCAGTGCCGAACCTGGCCGTTTTGGCCCGCTCATTTGAGGTCGCCGGACGCATGGCGAGAAACCCAGGCTTTTTGCCCCGGGGCACGCGAAGGCCCGCTGATCTCGGTCGAGGAGATTGAATTTCAGGCCCGACGCGCCAGGGCGGCGCTCGAGTGACATCCCTATCTTCCCTCGATCCAGGCGTCCTCATGACTGAAGACGATCGAGGCACGCGATCGTTGCGTGAGGAATTGCGGCAGATCTACGACGATCTGGCTCGCGACATATCGCGGGCCGGCCCGGTATGCGATCTGAGCGGCCGCTGCTGCCGGTTTCAGGAGTACGACCACACCTTGTTCTTAAGCGGGGTGGAAGCCGCGATGCTCGTGGATGAGGCTGCCTCGCCGGTACGTCCTCTCGACTCGGGAGCGACCTGTCCGTGGCAGGATGGCCGTGGGCGGTGCACGGCACGCGATGCGAGGCCGCTGGGCTGCCGGGTTTACTATTGCGATCCGAGTTATCAAGACGAGGCGTCGCGACTGAGCGAATTGTTTATCGCACGACTTAAGCGACTGGTCGACTTGGCGGGCCTCGCGTGGGACTACGCGCCGTTGCATGTCCATCTCAGGCAAGCCCGCGACGCCCGCCGGATCGAGTTCCCGGAAGCGATTTCCGGGGAGCCGACACAATGACCCCCGCGATCCGGCACGAATGTCTTGTCGGGCTCTCGGCCCCTTGACAGGAATCTATATCACACTTACATTTGCGTCGAGCAACGTGGGGAGCTTTGCCCCGCGTCGGCCCAGCTTGAGGAGAGTGGACTCGTGACCAAGAAAGAAATCGTCAAGCAGATCTCGGAGGAGCTCGGCCTGACGCAGCTCAAAACGAAGGAAATTGTACAGCGCACATTGGATGCAATCATTCAAACATTGGTGGAAGAGGGACGAATCGAGCTGCGGAACTTCGGGGTGTTTGAAGTGAAGCGGCGTGCGCCCCGGAAGGCGCGTAATCCCCGTACTGGAGATAAAGTCTACGTTCCCGCGAAGAACGTGGTGACGTTCAAGCCGGGTAAAGAGATGGAAGAATTGGTGCGAAAGATGAATCCGGAGCATCTTCCACTATTGGACGATGAGGCAGATGCCGATGTAGTCAAGGACGGAACGGTCAAGCCAAGCTCTGAGTCGCCTCAGACCGCATCGCCAGCCGGCGCGGAATCGGGCGAATAAGCTGGAATGGCGACGCAAGTAGTCTTCCGGCTTTGAATTGGCGAAGATCGAACCGACCCAGGCATACGGGTGGGCTGCTGCGTGTGCAGTGGTTTGCCTGAGTCTCCTGGTCCCGGATGAGAGCCCGCGTGAAGGATCGCGCGGCGGGACTCTCCCGGGCGTGACAGGCTGATCCCGAGGCGGGAGGATCCCGGCATGCGTAAGCTCTTGGTGGCTCTGGTTTTCACGGTCGCAGCCGTGGTCGTCGGCGAAGGCTGCGCCCCAGTCCCGCTCCCGCACTATGCGGCGTTTCCGCCCAAACGTGTGCAGGAGCTGCTCGTCGACTCGGAAAACATGCGCCAGATTGGCGATGAGTGGCAGCGGATCTGGTTTCTTGACCAGCCGTCGCACCTGACGCCATTCCGGACCCACGGTGGCCTCGGCCCTTGATGGTTGGCCATGGCGTGGATTTCAGGGACGGGTCACGCGATCCGTCCCCTCAAAATTCGAGTTCGTCTGACGATGCGAGACGACCCTGCCTCGGGTCCAGACCCGTCTTTCTCGTTCGGGCCGCGCACGATCCCAATGGGTTGTCTGCGGCCTGACCTGAAGACGGGTTAATTCCGACGGCTCAGTCGGGCGCACTCAGCCGAGCGATTCACGCTTGGCCTTGAGTGTCGCCATGAGTGAGTGAAACGACGTTGAGAAGCTCTCCACGCCAGCTTCGAGCAGATTGTCGGTAATGGTCGGGAAATCGATTCCCAGTTGGCCGAGCCGCTCAATCTGTCGCGCCGCGGCCTTGGGATTTTCGAGCAGGGTTGTAGCAACCTTACCATGATCCTTGAATGCGGCGAACGTTTCGGGCGGCATGGTGGAGACCGTATCCGGTCCGATCAGTTCGTCGATGTAGAGGGTGTCGGGATAGCTCGGGTTCTTGGTACTGACCGAGGCCCAGAGTACCCGCTGCGGGCGAGCGCCGCGATCGGCCAGATCGCCGAAGTTGCTCTTGGAAAAAATGTCCTCGTAGACCTGATAAGCGATCTTGGCGTTGGCGATCGCGATCTTGCCCTTGAGCTTGAGCAGCTCATCGGCCTGGCCGGGATGGGCGGCGGCGTGGGCGTCGAGTTCCTTGTCGACGGCGGCGTCGATGCGCGAGACGAAGAAGCTCGCGACCGAGGCGATTCGATCGACCGGCTTGCCGGCGTCGACACGTCGGCGTAGGGCCTTGACGTACGTCTTGGCCACGTCGGTGTAGGCATCAACGCTGAACAGCAGGGTGGCGTTGATGTTGATCCCGTCGAAGAGTGCTTCCTCGATGGCCGGCAGCCCTTCGGGCGTGCCAGGGATCTTGATCATGGCGTTGGGGCGGTCAAGAGCCTTCCAGAGCCGCCGAGCCTCGTCGAGGGTTTCCTGGGTGTCTCGGGCCAAAAGGGGCGAAACCTCCAGGCTGACAAAGCCGTCGCCGCCATCAGTCGTTTTGTAGACGGGCAGAAACAGGTCGAGGGCGCGTTGGATGTCGGCCAGGGTGAGCGCGTCGTAGATCGCGAAGTCATCGGCGTTGTGGGCGAGCAGTTCACGAATTTGTTGGTCGTAGGCGGTGCCTTGGGCCATCGCCTTCTCGAAGATGGTCGGGTTGGACGTGACGCCGCGAAGGTGATCTTCGTTGATGAGTCGAGCGAGATCGCCCTTGTCGAGAAATTCGCGGCTCATGAAGTCGAGCCAGGGGCTTTGATGCTGTGCGAGAAGGGCGGCTACGGTCGATTTGGCGGCGGTGGCCATGAAGGACGGTCCTCTTCTGAGGCGTTATTCGGGTCAATGAAGCACGCGCGGAGGTGATCGATCCACGGGTGTTTAAGTACGTCTTAGGAACCCAAAGTCTTGAGTACGCATATACGATACCAGGGGCGTGGGATCGACCGAAACGGGAATCTGCCCGACCGGGTTGTCGAGATTGATCCACGCGGAGGAGGAGCCTTCGTCCGGACGAGGGGATTGATCCGCCCGGACGAGAGGTGGGCGAGTCAGGGTTTGGTGCCCAGGTTTTCGAACAGGTACAGGCCGCTCTTGCCGGGGCAGACGAGGTCGATATCGCCGTCGTTGTCGATGTCGACGGCGGCGATTTCCAGGCCGGTGCCGGCGGTTCCCGGGGCGAAATCCTTTTGGGCGTCGCGCTTGGCGGCCTCGTCCGGGGCATTGGCGGCGGCCTGGCCCTCGTAGATGACGTTACGGCTCCAGTCCTTCTTCTCCTTGTCGAAGCGGTAATACGCGATGACGGACGCGCGGGTGTCGCCCGGCTCGACTTCGTGGGCATAAACGCGTTTGCCGCTGATCAGCTCGTTTTTCTGGCCATCGCCGTCGAGATCGGCCCAGAGGAGGACGTGGACCGAGGTGAGCGAGTCGTCGATCAGGTGCTTTTTCCATTCCGGCTTGCCGTCCGCTCCGGCGACCTGCTCGGACCAGTAGAGTCCGATATCGTGACCCATGCCGTGGATGAGGTCGGCGTCGCCATCACCGTCGACGTCCTTGCCCAGGATCTGAATGCCGGTTGCGCCCAGGTCCCAGGCGGGGTGCCAGGTCCAGGTCTCACGCGCGGGGTCGGCGGGGGCCTCGAACCAGCCCTTAGGCGTCAGGAGATCGATGCGGCCGTCGCCGTTCATATCACCGGTTCCGACGCCGTGGCCGGCGGCGGCGGTGCCGAAGTCGTACTTCTTGAACTCGGGGGTCTTGCCGGCCTGATCGAGGGAGTAGAAGACGATGGTGTTGACCGTGTTGGGAAGGATGTCGGGTCGGCCGTCGCCGGTAAGGTCGATGAGCACGGCAGCCTCGCTGGGGCCCGGGACATCGATCTCATGATATGTCCACGTGTCTCCCGTCACGCCCGGGTTCTCGAGCCAGCCGACGTTCTTGCCGAAGTAGGAGCAGGAGATGAAGTCGGCATCGCCGTCGCCGTCGACGTCCATTGGCAACGTCGAGAAGCAATTCATATAGGTTCCGACCTTCTCGACGTCGCGGACAGGATGCGGAGTCCAATTCGGGGCTTCGTACCACTGCGACCCGGAGACGATGTCGAGGTCGCCGTCCTTGTCGACGTCGAGCACGCCGGCGGCTTCGAAGATGCTGCCGGGATTGATGTCGTGCTTGCGGAACCGGGGTTCATCGGCTCGACCGATGGAGGCGGCGGCCAGGGTGAGGCCGATCGCGACGGGCCATGCGAAGGGTCGGAGGATCATGGGGTGGAACTCCTTGAGAGGTGGGGAGGCGAGCACATGAGGCTGGATTTCTGCTAATCGTCGTCGTCGCTCTCGTCGTAGAGTTCCCAGCCCAGGGCCGAGGCGACTGCGTCGAGGGTGGGGAGTGCGTTGAGGTCGCCAACGAAAGTGAAGTCGAGCGCGACGGCCTGGCCATTCTCGATAGTGGCGAATGCCTTAAGGCCCAAAGTCGGAATTCGGAGCTGGGCGTCCTCCGAAGTTTCGGCTTCGATGGCGGCGGGATATCCACGCTCGGTGAAGGCATCGGCCCAGGCCGAGAGTGGCAAGGCGGGCGTGGACCATGCGGGAATAGCGAGTCGTTCGGGCATGCGTTTCTCAGGCGTCGGGAAGCGTCCAGGGGGCGCGATAGGTCTCACGGAAGAGACGGTTGTTTGCGGCGTCGGAATTGGAGAACCGCTCGGACTGGGGATCCCAGAGGAGCTGGCTCCCGGTGTGGAGCGCGATGTTGCCCAGATGGCCGACGGCGCTCAATTGGTGACCGTAGGTGAAGTCGCACGAGCATCGGGCGCGTGTCTTGATGGCGTCGAGCCATTCGCGGTGGTGGCCGACGCTACGCGATAGGGTTGGCTCGGGCTCGTCGATCGTCTCGCCATGGGCCGGGATAATTTTGTAATCGTTGTAGTGGCCGTGGAGGGTGCCGCGGGTTCCGTAGAATGCAACACCGGCGGGACGTCCGAAGAAGCCGTCGCCGTTGTGGTTCTGGTGGCTCCAGATGAGGTCGAAGCCTTCCGCGTAGCGGTAGGCGACTTCGAGGGTATCCGGGGTTTCGGCGTTGTCGATGGCGAACCGCTGTCCCTGGGCCACGACGGAGACCGGACCGGTGACCTTCATGCCCCAGTGGATGGGGTCGACGAGGTGGCAGACGAAGTCGCCGAGTTGACCGCCCGCGTAGTCCCAGAAGTAGCGCCAGTTGAAGTGGAAGCGGCTGGGGTTGAAAGCACGTTCGGGGGCGGGGCCGAGCCAGAAGTTGTAATCCGTGCCCTCAGGTGGCGATTGGTCTGGGGGCGAGCCGATACCGTCGTATCGGGTGGCCATCCAGACCCGAGCGGTGCGGATCGTCCCCAGAACGCCCGACTGAACGATCTCGGCGATGCGGTGATAGGTTTCACCGGCGTGAATCAGGTTGCCCATCTGGGTGACGCGCTGGGCTTTTTGGGCGGCGTCGACCATCCGTCGGCCTTCGCCGATAGTGTAGGCCAGCGGTTTCTCGCAATAGACGTCCTTGCCAGCCTGACAGGCGAGGATGGACGGGATGGCGTGCCAGTGATCGGGAGTGGCGACGACCACGGCGTCGACATCCTTGCGGTCGAGGACGCGGCGAAAATCCTTGATGATCTCGGGTTTGCCGCCGGCCTCCTCGCGAGCGCGGAGGGCGTGAGGTTCGTAAACGTCGCAGACGGCGGCGATGCGGACGTCGCCGAAGCCCTTAAAAGTGTTGAGCAGGCCCGTGCCCATGCCGCCGACGCCGATGAAGGCCAGGGTGATGGCGTCGTTGGGCTGGGATCGCGGCTCGTAGGCGTGACTTTTTCGACCTGCCAGGGCAAGTACTGAAGCGGTAGCGGCGGAGGTCAAGAAGGTGCGGCGGTTGGACGTCGGTCGCGGGCGAGATGGACGCATATCAGCTCTCGAACCTCCGATGAGGAGGGGCGGACGACGTGCGTGTCGACTCGACCCTCTACCACCTTTGGTATCAGACGCGGCGCTGTGACTCAAGCCGCGGGCCGTTTGGTTCGAGCGGGGGAAGTTGTGTGCGTGGGTTCAGTCGGCATCGGTCAATCCACCTGCCGGTTCGTGGATGACTTTGTAGGCCAGGTGTTCGAGCTGGATACTGAGATCGACGGAGATGACGTTGAGCGGCTCGGGGATGTTGAAGGCGACCGGTGCGAAATTGAGTAGGCCACGGATACCGCACTCCGCGGCTTGCTCGGCGACGTGAGCCGCCGCCTCGCCGGGAACCGTGAGGATGGCGAGCCGCAGACCGAGTTCCTCGGTCAGCTCGGCGAGGCGATCGAGCGGCTGGATGACCAGGCCGCCATGGGTCTGGCCGACTTTCTTCTGATCGTTGTCGAACAACGCGACGATATGGAAGCCGCGATTACGAAAACCACGGTAACGAAGCAGGGCGCGACCGAGGTTGCCGAAGCCGATGATGGCGGTGGGCCAGTCGCGGTCGATACCCAGAATATGGCGGAGGGCGGGAATCAACTCGGAGATCTGATAACCGATTCCCGGGCGACCGAACTGGCCGAAGTAGGCGAGATCCTTGCGGACCTGGGCGTCGTTGATGGCCAGAGCGGCACCGAGCAGGCTGCTGGAGATTGTCGACTCGCCCTGGCGAAGGAAGACCTCAAGCTGGCGAAGATAGAGACTGACCCGGCCTATGACGGCCTTGGGGGCGGGACGGTCGGGCGTTGGATCGCGACGCGGATCAGCCACGCCAGCAGGCTCCGAGGGCGTGGAGGCGGAGGCCGAGCGCCCAGACGACTGAAGAGAGTGTTTGAGGAAGGAGAATCTCCCCGCGACAGGCGAGATTGTGTGCTGGCGAGAGCACGGGGGTCAAGCCGTCACGAGATCGGTGGCTCGATGCCGCCAAGGCCGAGGAATGATGCCGGCGAGCCGCACATCGCCGTCGAGCAGTTGGACGGTGGGTGTGGAGAGACGGAGAGCCGCCGCCATGCTTTGGACGCCCGCGCCGCGTGCGCCGGTCTGGGGATGATCGCCGCCCTCGATGATCGGGGCGAGATAGACGTGAACCTCGTCGACCTCCGCGGCGTCGAAGAACGCTCCGAGAACGAGGCCCCCACCTTCGACGAGCACATTCGTGGCACCACGTCGGCCCA
>JBGSYY010000495.1:0-8675 GCA_041750675.1 Isosphaeraceae bacterium | reverse complement strand
TCCAGGACGGCACCCTCCGCGTCGGCGACGCGATCGTCTGCGGCGACGGCTTCGGTCGCGTCCGCGCCCTCTACGACGATCAAGGCCAACCCATCGACGAAGCCCCTCCGTCGACGCCGGTCGAGATCTCCGGGCTCGATTCCGTTCCCCCCGCCGGCGACCCCTTCCACGTCGTCGACGACATCAGCACCGCTCGCGAGATCGCCAACGCCCGTCGCGTCCGTGGCCGAGGCGCCACCCTCGTCGATCATCAGCCGATCACCCTGGAAAACATCTTCACCAAGATGGCCGAGCAAAAGGTCAAGTCGCTCAACTTGATCCTCAAGGCCGACGTCCAGGGCTCCATCGAGGCCCTCACCAAGGAACTCGAAAAGCTCAAGAACGACGAAGTCCCCATTCGCATCCTGCTCAAGGCCGTGGGCGGAATCTCCGAGAGCGACGTCTCGCTCGCCGAGGCCAGCGACGCCATCATCATCGGCTTCCGCGTCGCCCCCGAAGACCGCGCGATGTCCGCCGCCGAAGAGAAAAAGATCGACATCCGTCGCTACGATATCATCTATCAGGTCACCGACGAGATCAAAAAAGCCGTCGAGGGCATGCTCATCCCCGACATCAAGGAAGTCCATCTCGGCCGGGCCACCGTCCGCCACGTCTTCAAGATCTCCAAGGTCGGAACCGTCGCCGGCTGCTTCGTCACCCAGGGCATCATCGAACGCTCCTCCAAGGCGCGGCTCATCCGCGAGGGCCGCGAGATCTACAAAGGCTCGATCGACGCTCTCAAGCGCTTCAAGGATGACGTCCGCGAAGTCCGCGAAAACTTCGAGTGCGGTATCAAGATTTCCAATTACGACGATATCAAGGTGGACGACACGATCGAAGCCTACCGAATCGATATCATCCGCCGTACCCTCTAAAGCGAGACGCGCCGACCACCCACGCCGCCACGTTGTCCGCGTCTCGCACTCAAAATCGGACCGTCGGTGCGTCGCGGAACGCCCCCATGCACGTGCTCAGGATGACGATTCGACTCGCCTTGAAACAATGTGGCGGTCCCAAGGATCGCGACAACCGGCTCGCGGCCATGTCAGCCCGGCTTCGCGAACATTTCAACATTGCCGTGATCCATGGTGGAGTCCCCGGGTCGAACGCGGAAGGCTGGTTGTCGATGGTCACGGTGGCTCTCAACCCCAAGGCCGCACTCGAGACCCTGGAGCGAGTCGCCGAGGCCCTTGCCGTTCACCCCGATTGCCACCTGCTTACGCCTCCTGAAGTCAAGACGCTCTGATTCCTTCACCTCTCCCCTCTGAACCAAGGTCAACGCCACACACTATGCCCTCGCACCGGGTCGAACGCATTTCCGAGGCGATCCGCGAGGTCGTCGCCCAGACTGTGCTCTTTGAGAGCCAGGATCCCCGCATTCAGGGCGTCACCGTTCTCCGCGCCGAGGTCTCACCCGACCTTCGCAACGCATCCGTCTACGTCTCCATCATGGGAACCGAAGTGAAACGCCGGCAAACCCTGCGGGCGCTCCAGCACGCCACCGGATACATGCAGGCGAAGGTCGCCGCTCGCCTCCAGACCCGCACCACTCCCGTCCTCAAATTCAAGCTCGATGAAGGCGTGCGCAGGTCCGTCGAAATTTCTCAGGCCATCGATCAGGCCCTCGCCGAAGATGCCACCCGGCACGCGCCGCCGCCGCCGGCAGATCCAGCCCAAGCCCCGCTCGTCGACCCCGACGATGGCCAGACCTTCCACGATGGCGATCCTGACGCCTCAAGATGACCCCGGCCGTTGTCCTCGCGGCACTCGTCACCAAGCTCGCTTCCGCTCCCACCGTGAACCACGCCGCTTCTCTCAACCTTCTCTCTCGACATCTGGTAGCCATGGCCGCACAGAGCAAGACCGAATTCCTCAACTCCGTCTACAACCTCCTCAAAAAGCGCTACAAGCTCGAACCCCGAGAAGAACGCTTGAACATCGTGGAGGCCGTCCTCTTCGGCATCTGTCACGAGGGCACCACGCGCGAAAACGCCAACCAGGCGCTCTCGCGCTTCAAGGATGCGTATTTCGATTGGAACGAGGTCCGCGTCAGCCCCCTCCACGAACTCCAGGAAACGCTCGCCGGCGCCACCCGTCGCAACGAGCGCGCCGAAACCCTCCGCCGCTTCCTCCGTCAGCTCTTCGAGAAAACCTACGGCTTCACACTCGAAGGACTGAGCAAGAAACCCCTCAAGGAAGCCGTCAAGGTCCTCCAGGACTACGAAGCCGCGCGCTCCGACTTCGTCGTGGCCACCGTCGTCCAAAAGGCCCTCGGCGGTCACGCCATGCCCATCGACGGCCGCGTTCGCCTCGCCCTCGAACGCCTTGAAGTCGCCGACACCGACGTCGAAACCACGACCCTTCGCGCCTCCCTCGAACGGGCCATCCCCAAAAATCGCGGCCAGGATTTCATCGACCTGATGGAAGATCTCTGCCACGACACCTGCCTCGAGACCATGCCCGAATGTGGTCGCTGCGAATTACGCAAGATTTGCCCCACAGGTCACCGCCGCCTCGCCGAAGACCGCCAATCCTCCAAGGTCTCAGCAAAATCCACGGCCCACACCCCGGCCGCCACACCCAAGAAATCCGCCTCGCCGAAAAATTCCCCCAAGAAAGCCCCAGGCGGCCCCGTCGCCCCTCCCAAAAGTAAGAGTCGAGCCACCCCCCCGCCCAAATCAAGCCGCGGCAAAAAGTAGACGCATCGACTTCCCAAACATCCTTCAATCGTCAAATCGCACCAGGGTGGGTGCGTCAGTGGGCGAAAGCCCGCACCAGGCGATCATGAACCCCTGAGCCGTAGCGTCAGCCGTTATCAACCCGCGCAACCCGCGATTGAACAACCACTCATCCACATCCCAGGCAACGATCGCACGCCGATCGTCGAGTGCCCCCCCTCGAACAAATCATCCCCGCGCAGACGAGGATTTTGTGCAAGCAGTCGCGGCGAATCTCCTCAGCCGAGTCGCTCCGCACGAGTCATCCCCGCGCAAACGGTGATCCAGGGCCACGGCCTCGACTCTCAGCCCATCTCGCGAACAAAGCCTGGGTTCGTATGAATACCCAGCAACGTGCGAAGCCGCACAATCCATCTTCCGCACCTCCCCGAAATCACCCACTCTCGATCCCGCCAGTCCCCCCCCGTCGGCCGCATGCTCCCAATTTCCCTCCCCGCCCCCGGGGAGAAAGCCAACAAATGCCGAGCCTCTCCGCTCAGGCACCCGCTTTTTTTTTGGAGAAGCCTTTCCGCCCCCCACCACGCGCCTACACTACTTCACGACTCGCTGGGCCAATATGGGATTGTGACCCTGGCCCGTTTTGATGTTCCGATTCGGGAGATATGTCTATGCGTCGCTTCCTTAGCCTTGCAGCCGTTTTGCTGATCGCCTCGCCCGCCTTTGCCCAGGACAAAACGATCGTTGAGATTGCCGCCGCTAACGGCAACTTCAAGACCCTGGTCGCCGCCGTCAAGGCCGCCGACCTCGCCGAAGTGCTCAGCGGCGAAGGCCCGTTCACCGTTCTCGCCCCCACCGACGAGGCGTTCGCCAAGCTGCCCGCCGGCACCGTCGAGACCCTGCTCAAGCCCGAAAACAAGGACAAGCTGGCCACCATCCTCAAGTACCACGTCATCCCCGGCAAGGTGATGGCTAAGGACGTTGTGGGTCTCTCCGGCAAGTCGGTCGCAACCGCCGCCACCGATTGCAAGCTTGGTATCAAGGTTGCCGACGGCAAGGTCATGTTCTCTGGCAAGTCCTCGGCCACCGTCACGAAGGCGGACATCGTAGCTTCGAACGGCGTCATTCACGTCATCGACACCGTCCTGCTCCCCAACGACTGAGTGCTTGTTCCTCCTGCCTCAACTTGATCCATATTTTGACCCATGCCGACCCTTGTCGGCATGGGTCTTTTGTTTGGTCCGCGGGTGGAGCAAATGGGCCGGTCATGGTAGGCTAATACTCCCATGACGATGAAAACCACCGTGCTCGATGAGCCTGGTCACATACCAATCATGACTCGCCTCCAGACCTCCAACACCATTCGTAGCTGCGTCCTCCTCCTGGTCCTGGCCTCGCCCATCCCCACCTGGGCACGTCAGGCTCCACCCACCGATGCGCCCATCAGTCGCCCCGCCGAGTCCCTGCTCGATGGCGTCCCCGAACCATTCATCCCCGCCCGACCCCGCACCGACGCCGAGCGAAAGCTCCAGGAACTGCGCAACCTCTTCGCCGCCGCCCGTTCATACGAAGACCGCAAGCAACTCAACGAGGCCGTCGACCTACTCCGCGAAGCCGAACGCCTCGACCCCGAGGAACCCACCGTCCTCCAGCGCCTCTGCCGCCTCAGCTTCGCCCTGGGCCGCGTCGACGAAGCCCTCGCCTACGGGATTCGTGCCCTCGAAGCCGACCCCACCGACAGCACCACCCTGAGCCTCCTCGTCGCCCTCCAGATCGAACGCCGCAACGACCGCGACGCCGCCCGAAAGCTCCTCACCGACGTTCTGGCAAACCCCAGGCT
This sequence comes from Isosphaeraceae bacterium, assembly GCA_041750675.1. Lineage (GTDB taxonomy): Bacteria > Planctomycetota > Planctomycetia > Isosphaerales > Isosphaeraceae > BPJS01. The sequence goes on along the minus strand of JBGSYY010000495.1, from coordinate 4,121 downwards.
GCCCCAAAACGCCTCGGCTCGTCTCGTCGCTCTCCGCCTCCTAGGCGATTTTTATTACGACATCGACAACCAGCCCGACCGCGCTGCCGACGCCTACGATCAACTCGTCTCCAGCCTCGACGAACGCACCGCCGTCCGCATGACCGAACGCGAAGGCCAGCGCGTCCTCCGTGGCGGCGAGGCCGAATCCTATCTCCGCTTCGGCGAGGCCCTCGTCCGGGCCGGCCGCTACAGCCGCGCCAATCTCGCCCTTCGCCGTGGCCTCCTCTACGAACCGAACCACGCCCAGATTCCCCGCGTCCTCGCCGAGTCGCTGTTTCGATCAGGACAGAACGACGAAGCCCTTCGCATTCTCGAAGCCTATCTCAAGCGCCAGCCCCAGGGTCAGGAAGCCTACGCCCTGCTCGGCGAAATCCTCAAAGCAAGCGGTCGCGCCGACGAATTTACCACAAGAATCGAAACCGCCGCCCAGGCCGACCCCAAAAACCTCTCCCTCCAGTTCCTGCTCGCCGACCGCTATCGCGAGGCCGGCCGCGAGGCCGAGGCCGAGGCCCTGCTCCGCAAGCTGCTCGAAACCCAGGGCGATGTCCAGGTCTACGGCCCTCTCGTGGCCACTCTGACTCGCGAACAACGCGTGCCCGAACTGATCAACGTCCTGGGCCAGGCTCTCGGCCGCCCCGGCGGTCTGGAAGTCGTCGCACCGCAACTCCAGGCCATCGGCAAGAATCCCGAACTCTCCAAAAAAATGCTCGATCAGGGCCTCGCCTGGCTTCAGGAAAATCCCCCGAAGCTCGAGGACGAGTCCCGCCGTATGCTGTCCTTCCTCGCCAATCAAACGAATCAAAGCGAGACCCTTCTCGAAATGGATCGGCTCATGATCGAGCGTGATCCCTCGCCCCAGCACTATCGCGAATACTTCACCGACCTGTTCCGATACCAGAATTACGCCGAAGCCGCCCAGGCCATCGACGAGCTCATGAAGCGCTATCCCGGCGAACGCTCCGCCATCCTCCTTGGCGCGGTGGCTCGCAGCCGCCATCTCCAGGGTGATAACGAAGCCGCGCTCCAGGCCGCCCGCGAGGCCGAACAACTCGATCCCGACGATCGCGAGACCGCCTACCTCATCGGCTTCCTGCTGGGCCGCCTCAATCGCACCGACGAGGCAATCGCCCACTATTCCAGGCTCCTCAAACTCCACCCCGACGACGAGGAACTGGAGCTACGCGCCCGCGCCGGCCTGTCCAGCATCTATTCCAATCTCGGCGACTATCCCAAGGCCGAGGCCGAGCTGGAAATCCTCCTCGAAAAATATCCCGACGACGCCGGAGTGAACAACGACCTCGGTTACCTCTATGCCGAGCAAGGCAAGAATCTCGACCGCTCCGAAATGATGACACGCAAGGCCCTCGATCAGGATCCCGAAAACGCCTCATATCTCGATAGCCTCGGCTGGGTCCTCTACCAACGCGGCAAGATCAACGAAGCCCTCGAACCCCTCGAAAAAGCCGCCAAGGACCCAAACGCCACCGCCACGATCCACGACCACCTGGGCGACGCCTATTTTCGCCTCAAACGCTACGCCGAGGCCGACCAATCCTGGTCCCGTGCCGAGGCCATCGCCGGCCGTGGCACACCGCCCGACAAGCTACTCGAGCCCGTCCGCAAGAAGCGAGAGGAATTGAAGTCGCTCCAGGCCGCCGAGCCTGACGGCCGCCCACGCGACCCATGACAACGTTCTCTCATGTTACTATTCCCTGAACACCGCCGACCCCGCACGGCAGTTCACCTCTCTCCTTTTCAGTCCAGCCGCGTCGGCTCGCCGCCAGCAGCCCGCTCTGGACTTCAACACCACGATACCTAAAGCTTCGAGACCGGAGACTCCGCAGCCATGGCCGGACACTCTCATTCCGCCAACATCATGCACCGCAAGGGGGCGGTCGACGCCAAGCGCGGCAAGCTCTTTAGCAAGCTCTGCCGCGCCATCTATGTCGCCGCCAAAACCGGTGGACCCGACCCCACCATGAATCTCCGGCTCCGCTACGCCATCGATAAAGCCCGCGCCGTCAGTTGCCCTAAAGACAACATCGAACGCTCCATCAAAAAAGCCTCCGGCGGAGCCGACGGCGAGAACTTCGATGAAGTAATGTACGAAGGCTACGGCCCCAACGGCGTCGCCGTCCTCTGCAAGGTCCTCACCGACAACCGCAACCGCACCGCCGGCGACCTCCGCCGCATCTTCGAAGTCTGCGGCGGCAACCTCGGCGCAACCGGCTGCGTCAGCTACCTCTTCAACTTCAAGGGCCTCTTCCTCGTCCCCGTCAAGCACGTGGCCGAAGAGGCGCTCATGGAGGTCGTCCTCGAAACCGGCGCCGACGACATGGAAAAACTCGGCGACTTCTACGAAATCACCTGCGATCCCAAGCTCTTCGATACCGTCAAAACCGCCCTCGACGAACACCGCATCCCCTGCGAAAGCGCCGAGACCACCTACCTGGCGACCACCTACGTCGAACTCGACGAGGAAGCCGCCAAAAAAATGATCAAACTCCGCGACCTGCTCGACGAAAACGACGACGTCCAGGACGCTTTCTCCAACGAAGAATTGCCCGACGAATCCCTCACGGCCTGAAAAATCGGTCGCGACGCGATTTGACACTCCTATCCCCCCCACCGAGAAACAATGCCAGCATCCAAGCAGGCCCCGCCCGAATCAACCGGTTTCGGTACGCTCGGCCTTGATCCCCGCCTCGTCGCCACCCTCACGTCGCTCGGCTACGAAGAGCCAACTCCCATCCAGCGCGAGGCCATCCCGCCCCTCCTCACCGGCCGCGACCTCATCGGCCAGGCCGCCACCGGCACCGGCAAAACCGCCGCCTTCACCATTCCCCTGCTCCAGCGCATCGACGCCATCGGCGAAAAACGCGCTCGCCCTTCCGCCATCATCCTCGTCCCCACACGCGAACTCGCCATGCAAGTCGCTGAGGCCGTCCATCGCTACGGCCGTCAGCTCAACATCAGCGTCCTGCCCATCTATGGCGGACAGGCCTACGGTCCCCAGTTGCGCGGCCTTCAGCGTGGCGTCGATGTCGTCGTCGCCACCCCCGGCCGCGCCCTCGACCACATCCGCCGCGGCACTCTCAAGCTCGGCGGCATCACCGCCCTCGTCCTCGACGAGGCCGACGAAATGCTCGATATGGGCTTCGCCGACGAACTCGAATCCATCCTCGCCGAGGTTCCCCCCGAACGCCAAACGCTTCTCTTCTCCGCCACCCTCCCCACCCGCATCGCCGCGATCGCCCGCAAATACCTCCGCGACCCCCAGAAAATTAAAATCGGTCAGGAAAAAGTCGCCACAGGCGCACCCCCCACCGTCCGTCAGACCGCCTACATCGTCCCCCGTGGCCACAAGCTCGCCACCCTGGGCCGTATCCTCGACGCCGAGAATCCCACTTCGGCCATCGTCTTCTGCCGTCGCCGCACCGAGGTCGACCAGCTCGCCGAAGCCATCAGCGGACGCGGCTACCGCGCCGAGGGCCTCCACGGCGGCATGTCCCAGGATCAACGCGGCCGCGTCCTCAAGAAGTTCCGCGCTGGCGGCATCGATCTTCTCATCGCCACCGACGTCGCCGCCCGTGGCCTCGATATTGATCACCTCTCCCACGTCGTCAATTACGACGTCCCCGCCCAGGCCGAATCCTACGTCCATCGCGTCGGCCGCGTTGGCCGCGCCGGCCGCGAAGGCGTCGCCATCACCCTGGCCGAACCACGCGAGCATCGCCAGCTCCAGGAAATCGAACGCGCCACCAAACAAAAAATCGCCATCGCCCAGGTCCCCACAATCGCCGACCTCCGCGCCCGTCGCCTCGACCTCACCCGCGCCGCCGTCCGCGAAACCCTCATCGGTGGCGACCTCGACCAGTATCGCGTCGTCGTCGAGTCGCTTGCCGACGAATTCGACATCATGCAGCTCGCTCTCGCCGCCATCAAACTCGCCCACACCGCCACCAACGATGGCAACGACACCGAGGAAGAAATCCCCGTCGTCCACCCACCCGCCGACCGCCCCTTCCAGGCCGCCGCCAGAGGCAAGGAACGTCGCGGCCCAGCCGGTGGCGACCGCC
>JBGSYY010000494.1:0-2718 GCA_041750675.1 Isosphaeraceae bacterium | reverse complement strand
TGCGCTTCATCTCGTGCGGCCCCAGCCCGACCACCAGCGCCTGCCCCTCGGGCACACGCCACTCGCCCTTGAGGGTTCCATCCACGAGCAACGGAACCTGCATCTGCGCCTTGAGCGTGACCGGCTTTGTGCCCGGCTCGGCGTCGGCCTTGGGCTGGACGTCTTCGACGACCTCGACCAGTTCCAGCGCGGCCAGCCGTGTCTCATCGAGCGCGATGGTGGCCATCGCCCCGCCCTCGACGGCGGGCCGGCACTTCACCGAAACCGATAGTGACTCATCGACATAAGCGACATCCGGCTTGTAAGCCAGGGCCGTCGCCGCTCCATGAGGGCCGTCGGCCACTCGTTCAAGATTCGCGACATACGGCACGCGCAGGCTGGTTCGCATCTCGGCCGGAACCTCACGGCCCGACGCCGCCTTGGGCGTGAACAGCGTCTGCTTCGACGTATCCAGCAACCCGCCGACGACCGATTCGTCCATAAGCCACACCGACGCGCCACCCTGCCGCGCGACCGGCCGCAGGTGCCGGTGCATTTCGGCCCGCCACTTCAGTCCTTCCATTTCCACCACACGGACTCGATACCCAACGGCCGTGGGCGACGAGGCCGATTCCGGGATTCCCGGAACCGTGCCCTGTGTGATCAGGGCCAAGCAAAGCGCTGCGAGACTCATGATTGCAGACCTCCCTCCTTGAAGGACCCGCCAATTGCACCGGACGCGGCCCGCTCCGGTTGGGGATTCGGGTGGGACATTACGCAGGTCTCGTCGATCCGTCAACGCCAAGCCCCGGCACGGCGACGCCGAAACTTGAGTCGTCCCGTCGATTTTCTTGACACTCCCCACAGACCTCGACACAATCGTTCAGACAGGGAACAACAGTTCACACCCCTAGATCGCCCACCCATGCCGCCCGCCCTCCGATTTCTCCACACCGCCGACTGGCATCTCGGCCAGCCTTACAAAAACGTGGGCTCTCTCGCCGAAGACTTGCGCGAAGCGCGTCTGCTGGCTGTCGAGCGACTGCTCAAGCTCGCCGTCGCCGCCGAGATTCCACTCGTCCTTGTGGCTGGCGACCAGTTCGACTGTCCGCTCCCCGATCCCGAATGGGTTGAGCGGCTCCTCGAGATCATCGCCGCCCATCCCTCGCTCACGCTTCACATGATCCCCGGAAATCACGACCCGATCGACCCAGGCTCGGTTTATGGCGGAATGCGTTTCCGCAATCGGCCCTCCAACCTTCTTTTTTTCGAGACGAATACCGCGCACCCTCTACCCGAATGGAACGCCACCCTGTTCGCCTGCCCCTGCACAGCGAGAGACGGCCCCGATCCCTTGACCTGGATTCCCCCGCGCAGCCCGGACCACGGCCTCCGCGTCGCCCTCGCCCACGGCTCGCGCACCGATATCCCCAGCACCGATCCCAACTATCCCATCGACCCCGACGCACCTCGCCGCTACGACCTCGACTACATCGCCCTGGGCGACTGGCACCGCCCGAACCCCAACCCGGCCAAGCAGCCCTCGGCCCGCATGTACTACTCCGGTGCGCCCGAATGCGGCGGCTGGGACGAGCAGGGTGTCGGCCAGGCCCTGGTCGTTGAACTCGCCGTCGGTGCCCCTCCCAGGGTCACGGAGGTGTCCACAAGCGGCAGGGTCTGGGAGACGATCGAGGAAACGCTCTCCGATGCGTCCGACGTCAACCGCCTGCTCGGTCGTTTGAATCGAGACGATTCCTCCACGCGATTGGTCCGCCTCCACCTTGATGGTCGTTTGGACGCCGACGATCGCGAGCGACTGGAGCGAGAACTCGCGGTCCTCACGCCACGCTTTGCTCTGCTGACGACCGACCTCTCCGGCGTCAGCATCGACGTCGGCGATATCGACGCGCTCTCCTCCGACCCCCGCGTCCGCCGCATTTTCGACGAGCTGAGTCGCCTGCTAAATGATCCCTCCGCCTCCGGCCCAACGCTGCCCGACGGCCTGCCCGCCCTCGATCCCGCCATCATCACCCGCGCCTGGAAACTCGCCCGGAGCAAACTCGACTGATGCCCCACCAGCCCATGTATCTCGAACGAGTGGCCCTCGAGCATTGGGGCTGCCATAGCCGATTCGAGGCTCCATTCGTCCCGGGCCTGAATTTGATCCAGGGCCCCAACGGCGTGGGGAAATCGACGCTGTTTCAGGCGATTCTCCATGCCCTGACGGAAAAACATAACACCAAGGGAACCGCGATCCGCAATTGGATTCCCTTCGATTCCGATGGGGTCGGCCCCAGCGTCACTCTCCACCTCGTTCGGGGCGACGGTTGTCATCACGTCACAAAAACCTTTGTGCATAAGGCAAGCTGTCGGATTGACCCCCCCGCGCCAGCCGAACGGCTCACCGGCCGCACCGCCGAGGGTCGTCTGGAGGCCTGGTTTCAGGGCGACGGCGCGGCGGGCCTGCTCATGCGATCGCTCTGGTCCGACCAGCACGACGCCACGCGGCTGCTCGACCCCGCACTCGACATCAAGAAAAACAGCCCGGCCTCGCTGCTTCAGCCCTTGATGGAATCCGACGCCGAGACCGAAGCGCAAGGCCCGTTTGCGATCCTTCACGAACGGCTCCGTCGCGGCTTCGACGAACGCTTCACACCCGGCCGTCATCAGTTCAAATCAGGCTCCGCACTGTCGACCAACCGCGACGAATTCCACGCCGCCGCGACCGCGCTGCAAGAG
>JBGSYY010000493.1:0-6030 GCA_041750675.1 Isosphaeraceae bacterium | reverse complement strand
AGAGGAGTTACCCAGCAAGCGGCCTATAAGTTTCATTATTTTTGAAGCACTACACTAGATGGGACCTGATGGGGAGGGAAAGGATGAGTTTGCCGGGTGCGCTCGGGGTGGCGTTCGATTTCCTGTGTGCGATAGGTCGAGGTTGATCGAGGAGTCCTGACTGACTCCTTAGATTCCCTCCCGTTGATTCCAAACCATCTTAGGCGATGCAAAGTGGCAATCGTGCAAGACGTGGTCCTCGGGGTGACCGGGTTTCTCGAGTTCGAGTTCTATGCCGGTAGGGCATACTCCTTCAATGAACGAGGCATCACATCGCAGATCATCCAAATCATCTACGGTTCCGAACGAGTTTCCAAGTTTGAATGCGAGAAACACCACCCGTTGCTGAATGATGGCATTAGAAGGGGAAGACCCAAATCAGTTGATATTCACTGGATTTCTGAAAAGAACGGCACTGGAACGGGTAATTGGCTGGAATACAAATGGTTCGGGTTCTCCACCCCATCAGTAGACTCCATATTAGAGGATATCTATAGACTTGCAATAATCGCGCAGGCTGGTCTGGGTCGCACATACTTCTTCGCATTCGGGATAAAGAGGAGCATCAGGCCGTTCCTTGCCAGCGAGAAGAACAAGCGGACCGACGGCAAACACGAGATTATCAGATACTCAAAGGAGCGGTTTCCGGTTCTGAAGCCATCTCATATCGTGCATGAGTCTGTGAGCAAAATAAGAAACAAGATTGGCCCGCACTCTTTGCCGGATTCGGTTTCTCTCGATTCGCCTTTCAGCACTGCCACTGATACTCTCTACCCATCGCGTTGTTGTGGCTTCGGGTTTGAGATTCGATGAACGCAGTTTCAATGTTCATGCAATCATTACTATAATCGATTCGATAGACCGCTAACCCGCGATAGTCGATGCGGAGGCATTTCTTGAGCACCAGACAGGCCAGGAGTTGGGGCTGCGTGAGCGTCTTGAGACTGAACTTATACCGGTGCACCGGCAACGCCTGGCAGGCCGCTTCGTAAGCGACCTGGAAAACCTGGCGCGGAGTTTTTTGCGGTTACATCATAGATACGAGCCAAGACGCACGGCAACTCGGGCTTATAACAGAGCAGGCCTGACTTCTTTGATTTCTCCTCCCTGGCAGACCGCGGACAAGGAGCGTGCAGGTTGCACCTCTTCCTCGATTCGAACATCTGGCTCTCCTTCTACCACTACTCAAGCGATGACCTCGAAGAACTGATAAGACTTGGGGTGCTTATCGACCGAAAGCAGGTGACGCTCTACGTTCCCGATCAGGTTCGCTTCGAGTTCCGCCGCAACCGCGAGGTGAAGTTTGCGGACGCGATCGCCAAGTTCAAGAAAGACGGCATCGACAAGGGATTTCCGCAGATCTTCCACGCCTACGAAGAAGACTACAGAGCTTTGCGGGAAGCGATCGATGTCTACGAACAAGCGAAGGGCCGGATACTCCAGAAGCTCGAAAGGAGTTACCGAAACTGGAACCTAAAAGCGGACTTGATCATCGGCGAACTCTTCAAGAAGGCCAACAACGTGCCTGTCAGCAAAGAGGCGCTGGAAGCGGCGCGGCTTCGAGTGATGCGCGGGAATCCCCCCGGCAAGGACGATTCCCACTGCGATGCGATCAACTGGGAGTGTCTGCTGGAAGTTGTCCCACCAGAAGAGGATCTCTATCTGATCGCCGAAGACAAGGACTATCGGGAGAAGGGAAGCGATTCGGTTTTCTCACCCTTTCTTGCGTATGAATGGAAGCAAACCAAGCAGAGCAAGGTTCGCTATTACCGAAGGCTCTCCACGTTCTTTAAGGAGAAGTACCCGCATATCAAGCTTGCTACCGAGTTAGAGAAGGAACTACTGATCAAGGAACTGCGCGAGAGTGGGACGTTCAGGACCACCCGCGGCGTTCTGAAGAGCCTCGCTAAGTATCACGACTTTACTACCTCCCAGATAAGCGAGATCGTGGAGGCGTCGATAACGAATAATCAAGTCTACTGGATCGGGGACGACGCTGACATTAAGGAGCTTATGAACAAGATCATTGGGGCTTCGCTTGCAACCCTCGACGTGGAACTCAAAGCAAAGTACGACGAGCATTTTAGCAAGCCGCAGGAGGAGACCTTGGAATCACCTGAGCCTTCAGACGCTAGTAAAGCAGAGAGCAATGACGATGAAGCAGACATCTGAGAACGACGCAGAGGATTGCCTGAGGTCGAGAAGAAGATCAGAGGCCAAGCAAGGGGCCAGGGTTTACAGATAAGGGGTCATCACGTGCGAGGTGTCGGGACTCATTGCTTGCAATCCGTGCGCGTATACTGATCCATTCGTTCTCCCCAAATCGGCCGGTAAGCGGATCACCTATGACTGGGACTCCGCCGGAGAAGGCCGCAAGGTCGATCCGGACGGGAAACGATTCGCCGACGCCGCCGACGACCGCTTGACCCTGATCCTGAATGGCACGGTGGCCGACAACCTGATGCCGCCCGTTGTGGTGTATGGCTGCGGCGTGGTCTACTCAGGGATGCCCGGGTGGCCCTGGACTGGCGGGGTTGGTGGTACGGTTGGGGTTTTGTGCCGGGAGGGCGTTGGTGGGCGGGAATAGGAGGCGGGACTTTCGGCGAGGGGCGCGGACGCTGGGAGAGGACGGGGCGCGATGAGTGTGGAGATGTCGACAGGTCGGAGTGGGCCGCGTGATGATGGGGCGCGGCGACAAGGGCCGCCGGGTCCGAAAGGGCACTGGCTGCAAGGGCATATTCCGGACTTTCGCGGGGAGCGGCTGGAATTTTTGACGCGGTGCGCGAGGGAATATGGCGACGTGGTGGCGTTGCGGCTGGGGCCGGCGCGGATTTTCTTGTTGAATCATCCGGACCTGGTGGAGGAGGTGCTGGTCCGGCAGAACCGGATTTTCATCAAGCATTTCGCGCTGCGGGCGGCGAAGCCGACGTTGGGGGAGGGGTTGCTGACGAGCGAGGGGGAGTTCTGGCGTCGGCAGCGGCGGCTGGCGCAGCCGGCGTTTCATCGGGAGCGGATCGCGGCCTATGCGAAGGTGATGGTCGAGTATACGGAGCGGATGCTGACGGGTTGGTCGGAGGGGCAGCGGCGCGATGTTCAGGCGGACATGATGGGGCTGACGCTTGAGATTGTCGCCAAGACACTCTTTGATGCGGAGATTGAACGTGATTCGGGTGAGCTGACGGGGGCGATGGAAGCCTTGATGACCAGTTTCACGGATCGCGTGAATCGGCTGATTCCGCTGCCGAACTGGCTGCCGGTGCCGCAGAATTTCCGGTACTGGTCGGCGATGGGGCAGGTGGAGCGGTTGTTGAAGGGGATTATCGGGGAGCGTCGGCGGACCGGGGAGGATCGAGGCGATTTGCTGTCGATGCTGTTGCACGCGCAGGACGTGGAGGGGGACGGCGGGCGGATGACGGATAAGCAGCTTCAGGATGAGGTGGTGACGCTGTTTTTGGCGGGACATGAGACGACAGCGAACACCCTGGCCTGGGCCTGGTTGCTGCTGAGCCGGAACCCGGAGGCCGAGTCGCGATTGCATGAGGAGCTGGACGCGGTGCTGGGCGGGACCGAGACGCGGGCACCGAGGTTTGAGGATTTGCCCAGGTTGACTTATGCCGATGCGGTGATTACGGAGACGTTGCGGGTGATGCCGACGGTGTGGCTACTGGGTCGGGAGGCGACGGTGCCGACCGAGATCGGTGGATACCATGTTCCGAAGGGGACGACGTTGTGGATGAGCCAGTGGGTGATTCATCGCGACCCGCGCTGGTTCGAGGAGCCGGAGGTGTTTCGGCCCGAGCGGTGGCTGGATGGGTTGGCGAAGCAGCTGCCGCGGTATGCGTATTTTCCGTATGGGGGCGGGCCGCGGATTTGCATCGGGAATGCGTTTGCGCAGATGGAGGCGGTGTTGCTGCTGGCGACGATTGCACGGCGGTTTCGACCTCGCGTGCCGGATAATGTGGTGGTCGGGAACGTGCCGACGATGACGCTGCGGCCTACGGGCGTGCCTGTGGTTTTGGAGCGACGGCTGGGGGCCAGCGTGGTTCACGGGTGAAGCGAAGCCCGTGGACCCCTCTCACCCTTTGACCGCGGCTTCCGAGTGCGCGACGATGCGTAAGAACCATTCACTGGAATCTCGTCTGTCAGGAGGTTTGTTTCCATGTCTCCTCAACCGATGAATCGTCGAAACCTGCTTCAGGGGACGCTGGCCTCGCTGGCGGTGCCGTCGATCGTGTCGGCGCGTGCGTTGGGGCGGGGGGAGTCGTCGGCGGCGTCGGAGCGGATCACGCTGGGGGTGATCGGGATTGGGCCGCGATGTACCTATGACTTGAAGGCGATTCTGAAGCTTGCGGATGTTCAGTGCGTGGCGGTGTGTGATGTGCAGGCGGAGCGGCGCGAGGCGGGGAAGCGGCTGGTGGATGGGCATTATGGGAATGGCGACTGCGTGGCGGTTGGGGATTTTCGGGAGCTGTTGGGGCGGGACGACATTGACGCGGTTTTGATCGCGACGGGGGATCGGTGGCATGCTCATGCGTCGATCCTGGCGGCGCGGGCGGGGAAGGATGTTTACAGCGAGAAGCCGTGCGGGCTGACGATCGAGTTGTGTCAACGTCTGGATAACACGATTCGAGAGACGGGGCGGGTGTTTCAGGCGGGGACGCAGCGGCGAAGCGTGCCGAACTTTCAGGCGGCGGTGAACCTGGCGCGCACGGGGAAGCTGGGCGCGCTCAAGACGCTGTATGCGTCGGTGTATGTTCCTGAGATTGAGACGGCGTGGCTGGCGGGTGAGCCGACGCCCGCGCCGGAGCAGGTGGACTGGGATGTGTGGCTGGGGCCTGCGCCCTGGCGGCCTTATAACAAGCGGTATGTGGAGGGTGGGTGGCGGGGGCAGTGGGATTTTGATTCGGGGGCGAGGTTGCTGGACTGGGGGGCGCACACGGTGGATCTGTGCCAGCAGGCGAATGGTGCGGATGACACGATGCCGGTTGAGTATGAACCGTCGGAGACGAAGATCACGGCTCGCTATGCCAACGGCGTGACGCTGATCATCGACTTCTTGAAGACTCCGTTTGGGGAGCGGCCGGGGTGGGTGCAGGAGCTGGGGACGTGCCCGGTGCGGTTTGAGGGTGAGCTGGGGTCGGTGGAGGCGGGGGATAGTGGGGGGATTGTGGTGAAGCCGGAGTCGTTGCGGGCGGAGTTGAGTGAATTGACCAAGATGCCGGTGGCCGATGGCCTGGATGTCACGGCGCATGCCCGGAATTTTTTCGACGCGGTGAAGACGCGCGGGACGACGGCGGCGAATTCGACGATCATGAGGAAGTCGCACATTGCCTGCCATGCGGCGGCGTTGAGCTGGGTGCTGCAACGCAAGTTGACGATTGATCCCAAGACCGAGACGTTTGTGAATGATGACGAGGCGAATGGGCTGAGATCGCGGCCCTGGCGTGACGGCGTGTGGGGGCTGGTGTGATCGGCGGGAGGAAGCTGGCGAGGTGGTGAGGATTCTGGCGGGCCGAGTCGGCATGTGTCGAATCGGCGGGGGAGTGTTGGGCCTGCATTTGTGGGGTGAAATGCGGGTGATGGGGGATTCTGAGGTGTGGTGGCCCGGCAATTGCGAAGATTGGGAATTTCTGGTCGAGATTCGGCTGCCGACTGTGATAGTCTGAATGAGTCACCTCGTTTGCCATCGCACCACGATTGAGTGGATCGCCGGAGGGACCGTGTCATGTCGCCTTTGCTCGCGGCGCTATTGGGGTTGCTAACATTAGGCCAGGTTCCGGGCGATGACGCCGGGAATCGGGCGGAGTATGACGCGCGGCGTCAGTCGGCGAGGGAGGATGCCGAGGCGCACTTGCGGCTGTCGCTTTGGTGCGAGGCGCGGGGGATGGATTTGGAGCGATTGCGGGAGCTGGCGCGGGTGGTTCAGCTTGATCCGGATAATCCGCGGGCGCGGAGCTTGCTGGGGCAGGTTCGCGATCCGCGTGATGGGCG
>JBGSYY010000492.1:0-12551 GCA_041750675.1 Isosphaeraceae bacterium | reverse complement strand
GCCGACCGAGGCGAGCAAGGCCTGGGCGTCGTGCTCCACCCATCCGGAGCGTGGATACGTCGGCGTGACTTCCTCCTGCGCCTGGGCGACCGCGCGCAAGTCGCGGTCATATACCACGGCGCGGGAGCTGGTCGTGCCCTGGTCGATCGACAGGATGTGGTCGCGTGGCATGGGCGTTTCCTCGTCGACTTCACTGAGCAGACGCGATCCCCCTTGGGGCGTCGCGCCGGCATTCCGTATCATAGCGGCAGCGGGTGGCGGGGCCACGCGAGTCGCCCCCGCGCTTTTGGAAGGGATCGAGGTAGCGTGATGCACCAGGAAATCCTGATTCCTTTCGGCGTCTTTGCGTTTGTGACGGCGATTGTGACCATCGTGACGGTGACGAAGCACGCGGGCCGAAATCGGGAGTACGCTCATCAAGAGCGGCTTCGTGCTCTGGAGCTGGGCCAGCCCCTCCACGGCGGAACATTCTGGCCGTCGATGGCAGCGATCTCGATCGGCGCGGTGGTTCCGGTGGCGTCGTTTGTCTTTGCGTTCCTGACCAACCTCCTGCGGCCCGGTAGCGAGGAGGCTTGGGTCTTCGCGGGAGTTGTCAGCACGACGGCTGTGGGCTGTGGCACCTTCCTGGCGGCCCGCTTGCTCCACAAACCGGAGAACTCTCCTACCAATTGGGATACCTCGGCCGACTGGCAGGCCGGTAAGCCTGCTGTCGATCCGGACGCCTACGACACGGTCGGCCAACGCGGCTGATAATCTGCCTGCGTCTCAGGCTCTTGCTCGGAGGACCGCTTGTGACTCCCTGGTCAAACCCGTCCACCATCCTGCTCATCATGCTAGTCGGGCTGACTCCCGTGTTCGCCGGCGTGTTCATAGCTGCCCGCAAGCGCGAGCTGGAGCACAAGGAACGGATGAAGGCGATCGAGATGGGAATGCCGATTCCCGGACATTATCCGTGGCCGGCAATCGCCGTGATCGCAATCGGCGCGGTGGTGCCGGTCTGCGCATTCGCGGCCGCCTTGATCGCGACGGCGATTGGTCCGCGCACACCGAACAACGACGCCGTTGCGGCACTTTGGTCGGCCCAGAGTTCCACGGCGTATTACGGCACGATCTGGGGAGGTGCGTCGGGTGTGGGGGTTACGGCGGTGCTCGCCGGAGCGATCTTGGCTTGGCGATTGATGGGCACCGAGCGCAAGCCTGGCCGACGGGTTGAATCGGCCTCCGATTATGCCGGCAAGCCGGTCTCATTCGACCCTGACGCATATGACACCGTGAGCCGCCGGGGATAGGCTGTGGTTGCGAAACACGGCACCGCCGAACCACCGGCCCACATCGCCAGGAACGGCTCGATCGGGACATGGAAGCGGGCGGAGACGATCGTCAGGGTGTGAAACAGGGTGAGCAACGCGGCGGTCAGGAGCGACGGACCCATTCGCCGCCGCACCGCCGGACCCATGACAATCCAGCCCAGGCCCGCAAGCAATGTGAGTCCGAGATGGCCGATGCGGTAGAGCGGGTGCCGCGTTTTCGGGTTACTTTCGTCGAACAACACGAAGTAGCGCAGACGCTGAAGGCTGAGCCGGAGGTAGCGGCCGGGGTCGTGGCGCAGCTCGACCAGGACGCGGCGCAGCAGGACGCGCGAACGTTCCGGCTCGGTCAGCCGACCAAGGGCCGCTTTTTCGTCGGCGCTAAGAGCAATGTCGTCGATGTAGCCGGCCTCGTGCCGTGCGGCCCAAAGCGCGCGATTGACCGAGGCGAGCGAGCCGTTGGCCTGTTCGCTTTTCAAGACTTCGTCAACCGAGGCGCGAACGACCTTGTCGGTGCCTTCGCTCAACGCGCAGTTGCCCTGCCAGAAGGCATAGCCGAACGTGCTTTTGACAAAGACGAACTCGCCGTGGACGCGAGCGTTACGCACCAGCCAGGGGGCCAGGCCGACCAGGGTCACGGCGGCGACAAGAGCTAGCCGACGAATGGATGGTGCCGGCGATGGAGACCGACGGCCGATAATCCAGGCGACGGCCGGCGCGGCGAGTATCAGGATCGGGTCGGTGAGGATCAGGACTGCGAACAGGATGCCGGTAACGATCGCAGCCCGCCAATCGCCTCGCGCGGTCCGTTCAGACCACACAAGAAGCCAGACCAGAAGAACGCTCACGAGACTGGCGACCTGGATGTGGGTGGCGGTGTAAATCTGGGTTGGGTGGACGGCCACGAGCAATCCGGCCAGTCGTCCGGCCCAGGGATATTCGGGCAGCCAGAGAGACATCAACCGCATCACGCCCAGAACCAGCAAACCGGACAAGAGGGCCTGCATTACCTGAACGGCCAGCAATGCGGCCGGGGTTTCGACGCCGAGAGCTGCATACGCGAGGGCCAGCAGCGCGGGGTAGACCGGCGCTTGCTGCGACGTGGGCCCTTCAGCCCCGAGAAACGCGATCGAGAAGCCACGGCCGGCGACGAGATTGGCGGCGATCTCGCCATGTTCGTAGGTCGAACGCGGGATGGTGTGGCTCTGCAAAACCAGGATGGCCGCCAGGCGGACGGCCATCGCCAGCGTGACGAGGATCAGTGACCAGTGGTTTTGGGTTTGCGACTGGGGCGCGGTGTCGGCACGCACGCTCGTCGTGATGGAGGTCATGATGGCCGGGGATTCTGATCCCAGTACGTCCGGCGGTCAACCCGAAGCAGGAGGGCGAACCTGGTAGACGACGATCGACGCGCCGCGAAAGACCTCGTTGAGACGCTCGGGACGCTCCTCGACGTAGGCGGCGAGCGGGCTGTCGGCCGCGCGGGCATAGCGATCGTCGTCGAGAATCAGGTAGGCGACGCCGTGGGTGTCGATCAGCCGGTCGATTGTCTGCGCCGTGGCGTCGGTGGGCGGGTCGACCGCGGTACGGGCGCGGCCGGTCAGCCAGAAGACCTCGCCGCCTTGACGCGAGAGGACCGGGCCGGAGGTGGCGTCGTCCTTGGGCTGACGTGCGATCCAGCGGCAAGCGGCGTCGAAGTCGGCATGGCGTCGGGCCTCCATCTCAGTGCGTCGAGTGAGAATTGAGTAGGCCGTATAGGGAACGCTGGCGACAACGAGCAACGCGGCCACGGCGACGCGTGCTCGGCCAGTACCGAACGGGATGCGGAGGCCCCTCCAGGCCGCCAGGATCAGAAAGGGGACCAAGGGGATGAGAAATCGGCCTGCCTCGGTGAACGGCCAGACGAGAAGGAGGGTGAGGGTCAGAAGCGAAACGAGGCCCGCCAACCTCCAGCTTGGCCGTCTGACGCAGGCGATCAGGCCCGCCAGAATGACACCGGTCGCCAGCGATGCCCAGAGCAAGGCCAGCTCGCGATATTGGGGTCGAAAGACAGTTCCGACCTCGACAAACGGGCCGATCAGGAGATCGGGAATACGGCCAAGGTAGAAAACTCCCTGATCGCGGACCAGTTCGAGGAGGCCCGCACGGGGCACGAGTGCGAGCTGCGTGCCTTTGCCGACCCAGGCTTGCCAGGCGAGCCAGGGCAAGAGGCCAATCAACAGGGCGGCGGCGGTGGTGGCGGTTGAGCGAAACCGTCGGCGAAGGAGGCCGTCGAGCAGTACGGCGGCGGCGAGCATGACGCCGACGTGTCGGGTCAGTACGCAGGCGACAAGGATGACGCCGAGCTCCAGGCCCTGGGCGATGGGGCGACGGGTCGGGCGTCGGTCGGCCAAGAGCAAGGCCGCCATCGCAAGCAGGCTGAAAAGCGGCTCGGACTGGATCGAGCCGGCTTGGCGGGTCCAGGCCCAGTTGACGGCCAGGGCGGTGGCAAGCAAGCCGGTGACGGCCGGGGCGGCGCGGCCCAGAAGCCAACGAGCGAACAGGGCGACGGCGATGGTTGAGCAGGCCAAAGAAAGACCATGGGCCGCTGGAAACGAGGGGCCTCCGGCCAGGGTCCAGACCGTGGCCAGCGTGAGTGGATAGCCGGGTGGGAAGTGGGCGTGGGGCGGTGAGTCGGGATGGTCGATGGCGTGATAGCCGCGTCCGGTGCGTAGCGCTTCGGCCAGGACGGCGTATCCCGCACCGTCGAATCGGGGCGGGTCCATGAAGCGCGTTTGCCAACC
Organism: Isosphaeraceae bacterium; assembly: GCA_041750675.1. Taxonomy (GTDB): domain Bacteria; phylum Planctomycetota; class Planctomycetia; order Isosphaerales; family Isosphaeraceae; genus BPJS01. The sequence continues at coordinate 8,461 of JBGSYY010000492.1, read as the reverse complement.
GCCCAGAAGCAGGCAGAGCAGGGGAGGAGCGACCAGTGCGAGCCGCTTAAGGACGACCCTGGTGTTGGTTGGCGATGAGCAGGAGGAATCAGACATTGTGCGGGGAGTCGAGGTCTCGCCGGAGCCGACCGAGAGGGTCCGGCCGGCTCGGCGAGCTAGTCTACCCGCTCTCAGGCTGTCCGCGCCAGGGCGCGGGCGCGAGGTCGTTCGGTATGCGGGCGGCAGGGCTTCTCGAAGCTGTCGCCGAGCTTGCTGACCGCACGTAGCTCGATCTTGCGCACCCATTCGCGAGTGATGCCGAGCCGACGGCCGATCTGGATCAGGGTTTGCGGTTCCTGGCCTTCGAGGCCGAACCGTAAGGAAATGATCATCCGCTCGCGATCGTCGAGCCGATCGAGTCGGCGCAGGACAGCGGCCTGCTCCTCGTTGGATTCGCATTCCAGCTCGGGGGAGAGTCGAGAGTCGGAGGCTTCCTCGCTCGACCAGGTGGAATCGGAGTCGGAGCTGCCCTCGCGGACCATGTGCCGGGCGCGCATTGCCTGGGCGACCATCTCGCGCTGGGCTTCAGTCAGTTGGAGAGTGTCGGCCACCTCGTCGAAGTAAGGTTCGCGACCGAGACGGCGACCGAGATCGCGGACGGTTCGAGCCCAACGGCGGAGCAAGCCGACCATGTGGGCGGGGAGTCGGATGGTGGCGGTGGTGTTCATCAGCGCCTGGTAGATCGACTGCTTGATCCAGTAAACGGCGTAGGTGCTGAAGCGGTTGCCCTTGTCGGGATCGAAGCATTCGACGGCGTGGATCAGGCCGACGTTGCCCTCGGCGATCAGGTCTTCGACTCCGAGCGGTCCACCGACGAACTGGCCGGCGATCTTGGCGACGAGTTTGAGGTTAGCCTCGATCATTCGGGTGCGGGCGGATTGGTCGCCACGGGCGACTGCCTGGGCCAGATGAATTTCCTCATCGGCCGTGAGCAAGGGGATGTCACGGATCTCGCTCAGGTAGACCTGCAACGAGAACGAGCCACGGCGAGGGCGAGTCGAGGTGCTGGTCATGATGATGGCGGTGCCTCCGGTATCGCTCACGATCCCCTCGTGGGTCCGCTGACTCCGCCGCCGTCGTCCTCCGGTTGCGCCGCGGGCAAATCCGTTTGCCACTCGCCGATCCCGGGCCGTACTCTCCGTCGGCTCGGGATCACCGGCCCTGTCGGAAGGCCGGAGCGATCTCGGTGAAGCCCCGACCCGATACGAAAGCCCAAATCCTGGCCTGCGTGGCGAGTGGAACGTCCCTGCAGTTGCGCTTCGCGACCAAAACCGGCAGTGTTTTTTCCGAAATTTGTTCAAAGACGCTTTGTTGTGTTCATAACGTGCAAATAGACAAGCAGTTAGAGCAAGCCGCAGAGTATAGTTCACGACGCAGCCGGATGGGCTTGCGAGTTGTCGGTATTTGGTGGTCCATGCGTGTTATGATGTGATGTGATCAGGCCAAATGGTCAGGCGGCGGCCAGTCGAGGTGAACGAGTGGTATCTTGGAGTGCCCTTTCCTAACGCGGTCAATATTTCGCAAGAGTGGCGTTGTTTTTTCGTTGAGTTGGGAAGCGTCTCTCCTAATAATGAAGCGTCTGGTTATAGCCATAGAAGGCGTTTTCGCGAATGACGGGTTGACCTGACCGAGGATGGGATAATCCGGGGGAGGCAGCCGGAGTGACTGACGCTGAGTTTCAGGATCTGGTCGAACGAGCCCGAGGCGGCGACGGCGAAGCTGTGGAGAGCTTGCTGGGCGTGTTTGAATCGGACGTTCGCGCGATGGTGCGTGGGCGGCTGCCTCGGTTGTTGCGCACGCGTTTCGACTCGATGGATTTCGTCCAGGAGGTCTGGCAAAGCCTGTTCGCTCGATCACTGGACGAGGGCGACGGCCCGGGATTTGACGACCCGGCGCATTTTCGGCGGTATGTGGCGGGTGTGGTTCGGAACAAGGTGCTCGGTGAGTATCGCCGGCAGACGCGGTGCCAGAAGAACGATCTGTCGCGCGAGGAGCCGCTTTACGTGGATCGCGGCGGCCGAGCCGAACCTCGCCCGGTGGTGGCTCCCAATCCGACGCCGAGCGAGGAAATGCACGCGCGGGACTGCTTCGATCGAATCGTTGCTGGCCGTGATCCGCTGGAAGCGCGAATTCTGGAGATGCGACAGCAGCTTATGACTTACGAGGAGATCGCCGAGCGAACCGGGATTCACGAGCGGACGGTGCGGCGGATGGTCGAGGCGATGCGCGACCGGTGGCCCGTCCAGGGGCCGGAGCGATGACCACCTCCGTCCCGGTCGTGGTCGACGAAGGCTCATTGGCGAGCGCGGCGTCGGCTGTACTGGACGCGATCCTCGACGAGTTCGAGCTACGTTGGGATCGTAGGGGCGAACGGCCTCGCGCGGAGGAGTTTGTCGATCGAATCGAAAATGAAGAAGATGCGGTCGCCTTGATCTTTCATGAGTACACACTGCGGCGGCTTGGCGGTGAAGTCGTTGAGGTGGACGAGTTTTTAGCGCGGTTTCCGCGATATGGCGCGCGATTGCGGCGGATGCTGGCACTGGACGATGCGATCGGAGTTGGCCTGCCCGGTTCGGAGCGGTGGCTAGGTGATGCGCCGTTTCCCGAAGCTGGGTCGCGGACGGGACCGTATCGTCTAAAGCGAGTTCTGGGAGAAGGCTTGTTCGCACTGGTCTTTCTGGCGGAGCAGGAGGACCTGGCGGGCCGACCGGTGGTAATCAAACTGTCGCGTCGAGAGACGTCGGAACCGGAGCTATTGGCGCGGCTGCGGCATCCCCACGTTGTGGACATCCTTAGTCAGGGAATGACCGAGGATGGTCGGTTTCAGCGGATTTGCATGCCTTATCTGGGTGGCGACACGCTGGCGCGGATTTTGGCGCAGGGCGGTAGGCCGAAGGATGGTGCGGACTTGCTGGCGCGGCTCGACCGCCTGACCTCGGACGCCGAACCACCGCATCCCTCGACACCGGCGCGGCGTGTGCTGTCTCGGTTGCCGCGATCCAAGGCGGTCTCGTGGATTGTGGCCCGGTTAGCCGAGGGGCTGGAAGCGGCGCATCGGCGGGGGATCATTCACGGCGATATCAAGCCTTCAAACGTGCTCCTCGCGGCTGACGGCCGACCCTTGCTTTTCGATTTCAATCTCTCCACCGAGCTGGCGGTCGGGGACGATGAGCGGGGAGGCACGCTGCGCTACCTCGCGCCGGAGCGGCTGCGGCTTTACACGATCTCTGAATCGTCCCAAGCCGTAAGCACGACGACGAGTGGATTGCTCGACCGACGACGGGCTGATCTCTACGCGTTGGGCTTGTTGCTGATTGAGATGCTATCGGGAGGGTTGCCGGTCGAGGAGTCGTATCGCGCCGATGCGTCGACAAGCGAACGGGCTGGCGTGCTGGCCCTGGGTCGCGGCGATTCGAGGGTAATCCGACGCTGGATTGCTGCCGCGGGCGCACCCGCGGCCTTGCGTGATGTGCTGATGCGCTGCCTCGCGCCCGATCCGGCGGACCGTTACTTGCGCGCCGCTCATCTTGCGGAGGATCTGGACCGTTACGTTGACGAGCGCCCGCTTGTGCATGCGAGGCCGACGGGACTGCTTCGGCGCGCGTTGCTCGCCGTGGGCCGGCAGCGTCGGACGGTGGCGTTCGGGCTATTGGGGTGCGGGTTGATTGGACTGGTGGGATGGTTCTCAACCGAACGGATTGTGTCGGCTCGACGCGAGCAATCGCTGGCCCGGCTGACAAACTTCTGGAGCGGTCGCGACCCGGGGGTATTCCGTTTCGGTTGGAGCGGGCGATGGCAGCGGATCGAGCCGCGTGATTCGATTGCGGTGGCCGGACGGGTGCTGGAGCGGTTCGACGTATTGGGGCCGACCGACTGGCGTCAGCGCGACGAGGTGGCCGCACTTCCTGATCATGAGAAGGCTGACCTGGAGCTTTGGCTGCTCGAACATGTCTGGCGGCTAGCGAATGCCCTGGCGGCGGGCGAGGATCCGGCCGACCTGCGCCGGGCGCTTGCGGCGTTGGAGCATGATCCGGACTGGGCGGAACTGGGTCCGATCCGTGAACAACGAAGCGCCCTTCGATCGCGGCTTGGCATGCCCGCTGGCAGTGCCTCGACCGCTGGCCCGGCGAGCGCGCGAGAAGCCTATTTGCGTGGCCTGACTCTGGAGCATGACGAGGCGCGGAGGGCAATGGGAGAGTTCATCCGCGCGGGCATTCATCTGCGTGACTCGTTCTGGGCCCACTATCGGGCGGCGTCGACAGCCTACCGGATCGGCCTCTATCGCGAGGCCCGCACGCACATGGAAAGGTGTTTGGCCCAGTATCCTGAGAATGCGGCGATTCAGGCTCAGTACGCGGCCTGCCTTTACCAGCTTGCTGATCTCGACGGAGCGGAGCGGGCCTGCAACGTGGCGTTGCGCTATGACCCGGACCTGGCCGAGGTTTATCGAACGCGCGCTTTAATTCATGCACGGCGGTTGCAGATGCAGTCGGCGGCGGCGGACCGTGCCAAGTATGCGGAGATCGTTGGGAGGATGGGACGAGTCACCGCGCAGGAACTTACATTTTTAATCTCACTCCTGGAAGATCCGAGTAGTGCGTGGTTGGTGCAGGGTGAGGAGCTCTTTCACGCTTTCCGATCGGATCTGGCGGATGAGGCGGAGCTTCTGGTTGTTGAGGGTTTGCATCTCGAGAACTCGGCGGAACCCTTAAGGATGATGAAGGGATTTCTCGATCAAGGGCTAGGCGACCCTTTCGTTGTAGCGCACGACGATGTGCTTGAACAAGCCATTGAATTGTTTGGTAAGGCCGTGGACCAAAATCCCGATCATCTCGTCGCTAGACTTCGCATGGGCTGGTTGACGTACCAGACGAAACGCTACGCACGTGGTATGCGAGAGTTGACTCAGCTCATCGAGCATCCCCGATTCGAAGAACTCGTGGCTCAGGACCCGGATGCGATTCGATGTGTAGAATTCGCCCAGTTGATCGAACTTCGCAATGGACGTGTAGCCCAGGCGATTGCTCGGCTTAAGTGGGGCTTGGGGCTCACTGCGCGGATTGAAGACATTGAAACTCGGCAGCGACTTCAGGCTTCCCTGCAGTATTCGCTTGCTCGCGCGCACGCGCAACGAGCCAAGCATGATTCGAGATCGTTCTTGAGCGCGAAGCTCGCGTTGGAAGAGGCGGCCCGGCTAGAACCTCAACTATTCAATCAATGGTATCGGAAAGATCCAGCGTTCGATTCGATTCGAGAACGCCTGAGAATTGCTGATGCGGGCAAGTCTCACTGAGCGTAACGGCATTGCCAAGAACAGTGTAAGCCTTGCCCGCTTCATCAGTGAACAGAGACCCAGTCGTTCATGACGGTGAACGCCAGGGTGTTAGAGTTGGACGAGAGATCATCACTCAGGCCGGGCCGTTAGGTCCGCCCGGATACTTGGGCGGAAACGGGAGCGGATAGCCAGGCGGGAGATCGGTCGGCTCCGGCTCTTTTGGCGGGAGGGGATCCTGAGCCAGCATCGTCATGGTGTATGCCGACGGACTCAGTTTGCGCTCGAGAGCGTCCACGGCGAACGCAGGCGTACGCCGCGGGCGGGGCCGCTCGGCGCGTAGAGGGGACGTGAACCCGGTCAGGGTCTTAGGAAAGCGAACCATGTGCGCGTGCTCCAAGTTCTACAGAAAAAACAGAATACTTCAGTACGTGAGCATCAATCGATAATACAAACTCATCATGCGAGCAGCACGGACTGGCACCGAACAGAAGAAACCAAATGCCTCGCACCCGGTTCGGGTCGCGGAGGGGACTCGCCCGGCGCGTCGCCGGCTCTCCCGCGACTCGTCTTGTCTCACCGATTCCGCTACGAGGTCAGTCCCGTACGTCAGAAACAGTCGGCAGCGAGGACTCGTTTTATCGCTTTCATTTTGCCAGTTTCGTACTGCATCGAACCAGGACAGAACTTCTCGTCGACCAGCAACACAGCGGACAGAAGCACCTTCACTGACAGATTCACTTAAGATGGTCTGGAATCCTCCGCGGTTTATCAGTGGAGTGCGCGAGAAAATCGAAGAGCGGGTCTGGCTTCACGTTTCGGAGTCGCGACCAAGGGCAGATTCCGATCGAGAAAGAACCAACGATTCGACGGCGCACCCAGCGCAGCCGCCGCCTCCTGTCTTCGAGGAGCCGCAACCGCGGCTCGTTCCCGTGGTGGTCTCGCTCGGCACTCCGCAAGAGCCGCAGCCGCCGGTTCCGCAACCAGAAGGGTCAGCCGACTCCAGCTCGGTCGGTTGATCCGGGCCGATGGGCTGGAAGATGATATCGAGGTCCAGTCGATCGCCGAGCAATGCGACAAGGCCGGCGGTCGCGTAGCCGTGGGAACCGAGAAAGTGGACGATGAGGCGATGATCGAGCGTCAACTCAGCATCGACGACCTCGATGGGCCAGTGTCCACCCTGAAAGATCGAGTCCAACTCGGTGAGATACTCGGATCGTCGATTCCAGGCTAGGTCCGCGCTGCGTTCATCGTCTGGGTTGAGGGCGGCGAGGATGCTGCCCGCGAATGATAAGCTCGAGTCGGTTGATTCGGCGAGGATTTCGCCCCACTCGCGGCCGCGCCAGGACTCGACGAGCACACGATCACCACGAGTCCACGGGCGACAGGCCGAATCTATGAAGCGGCCCAGGTGACCGAGCATGCCGAATCGGATCCAGAATTGCCGTGGGGACACTCATTGGCCTCGGTTCGCGGAGTGAGGGGAGACGGCAGGATGCGAGTCCGCCTTGCTCGTTGCAGGATACTGGGCCGCGCTGCCGCCTCACAAGTCAGGCGGACGGTTGGGGTGGGATATCTTATAATGATCCTGCCCGTGTGGTTGCGGACTTCTCGAAGCGCTTCAGGAACCGTCATATGCCGCGGTGTACGTTAAGTGTTCATACCCTTGATTGCCCATCCGAGGCTGGTCCGATCCGGGCCGCGTTGGACGGCGAGGCGGCTGTGAAGGGGTTGGAGTTCGATTATGGACGAGGGCAGGTCGTCGTCGAGTATGAGGGAGAGGCCGACGTGCCCGCCGCCTTGGCTTCGCGGATCTCCACGCGTGCGGGCATGACGACGCTTGTTGTGGACGATGGATGCGGCACTTGTTCGATAGACGATTCGGGACGTGACCGGCTTACCTGGCTGAGCCGTTGGGGGCCGGTGGTGCTCGGAGGTGTGGGTGTTCTGATTGGTCATCTGATTGCGTGGGGAGGTGGGCCGGCGTGGGCGTCGCGGGTGGCGTTCGTAGTTCCCTTAGCGATCGCCGCGATTTTGATGGTGCCTCGCGCCATAGCGAGTTTGAGACGGGGCCGGTTGGATATTCATGTGTTGATGAGCCTGGCGATCGTCGGCGCTGTGGCGTTGGGGCAGTGGGACGAGGGGGCAGCCGTCGCCTTCTTGTTTGGGCTTTCGGAGGCACTCGAGTCGATGAGCCTCGACCGAGCCCGCCGCGCCGTACAGGCGTTGCTTGCGGTGACTCCAGAGACGGCGGACCTCCTTAACGACGATGGTACGACTCGACGCGTGCCGGCGGCGGAACTGAGGATTGGCGAAAGGGTGCTGGTGCGACCGGGGGAGCGAGTACCCGTCGACGGGCGCGTCCGCGCGGGGCGGTCGAGCGTGGATCAGCGGTCGATCACCGGCGAGTCGGTGCCGGTGCTGCGTGAGCCGGGCGAACCGGTCTTTTCCGGAACGGTGAACGGCGATGGGGCTTTGGAAGTGGAGGTCGAGCATCCGCTGGGCGACTCGTTGATCACGCGACTTGTGGAGCGTGTCCGCGCCGCGCAGCGGGGGCGGACGCCGATCGAGCGTACGGTCGAGCGGTTCGCGGCCGTTTACACGCCGCTGGTGGTGGCGCTGGCGGTGGGTGTCATCGTGCTTCCGCCTTTGCTAATTTCTGGCGCGAGCCCTCGGTGGTGGTTTTATCAGGGGCTGGTGGTGTTGATCATCGCTTGTCCGTGTGCGCTGGTGATCGCGACGCCGGTGGCGGTGGTGGGGGCACTAGCATCGGCGTCGCGGCGTGGGATTTTGATTAAGGGAGGCCAATATCTTGAGGCGATCGGCCGCCTGCGGGTGTTGGCCTTCGACAAGACGGGCACCTTGACACGAGGTGAACCGGACGTTGTCGAGGTGGTGTCGGTGGATGACGGTCGCGAGCAGGACGTGGTGCGGATCGCTGCGGCGGTGGGGGATCGAGGGGGGCATGTGGTCGGCCAGGCGATTGCCCGGCATGCGCGGCGGCTGGCGCTTGAGGTGCCGCGTGCGGACGACTATCAAGCCGTGCCGGGCCTAGGCGCGTCGGCGCGGATCGACGCGGCCGAGTATCACATTGGCAGTCATCGATATCTCGATGAACGCGGATTGTGTGGGCCGGGGTTTCACGACACG
>JBGSYY010000491.1:0-3263 GCA_041750675.1 Isosphaeraceae bacterium | reverse complement strand
TCGTCGAATTCCGCCTGCGCCGCTCCGACGCCCAGCCCACAGACCCCCCGCTCGCGGTGCGCACCGCGCCAGCCAGCGCTGAGCGCGATGCCATCGCCCGCGTCCAGTTCGAAAACCTCGAACCGGGCGTCTCCTACACTTGCGCGACCCGTATCGGAGCCCTTCCCAGCGCTCTGCGCCCGGGCCCTGAAGCCCGCTTCAAGACCCTGCCTGGCGCTGAGGCCGCGACCCCCGTCCGCTTCGTCGTCGTCACCGGCATGAACTACGCCAAGTTCCACGGCGACGACCGCATCGATCGCGCGGAGCATCGCGTCCAGAACAACACCGATCTGCCCGCCCCGTATGCCGGTCCCGACAAGGCCCTCGGCTATCCCGCCCTGGCCAGCATCCTGGCCCTCAAGCCCGATTTCTTCATCGGCACGGGCGACAATGTGTACTACGACACGCCCACGAATCCTCGGGCCGAGACCCTCGACCAGATGCGCCGCAAGTGGCACGAGCAGTTCGTGCAGCCCCGCTACCTCGACCTGTTCGCCGCCGTTCCCACGTACTGGGAAATCGACGACCACGACTTCCGCGTCGACGATTGCGACCTCACGGGCAACGACGCCCCCTCGCCCGAGCTGGGCCGCCGCGTCATGCTCGAACAACTGCCCTATACCCTGCACGATGATCCGGAACCGCTGACCTATCGCACCTTTCGCGCGAGCAAGGACCTGCAGATCTGGCTCACGGAGAATCGCTGGTACCGCAGCCCCAACAAGACGCCCGACGGCCCCGACAAGTCGATCTGGGGCGTTGAGCAACGCGCATGGCTTGAGCGCACGCTCGCCCAGAGCGACGCCACGTTCAAGCTCCTCATCTCGCCCACGCCGCTGATCGGCCCCGATGATCTGCGCAAGACCGACAACCACTGTGATATCGGCGGATTTCAGCACGAGCGCGACGCCTTCTTCGCGTGGCTCGCCGCCCACCAGATGGAGCGATCGTCATTCGCGATCATCTGCGGCGATCGCCACTGGCAGTATCACTCGATCCATCCCAGCGGCGTCGAGGAATTCTCGACGGGCGCTCTGGTCGACGCCAACTCCCGCCTTGGCCGCCTGCCGGGCGATCCCCAGTCCACTGACCCCGAAGGCCTGATCCGCCAGCCGTATACCCAGAACCCCGCCTCCGGCGGCTTTCTCCGGGTGACTGTCACACCCGCCACCAGCGACGCGCCCGCCCGCCTGGAATTTGACTTCCGCGACGAACACGGCGAGCGCCTGTACCGGCACGAGCGGGTCGCCAGACCCTGACCCACGCCGCGAACACATGCGACCGCGTCCCCATTCAGGGTGGCTGACGGGATTTGAACCCGCGTTCTCCAGATCCACAATCTGGCGCGTTAACCGCTACGCTACAGCCACCATCCTGATCATTCAGTCTAGAGTCTGTCCAAAAGTGCGTCAAGTCGCGCCAACCGCTTGCCAGGGCGATTTCACTCTCGAACTGGCCCCCACCCTGCCCTCTTCCAGCAGGCACGCCAGGCTTGTCCCAACCAGTGCTGAGTTGCCCGGCGAGGGCACCTGAAATTTGGCTGACTGAGAACCAATCACTTGTCTGCCATCCTCGTTACGAGAGGTGAAGTTGGCGGAAACGCCGCTTTCACGTCATCGCGCCGTAAGATTCTCAGAGCCCAATACCCAAAGGGGACTCCCAGAAGCACCCCTGGTGAGCAGAAGGGGATCAGCGAAACGATCGCTGCCATCCGCGCACTCGAATAAGATCGAAGTCTCAACATGTTTACCGATCCGAACAACACAAACATATGAATGGCGAGTAGTCCTCCGTTGGCAATCGCGCCGGAGACGATCGACTTCCCACTCCTCCTCTGTGGCTCGCGTTCACCCACCATTCTCGGGCTATCGGCGATGGATGCCTTGCGAATGGCGTTGAGAATCGCGAGATCCATCAAGATCGCCACCGAGGAGAGCACGATCAGTGCGATCGCGGGTTGGCGTAGAGAGAACTTGACCGAAGTAGATTGGCCATGATCGCCGCAGGCATAACACATGCTTCAGGGGCTCCGTTCGGATTGTCGCTGATCACTCGGATCCCTTCCGCTCAAGATAACAGGAACTTTAGGGGATTTCTTCCAACGGAGAGGTAGCGCAGAGGTAGCGCCCGGTTGACGACGCGCGGTCAGACTACGCGACATGTCGCTTGTTATCCAAAAGTTGCAAACACAGCTTCCTCATGACCGACAATTCATGAAGGAATTCGCGTTGAGCCTCTTCGGCCGATAGACAGTTGAACAAGTCGGGAAGTTGCACACCATGGCTCATAATTTCATGTGCTGTTCTGTTATTGATGTAATTGTTCACAAACAGGCAATTGTCGGCGAAGTAGAAGTGAACGACGGCTTCGGTTGCGCTCATCAACCCATTGGCCAACGACTCGATCAGGCCTAGGTTGATGAGAACGAAGAATGTGAGGCCAGTTGAGGGATCCATGCCGATGGCGGTGAAGTGGCTCTTCAATTCGATTCTCTGGTTCATTTCGCTGCCCCCTATCGCAGGTGCTTCACTCCAGCGACTCGGCCGAACTCGTGTTCGAAGTAATGAACCTCGCCATGGTTGCCCTTCTTGATGACCTTCTTCCACCGCCCCGCGAGTAAGGTGCGTAGATATCGCAAGACCTCCTTGTTCTTCACCGAATACTTGACCATGAGGCCTGGGATCGGCGTCCATCCCTACGGAATCGCGCCTGATTCCTCGATGTCCGAATAGACGTTCAGTGGCATCCCAGGCAGCATCCCTCTTGAAGCGAGCCGATTGCCTTGCGTGATCTTATCAGAAATCACCTTGCCGCATCATCTTCGTAGATGGCTGAATGGATGGCTGAACGAAGGGCTTTTGGGTCGCCCTGGCTTTGTGGACCAGCCTACCCAATGACGAGTTGGAACGCACCGCGGCGTGCCCTGGTTGGACGCGTCGCCGTTGTCCACCTCGGCCCCTCGCGTTCTCTCCGCGGAGCCGCGGAACCGCCGGCGCGGCTTGACGCTCGCCGATCCGGCTGGTGGGATAGGCCCTTGATGATGGCTTGCGCGTGTTTTCCGACGCAACGGCGTGCGACTGAATCCGGTGGCCTGCTCAGAAAAGCGGTGGATATCGCCCCGATGAACACTCCAATCCGTTTCGCCCTCGCGGGCTGTGGCCGCGCGGCCAGGATTCACCTGGAACGACTCCTCGCCCTGCCCGACGTCGCCGTGGTCGCCTGCG
>JBGSYY010000490.1:0-5238 GCA_041750675.1 Isosphaeraceae bacterium | reverse complement strand
TCGGGTTCGACGCGGAGATTGTCCGACGACATCACGGGGCGCGGATCGGGCGGCGTCGGGAGGCGGCGACGACGAGCCGCGCGGCGTATGTGGAGCCGATCTTGCGATCGAGCCTCGGTTATGAGTTTCCACCGCTGACGATCGACGCCGAGACGGATCGGGGCGCGGAGCGACTCGTCGGAACTTCGGTCTTGTGCTTCAATCTGCCGCGCTATGCGCTGGGCCTACCGTTTGCGCCCGAAGCACGTGACGATGACGGCTGGCTGGATCTGATCGTTTTTGAGAAGGCTGGTCCGTTGCACGCCTTGCGGTATCTATGGCTGGTTTTCCGCCGACTTCATTTGAGGCGGCGGGGTGTGGAGCATCGGCGAATCCGCGCGGCGCGTGTTGAGTCGACATCGGTGGTGCCGGTGCAGTTGGACGGCGATCCGGGTGGCCGGATCGAGCCGGGAGCGGGTGGTGCGTGGAGTGTCGAGGTTGTGCCGTCGGCGCTTCAGGTCTTGACGACCCGGGGCGATTCCGGTGAGAGAACGTGAGCGAGGGACCAAGATGAGCCGGATTACGAATCCTGTGACGATTGGACCGATGGCGATTGGCCGCGGGCTGCCGCTGGCGTTGATCGCGGGGCCGTGCGTGATGGAGCCGGGGGATGTGAGCCGGTTGATCGCGGGAAAACTGGTGGAGATTTGCGCATCGCGCCATGTGCCGTTGATTTTCAAGGCGTCGTATGACAAGGCGAACCGGACGTCGCGGGCGAGCTACCGGGGACCGGGGCTTGAGGCGGGGATGCGCGAGTTCGAGCGGATCAAGGCCGAGACCGGGCTGCCGGTGACGACCGACATCCATGAGACGCATCAGGCGGCCGAGGTGGCGAGCGTGGTGGATTTGTTGCAGATTCCGGCGTTTCTGGCGCGGCAGACGGACCTGCTGGAAGCGGCGGCGGCAACGGGTCGGGCGGTGAACGTGAAGAAGGGGCAGTTCATGGCGCCGTGGGACATGATTCACGCGGTGAATAAGCTGATCGAGGCGGAGGCGACGGGGATTTTGCTTACGGAGCGGGGGACGACGTTTGGATATGGTCGTCTGATCAACGACATGCGGGCGATTCCGTTGATGCAGCAGACGGGCGTGCCGGTGGTGTTTGACGCGACGCATTCGGTGCAACTGCCGTCGGCGGGGAAGGGGGCGTCGTCGGGTGAGCGGGAGATGATTCCGGTGCTGGCGCGGGCGGCGGTGGCGGCGGGGTGCGATGCGCTCTTTATTGAGGTGCATCCGAGGCCCGAAGAGGCGCTATCGGATGGTCCGAACGCGTTGCGGTTGGATGATCTCCCGGGGTTGCTGGATGTGTTGCTGCGGGTGCGCGCGGCGGTGGGCGGCGAACTTTGAGGCCTGTGCGGTCGTAACGGAGAGAAATGCCCGCTGCGGGACGGGGTTCACTCTCGCCGCGCGCCGCGAGAATCCGGCACAATGGGTGTCGGAATGAAGCCCCGAGGTTCGAGCCGTCTCTGAGGAGGATTGCATCCCGTGGTGAGAGTATCGCGACGAGTTGGGTGGTGGGGATGGTCCGCGCTCGGGATGTCGGGGTGGCTGGCCCTGATGTTGATGGCTGGATGTGGTGAGAATCCGGCGGACAAGCCATTGGACTTCACGGCGTTGGATCGTCCGACCAACCCGTCGGGGGATGGCTCGGGGTCGTCGACGCCGACCGCGGCGACCGGGCTGACGAGCGAGGGCCGAGAACGAGCGGCCGTGCTTGTGAGCGTGATTCGTTTGATCGAGAGCGCGTCGACGAACCCGGGCGGGTCGCACTTTACGATGGCTGCGGAAAGCCTGAACGACTATTTCAGCGGGAGCCGAGCCTCGGACTTCGAGGTATCGGCGGAGTTGCAGCGTTTTTTGAAAGCCGAAAAGGTGACCGAGGATCCGACCGCGATCCTGCGGATACCGCGGTTCAGCGGTCAGCTCGATGGCCGACACCTGGAAGATTGCCTGTTGCTGCGCGACGCGACGCGAACGGTCTTGAAGTCGCTGGGTCCGGATACCGCGCCTTTGGCTCGGGCCGAGCGGTTGTTCGACTGGGTGGTTCGGCAGGTTCAACTGGTGCCGCCTGGTTTGCTGGCACCGCCGAATGTGCGGCTGCCGGATGGCAGACCGTTTCAGGCTCAGGCGAGACCGTACGACGTACTGCTGCGGGGGCTGGCGACGGAGGATGGCGGAATTGTGTGGGCCGAGCGGAGCTGGCTGTTTCTGGCCATGTGTCAGCAGGCGGGGCTGGATGCGGGCTTGATGGTGGTTGAGCCGCCTGCGACGGCGGGGGAAGCGTCGGAATCGGCTCCCGAGGGACCTTCGGACGTGCCGGCGAAGCTGCTCGGCTGTGGGGTTTTGATCGATGGGCAGGTTTATCTCTTCGACGCGGCGCAGGGCCTGGCGGTACCGGGGCCGGGGGGGCGTGGTGTGGCAACGGTGGCCCAGGTGGTGGCCGACCCAACGATCCTTGCGGCGATGGAGATTCCGGGCGAGGAATTCGCGGTCACGCACGACGAGCTGACGCGGGGGCGGTTGAGTGTGCTGCTGGAGGCGACGAGTGTCTCGATGGCTCAGCGGATGCGGTTGTTGCAGGATCAACTGACGGGCGATCAGCGCATGGTCGTGTATGCCGATCCGAGTCAGCGGGCCGCGCGGTTTCAGGCGGCGCTGGGAGACCGGCTGGCGGTGGTGAAGCTTTGGCCGCTTCCGCTGGAAGTCGAGGCCCGGCTGTTTCAGGACAATCTGTTTAACCAGGCTTCGGGCTATGGGGTGCAGTTGTTCAACGCGCGGTGGCCGTTGCTGAAAGCGAGGCTGGCGCAACTGAGGGGTGATCTGGACGCGGCGGTGCAGGGCTATGTGGGGTTTCGGTTTGCCGATGCGCCGACCGAGACGGACGGCAAAACTCCGATTGGTCCCGAGCTGGGGGAAGCCCTCGACGCGCACGCGACGCAGTTTCTGGCGCTGGCGCAACTGGATCGGGGACAGAAGGAGCAAGCCAGGTTCCTGTTTCGGGAGACGATGCGGCTGCTGCCGGCGCCGGGCCCGGGTCGACCGTATTTCGCGGCGTTCCGCTGGGGTGCTCAGGGGAACCTGGGCCGGTTGCTGGCGGAAGCCGGCGAGGGCGCGCTGGCATCGCGTTATCTGAGCCTGGGCGAGCCGACGCCGCAGAGCCTGGGGAACCGGCTCATGGCTCGAGAGCTGATCTGGCGCGATCCCTTTCTGCCGCCGGCAGAACTGGAGACGCCGCCGCCACCGGCCTCGATTGCGCCGGCCAATCTGGGGCCGGTTCCGATTTCGATTCCGGCTCGGTCTGGCCTGGGTGGACGCGACTCGGGTTGAGGAGCCGTGCGATCGACGGGCAGCGAACTTCTTCAGAAAACCCCTGAAAGGTAGCCCCTTGCGCTGGAATTGGCGGCGACTGGGATGATAGAATGCCTCGCCTCAGGATATGGTGAACCGTCGGTGGCGAGGTGATGACTCATGGGCGGTGTCGATCAGGATCATCGCGAGCAGAGGCGCACCCGCATCGAACGGTCGGCCGGCCAGGGACGGCACGCAGAGGCGACGTCGACGTGTGTCGTCATTGAAACGATCGTCAGCCCGTTTCACTGCCTTTATCAGGATGCCTTGGAGTTTCATCAGCAGAGCAAGCTGAGATTGGCGCACTCGGCGGCTGAGTCGAGCCGACTGGCGCGGGCGGCGCTGGTGCTGTATCTGGCGAGTGCCGAGGCGCTTGTGCATCAGGCTGCGGCGGAGCTGGGGCGGCCCGATTTGGCGAGTTTGCTGTGCGATCCGCGGCATCCGATGGCCCTGGAGGACGCCTGGCGGCTGGTGCCGAGCTTGAGTGGAGAGGCCGCGCCGTCGGCCGGTTACGACGATCCAGACGCGCCGCCCTGGCCGCAGTTTCAGGAGCTACTGACATTGCGAGCGGCGTGGGCGTATCCCGGGACGGCCGCCGAACGGCGGGCGTATTATCGGCAGGAGCCGAACGGTGAGGGGGGGTTCGAGCCGCTTCAGCCGCATCAGGTTCCGGCGGGATTGCGGATCGAGGCCGAGCAGTTGGTTTATCCGCGCACGGGCCTACCGCGCGATCCGTATGCCCTGGGAGCGCGACACCTGGATACAGTGCGCGGGATTCTCGATGCGGCGATTGTGGCGCTGGACCGCAGCCTGGGGGGGCAGCTCACACACGAGGGGCGGCACCGACGGGAGCCGGTGCGAGTGCTTGTTGGGCCTGGGGCCATGGCGTCGAGCACGTCGGATCGACGGTTGACCTGAGGTTCGAGGTCCGCGATCGGCGTTAGCGGACCCAGGGTGACAACCGTAGATCGCGGTCGCTATGCTTTGAGGTCCCGCACGTCTCGATTTGCGAAGCCCGCGTGGTGAGTGGGACAATCGAGATGAGAGCGGCCGATCCACGGAGGGAGCCACGACGGATGCGCGTTCTGATCGTCACGTCGTTTCCGATACCCGGCGAGTATGACGGCACGGCGATGTTGCCGATCAAGATCATGCGGGCTTTGCGCGAGCGGGGGGTCGAAGTCGCGCTGGCGTATCTGAACGCGCGGCGGCCCTGGGCGCGGCCGGCTGAGACGGATTTCGAGGGTGTGCCGTTGCACACGTTGTCGCCGCAGTCGTGGGTGAGCGGGTTGAAGGGACTGCGAAAGCGGTTTCCGTTCGACGTGGTGCATGCCCAGCATTACGGCGGCGCGACACGGGCGTTTCCTGCGTGTGCGCTGTTTGAGTGGCCGATGGTGTACGAGATTCACTCGTTGCTGGGCGAGGAGGTCGAGCGCGACCGTCTGGGGCGCGACTGGAAGTTTCACGGTTATCTCGCGCTCGAGAATCAGGTCTTTCGCCACGCGGCGGCGGTGGTGGTGCTGGGCGAGGGCGTGCGGCAGGTGGTGGTGGACGAGAAGGAGGTACCGGCGGACCGGGTGCGGATCATCTATCCGGGCATTGATCTGAAAGAATATGAGCGGCCGTCGGTGGATGTCGAGATACCGGGCGTCGGGCCGGAGCATCGGGTGGTCATGTACGTTGGCTCGATCGTGCATCCGAACCAAGGCGTGCCGATCTTGATTGATGCGTTGCCCAGGGTGTTCGCGGCACGGCCCGAGGCGCGATGCGTGCTGGTGGGTGGGCCGGCGTCGGCCGGCGAGGAGTATCGGCGGCGGCTGGGTTCGTTCGGTGAGCGATTGGTCGTGATGA
>JBGSYY010000489.1:0-1901 GCA_041750675.1 Isosphaeraceae bacterium | reverse complement strand
CCGCAGCGCCGTCGTCTGGAGCCGCACCGACCGCCCCGCGCGGATGTTCGTCGAATGGGCCACAACCGAAGGCTTTGAGCAAGCAAGTCTGGTGCCCGGTGCCGCCGCACTGCCCGAGGATGATTTCACCGCGCGAGCCATGCTGGGCGGTCTCCCGCCCGGTCAGACGATTTTTTACCGTGCGTGGTTTCAGGATCTGGCCGAGCCGAAGATCCGCTCGGAACCGGTCATCGGTCGGTTTCGGACACCACCCCAGGAGCCTACCCAGCGCGTCCGAATCGCCTGGTCGGGCGATACCGCCGGACAGGGTTGGGGCATCGACGTCGCGCGTGATGGCATGAAAACCTATCAATCCATCGCCGCCAGCGATCCCGATCTGTTCATCCATAGCGGCGACCTGATCTATGCCGACAATCCGATCGTCCCCGAAGTGACGCTCGACGATGGCTCGATCTGGCGTAACCTGACGACCGAAGCGAAGTCGAAGGTCGCCGAAACGCTCGACGAGTTTCGCGGCAACTTTCGTTACAACCTGCTCGACGAGCACGTGCGCGACTTGAATTCCCGGGTTGCTCAGATCTGCCAGTGGGACGACCACGAGACCCGCAACAACTGGTATCCCGGCCAGTCGATCGAGGACGACCCCCGTTACTCGGTTCGCTCGCTGGACTTGCTGTCCGCAAGGGCGCGTCGCGCGTTTCTCGAATACACACCGACCCGTCGCGCGGGGGTCGACCTGGAACGGATCGACCGCGTACTCCACCACGGTCCGCTGCTCGACATCTTTGTCCTGGACGCCCGCACCTGGCGTGGTGCGAATTCCTCGAATCGACAGCCCAGCATCGGCCCGGAGACGGCGTTTCTCGGTCCTGCCCAACTTGGCCGGGTCAAGGCGCGACTCACGCGGAGCCGCGCCCTTTGGAAGGTGATCGCCTGCGACATGCCGCTCGGCCTGGTCGTCGGCGATGGCCCCGATCGCTTCGAGGCCGTCGCCAACGGCGATGCCGGGACACCGCTGGGCCGCGAACTGGAAATTGCCGATTTGCTGGCGTTTCTCAAGCGGGAGCGAATCCGCAATGTCGTCTGGATCACCGCCGACGTCCATTACGCGGCCGCCCACCACTATGACCCCGCCCGCGCACAGTTCACCGACTTCGATCCCTTCTGGGAATTCGTCGCCGGGCCGCTGCATGCCGGCACGTTCGGACCCGGTACCCTCGACCCCACGTTCGGCCCCGAGCCACGCTTCTGCGCCCTGCCGCCCGGCATGAAGGGGAACCGGCCGCCGTCCGACGGCCTCCAGTTTTTCGGAATCATCGAAGTGGCCGGTGGAAACGACCGCACGCTCAACGTCAGCCTGCACAACCGCGACGGCCGCCAACTCTTTCATCAACCGATCGAACCAGCCTAGCGCGAAACCGGGAGTTTCACGTAATTTTCGGCCGAGTCGAGGCCCTCTGGTTGCGGCGTCTCCTCGGTCACGATCCGCCAGCTCGCGCCGGTCTCGCGGAACGGCTCGGTCTCGGTCGCTTGGTAGTGGATGTCGGCCAGCCGTGGAGTCTTGATCCCGACTCCGCCGGCGAGCCTCGAGTCCATGGCCGCGTCGAGTACGCAGGTTGTCAGCAAGGTGCGTTCGACCGGATACGGGGCGACGCCTGTCCTGAAGAAATGCTGAATCGCGTGCGAGAGCGCCTTGAAGAGGTTGCGATTCTGCCAGGGGCCGACGCGGAAACTCGTCGCCGCAGGCGCATCCTGACTCGCGAGACGTGCGGCGAAGTCCCAGCGAATACCGCTGTTTCCCAGCTTCAGGGCGATCGCCTGCAGGCCGTCGCTGTAGCCGATCAGGATGCCATGAGGCTTGGCATCGGCGAATTCCGCCAGCTTGAGCAGTTCCCGCAAGG
>JBGSYY010000488.1:0-4645 GCA_041750675.1 Isosphaeraceae bacterium | reverse complement strand
ACCGCGATGGGCAACACGCTCTGGTTCGTGGTCGTGCAGGTGCCGCTCATGTGCGTGGTCGCGCTCGCGACCGCGCTCGTCGTGAACAAGAATATCGTCGGGCGCGGGTTCTGGCGGGCGATGTTCTTCTATCCTGTCATGATCTCCGCCCTCATCTACTTCGACGGCTACCGCTCGGCCCGCCTTCCGGCCAATCTCCTCCAGGCCCAACGCGATTACTTCGGCGCACACACCTATGAACGCGTTGACAAGTCCCGAGGCGAATTCTTCCACACGAATTGGACCGGTCACGGCGGCACCACTTCGTCAACCACCTACAATCGCTGAGTGACCCCGGATCCTGGCATGGCCTTTGCAACTTGTTCCACTGGGTCGAGGAGAAAGGTTCTCCTCACGCATCAGATGAACAGGAGCACACCATGGCGAATATGAAAGACAATCTCAAGGAAGGCGTCGAGAAAGCCAAGGACACCGTCCAGAGTGGTGCCGAGAAGACCAAGCATGCTGTGCAGGAAGGCGCGGAGAAGACCAAGGACGCCGCCCAGGATCTCGGTCACAAGGCCAAGGAAACCACCGACAAGGCCGGCCACGCCATTGGCGACGCGGCACACGATGCAGGCGATAAGGCCGAAAAGGTCGGCGAAAAGATTCGCCACGAATCTCGCTGATTTCGACGCGGTTTCCACTGCATGATCTACCAGGAATCGCCGTCCTCATCGATTCACCCGCTTCCGGGGTTCGACGGGGATGGCGATTCTCGATTCTCAGGCTAAACTTCGGAATCAGCGCGCCGGCGGCGGTCCCGCCGGAACTCGTTCGCGACCCCGCAAGCGATCGGGAAACAACCCGAGATCCTGTCGCGGACGCCACCGCTGCAACTGTTCAAGCCGATCCAGAACCTCATCGCGACGGTCCAGCGAATACGGATGCGAACGCCACGAGGGCACAAAACGGCCATCCGGCTGGTCACGCAGGCGTCGATTCAGACCCTCGAAAAACCGAGCCAACGCCTTCGGGTCGTAGCCTTCGAGATACATCCACGTCGTCGCCTGGCAATCGGCAGCCAGCTCGTGTTCGGGCAAGTAGGGATTGGCGAACAGACTCCCTATCGCCATGCCCTTGCGCATCATCCGTGTCGGGTCGGCAAATTCACGCGGATCATTCCCTGAGAAAGCGTTCGCGGCGAAATGCTCCCGACGCGCATAGTATTCAACATGTCCTAGGTCGAGATGGGCCAGCTCGTGCGCAACAACGCCCGCCACGGTCGCCTCGTCGGCGGTCTCCAGCAGTCCCGTGGTGAACACGACCGATCCCCCGGGAAACGCGTGGCCATCCGGCATCGGCGCATCAATCAACGCAATCTCAATCCGGGGATACCGATCACCGTGAACCATGTGGCCCTGGAAGCGATCAACCAGTGACCGCAAATACGCCAGATCGCGAGCATTCCCATTGAGCGCGAAGCCTCGCCGCGCTGCGTCAGCGACATAGCGCTCGCGGCGGCTCCTCCCAATCCGACGCTCCTCCTCCACGTTCAAGGGACGCCCCTGCAACTCCGCCACCTCCTGATCACGCAAGATCGAAGGCATCCCGCCCGCCGGATTCTCCGCAAAGCGGTTGGCCATCTGCTCAAACACCGCTGCGGGATTCCCATTCCCCGCGGCAGCCGGCGCGGGCCGCGCAGGCTCCAGGTGATGTGGGCAGACCGGCGGTAATTCCACGTTCGCCGGATCGACCCGTTCTCCTCCCGCAACCGGGCGGGGCCGACCTCGTCTCCGCCGAGCATTCGCCACACCCTGCCCTGCTTGCCCAATCGCTCCAACCCGAAGATTCACCCAAACAAGCACGCTAGCATCACCGTTGTCTTTTAAGGCAACCTGGGTAAAATACATAGTCTCCAAACTCGCGACCGCGACGCACGCGATCACGACAATCGATCGAAAATTCCTCCGTGTTGTATAAATCATTGAGCAACTCGGGATTAAGGTGCGTAGAACAATCTGCCAGAGCCGACATTAACAATAATCCATGCACGCTCCACCTTGACCGGATCGCAAAAAGCCCAAGACTGAGCATGATGAAACTGACTTCCCAACGAAGAAAAAGACGATTGTCCGATTCTCCTCATTCAGACAAATTTCCGGGAGCTCCCATCGTGGAAACCTCGGTCCCGACCATCGAGGGACCTGCCGCCACATCGCAATGCACCCTGTGCGGTGCCGATGCGCGCTCATCAAACAACTCCTGTCCTTTCCATAACGACCCCTCCTGCCCGGTCCACTTCGACATCAGCGACGAAACCACCTCCGGTCGAGTGCCCGCGTTCGACGAAACCCGCGCTTTCAGGGCCGTCGCCGACGGACTTGACGAGGCCTTTCGCGTCGAGGATCTCGTCCACTCCCAGCTTGGCCAGTACCGCATTGTCGAAGAAATCGGCCGCGGCACCATGGCTCGGGTGTTCAAGGGCTTCCACGTCGGTCTGGGCCGAATCAGCGCGCTGAAAGTCCTGAGTCCGGCTCTGGTCGCTCACCAGCCCCGCGTCGTTGACTGGTTCCTGGGCGAGGCCCGCACCGTCGCCGGTCTCATTCACCCCAATGTGGTCACCATCCATAACTTGGGGTTCGACCGCGGCTATCACTTCGTCGAGATGGAGTACGTCCGCGGCGGCCGAAGCCTCAATCACGCCGTTGCCTCCGATGGCCCGTTCGGCGCGATTCAGGCCACCACCTTGATCCGCCAGGTCGCCACCGCGCTCTCCGCCGCTCACGACTCCGGACTGATCCATCGGGACGTGAAGCCAGCCAACATTCTGCTGACCCCCGAAGGCCTCGCCAAGCTTGCCGATTTCGGCCTGGTGCGTCGAATCGATGAAGCCGAAGTGCTCGGCGGCAGCCTCGCCGGCACTCCCACCTTCATGGCACCCGAACTTTTCGCCGGAGAAGAGCCTGGACCCCAGACGGACCTTTACGCCCTCGGTGTCACGTTCTACTACCTGCTGACCGCTCGCTTGCCTTTTCAGGCAAGCAAGCTGAGCCGGATCATCCAGCTTCAACGCACCGCGCCCGTGCCGAATCCTCGGTTGATCGTCCCCGAGATCCCCGATGAGCTGGCCTCACTCGTCATGCGGCTGCTCGCCAAGGACCCTCGTAGCCGTCCCGCCTCGGCAGCCATCGTCAACGAGGAACTGGACCTCGTCGTCGGACATCTCCGCGACACCGAAACCCTGGTTCGCGAGGGGGTCGAAGGTCTGCCCTGCCTCATCCAGCAGGGCGCACGCGACCAGTTCCGAATCATCGTCCCGGTCCCCGGCGACCGCCTCCATGAGGTCTACGTCGAGGTCGCCGAAGGACGCAAACGCCAACGGCTGCTCACGGTCTACTCCGTCTGCGCTCCCGCCGATTCGCGTCACTACCAATTCGCTCTGAGGCTAAACGCCGAGCTGACCTATGGAGCGCTTTCGATCCGTGAGGTCAACGGCATGCCCATGTTTGTGATGACCCGAACCTATTCACGCGGTCAGGTTACCCCCGCCGACATCCGAGCGGCCGTCGTCGAGATCGCACGCCGTGGCGACTGGGTCGAACAGCAACTCACCTGCACCGACCTTTACTGAGAGCCGGAGAGCCTGCCTGGTTATGCCTCCTCCCGCTGTCGCAGGCGCTACCGAAATTTACTGGGCGGCGGGCGGCCTGACACTCGTCGCCCTGGCGCTCATCGCGTGGCAGGTTTTCGATCTCAAAAATCGCCCCTCCGACCACTCGCCGGTCGATGGACGTTACTTTCGCAACCGAGATCTCCGACGCTGGGCTTGCGCCCTGTTCATGCTGCTCGCGGCCGGTCTGATGTTCCTCGCCGCGCGAATCGATGACCAGGCCCAGGGCGACCGCGACACCGCTCGGCTCTACGTCTTGCTCTGGATCGTCATTCTCGCCTTGATCGTCGCCATGCTCGCTCTGGCGTTGCTCGACTGGCTCGCCAATCGGCATTATGCCGCGCGCCATCGCCGCGCTCTCGCTCGCGAACGCGAAACTTATCTTTCCTCGCTGGCCGAGCAGTCTCGCCAGCGCGACGCCAAGGAGGGCAAGAACCGCCCCGGCAACCCGCCCGACCCTTCCTGGAATTGAACCAGGCGCTCAGTCGACATCGGGCACACTAGCGGCCCTCCATTCGGCGTGGTATTCACGGATGACCTCGATCGCCTGATCGGCCGTGTCGACGCAAATCGGGATCGCCATATCCTGAGGATTGGCGAGCATCGGCTCGAACGAAAGCATGTTCCGGGTCGCCCAGTCGACAAAGCTCCGCCACATCGGCCCGATCAGCACCAGGGGCGTCCCCTGGATATGCTTCACCTGGAGCAACTGCCAGACCATGGCCGTCTCCAGCACCGTGCCGATGCCGCCGGGCGCGACGATGTACGCGTCGGAACTGATCACGAAGTGATGAAGCCTCGAGAAAAACGTCTGGTGCTCGAACGCCTGCTTCACAAACGGATTCGCCCCTTCTTCGAACGGCAGATTGACGCGAATCCCGACCGATTCGCCGCCATTGCCCTCAGCCGCCGCCCCTTCGTTCGCCGCCTGCATCAGGCCCGGTCCCCCGCCCGTGATAATGTCGCAACCCAGCCGCGCCAGCGCGGCGGCCA
>JBGSYY010000487.1:0-7409 GCA_041750675.1 Isosphaeraceae bacterium | reverse complement strand
CACTCCCGCCCGCTCCGGCAGCGTCGTCACACCCCCGCCCGACTCCATCGACGACGTCCTCGTCGTCGGCGACCTCCACGGCCACGTCGAGGTCTTCGCCGCCGCCCTCAAGCTCGCCGCTCTCGACGCCCATCCCCGCCGCCATCTCGTCGTCCAAGAGCTGGCCCACGACACCCGCATCGATCCCGACGAGGGCCAGATCGACCACTCCCATCGTCTCATCGACCTCGTCTGCGCCGTCATCGCCAAGTATCCCGGCCGTGTCCACTATCTCCTCGGCAACCACGAACTTTCCGAGCTGACGGGCCGCTCCATCTCCAAGAATGGTGTCGCCCTCAACGCACTCTTCCACGCCGGCGTCGCCGCCGACTACCCCCAGCACCTCGAGGGCTTTCTCGCCGCCTATCACACCCTGTTCACATCACTCCCGCTCGCCATCCGCCTGCCCAATCGAGTCTTCCTCTGCCACACCATCCCCGACGCGCGCGACCTGGAATCCTTCGACCCCGCCATTCTCGACGCCACGAGCTGGCCGGATGAAGCCATCCGCCGCGGCGGCCCCGTCTACGCCATCACCTGGGGTCGCGACTCCGACGACGCCACCGCCGACCGCTTCGCCGCCCTCGTCGACGCCGACCTCTTCGTCTGCGGCCACCAACCCTGCGACGAAGGCTATCGACGCGCCAATAACCGGGTCCTCATCCTCGACGGCACCGAGCCTCTCCCCGCCTACGCCCGCTTCTCCGCCCGCGACCCCCAGACCATCGAGACCCTGACCGGCTCCGCCCGTCACCTTGCCCTTTAGCCACCCAGCGATGAGACCGCCGAGAGCCGTCCTGCCTCCGTTGGTTTTCCTTGACTCCACGCGCATCCCCTTTACAGTGAGTCTTTTCCCAACACTCCCTGAGCCGTCTCGCCCATGTCCATCCCCGCCATGTGGATCATGATCGGCGTCCTCGCCATCCTGGCCATCGCCTACCGCTACTACAGCGCCTTCCTTGCCACCCGCGTCCTCGTCCTCGACGACCGCAATATCACTCCCGCCCACACCCGCAACGACGGCCAGAACTTCCACCCTACCAACCGCTGGGTCCTCTTCGGCCACCATTTCGCCGCAATCTCCGGCGCGGGACCTCTCATCGGCCCTGTCCTGGCCATCCAGTTCGGCTACTTGCCCGGCCTCATCTGGCTCGTCGTCGGCGTCTGCCTCGCTGGCGCTGTTCAGGATTTCCTCATCCTCGTCCTCTCCACCCGCCGCGATGGACTCAGCCTCGCCGGCATCGCCCGCCGCGAGATCGGCCCCGTCGCCTCATCCGCCACCGCCATCGCCATTCTTTATGTGATCGTCATCGCGCTCGCCGGCCTCGGTATCGTCGTCGTCAAAGCCCTCGGTGGCGAAGAAGTCACCATGCCCGCCAGCTCCCGCCTTGTCCTCGCCCCCGGCGCGTCAATCTCCCAAACCGACGACACGAAAGCCAATCCCAACGGCACCCGCCACATCCAGATCCCCCCAGGCTCCGAATTCCGCTTCAACCCCGCCGACGAATCTCAACAACTCACCATCCACGAAGCCTTCACCCTCAGCGTCCCCAATTCCGCCGCCGCCGATCTCCAGCCCCAACTCCTCGGCGATCGCAGCACCCTCACCCTCCCCGCCGGCACCAAACGACTCGTCCCCGGCAGCTCCTGGGGCACCTTCACCATCGCCTGCACCATCCCCATCGCCCTCTTCGTCGGCTTCTACATGTACCGCCTGCGCAAGGGGAAGGTCGTCGAGGCGTCGATCGTCGGCGCGGTCGGTGTGCTCGCCGCTACCTTCCTCGGCGCATCCATCCCCGGTTCGCCCCTCGAACGCTTCTTCTCCCTCTCCGGCCCCCAGACAACCTACGCCATGGCGGCTTATGGCTTTATCGCCTCCATCCTCCCTGTCTGGCTCCTACTCTGCCCTCGCGACTATCTCTCCAGTTTCCTCAAGATCGGCACCATCGCCCTCCTCGTCGTCGGCGTCATTCTCGCCAACCCCACGCTCCGAGCCCCCGCCGTCAACGAAGTGTTCGCCGCCGGCGGCGGACCTTACTTTCGCGGTCCCATCTTTCCCTATGTGTTCATCTGCATCATGTGCGGCGCGATCTCGGGGTTCCACTCCCTCGTCTCCAGCGGCACAACCCCCAAGATGGTCAACCGCGAAACCGACTGCCGCGCCATCGGCTACGGTGCCATGCTCGTCGAAGGACTCGTCGGCATCGTCGCCCTCATCGCCGCCGCCTCGCTTCCCTCATCCATGTATTACGACATCAACATTGCCCTCGACCAGCGCCCAGCCTACGCCGCCAAGCTCGAACCCCTCCTCGCCCACGAACCTCACGGTCACGTCGGCGCTCTGGCCGAGGTCGAGCGTCAGGTCGGCGAATCGCTTCACGGCCGTACCGGCGGGGCAGTCACCTTGGCCGTCGGTATGTCCTCAATCCTCACCGAGGCTGTCCCCGCCCTCAAAGGCAACTTTCGCGATCAACTCATCGCCTTCTGGTATCACTTCGCCATCATGTTCGAGGCCCTCTTCATCCTCACCACCATCGACACCGGAACCCGCATCGGCCGCTTCATGCTCCAGGAATTTCTGGGGCGGATCTGGAAACCGCTCGGCGATCTCGACTGGCTCCCCGGCTCCATTCTCGCCACCGGCCTCATCACCGCTGCCTGGGTTTATTTCATCCTCACCAACTCCGTCGCTACCATCTGGCCCATGTTCGGCATGGCCAATCAGCTTCTCGCCCTCATCGCCCTGACCATCGCCACGACCGCCCTCGCCAACTCCGGCAAGCGCCGCTACCTCTGGGTGACCTTGGTTCCCATGACCTTCGTCGCCTCAACCACCCTCGCCGCCGCCTATTCCGAAATCACCCAGACCTATTACGCCGGCTGGGTCGTCCGCGACCAAAACCCGCTCAAAGGCTGGCTCAATATCGGCCTCACCTTGATGCTCCTCTCGTGCGTCTTCATCATCCTGGTGACCGCCGTCCGAAAATGGTTTTACCCAATCTCGTTGAACCAACCCGATCGCATCGTCAACGATGACTCTCCAATGCCTTCATAAAACGGGCCATCTCCGACAATCGCCGACGAAACGTCTCCAGCGTCTCCAGACCACTCATCCCCGCGAAGTCGGCAATTCAGCGCGTCAGCCGCGCGGAATATCGAAGCCCATGTTCAAATCCTCCCAGGAAGTTCGGCAACCCCAGCCGAATATTCCACCGTCTCCTCATAGGCCCACCGAGATCAACTCTCGGGAGGCTCCGGCGTGAACGACGTCGAGTCACTTGCAGGAAACGAATCCTCCGACGCTTCCTGAACAACATCCTTGGGCCGATCGCTATTCGCATCGTCGTCCACGGCGATCGCAGCCTCTGGGTCGGGTATCGGATGATCCTCGGGCGAAGGAGCCGATTCAGGAGCAAATGGATGCGGTTTCGGCGATTCGCTGGTCAATGGGTCATCTCCTCGGAAACGCCCTAGATGAAGGGGCCAGACTACATTCAGGGAACTATTAGCGAGCAAACGGTATGCCGCCTCAGGGCAATTCAGAAGCACAAACCAAGCCCACGAGGTCTTAAGGACCACAACCTTCAGCGGCTCTCCTTGCGAGCGTGGAGCAACCGCGCAGCATACATGTCGCTCATGCATCGATTCTGCAGTGAGTCGACGTTTCCAACTGACTCGAAACAGACCACGCACTCAGCCCGTTTCCGGCCAATCTTGACGGGACATTGCACCGCCCACTTACCAGCAACCAAATCAGCGCACAGGGTCGGTCAATCGAGGACCAGCCCAGAGAGACACGCAGTCCAACACATAAAATGCCGAAGGTGGGACTCGAACCCACACGCCTTTAGGGGGCACCGGATTTTGAGTCCGGCGCGTCTGCCAATTCCGCCACTTCGGCTTGCGAATCTGAGATTATAACGACTCACCGCTGCCGGATCGAGTGCCAGCCCGAACCAACCCGAGGAAAACCAGGTGAGAAGTCTAACGACAAGGCGTGCTCAACGAGAGCGGAATCGAACACGCCCACCAATTCCCACTCTCAGGCGTTCAGAAATCGACCCGAACCCCGACCGCCTTCAGCGCTTCGAGCTGACTCCCCTTCGCCTCGTCCGAGAGCGGTGTACCCTTTAAGTAGAGCCGCAAAAACGGCGCGAACCGCTTCGACCCCTCAGCGTCCGCCTTCGTCCACTCCAGGAGCGGAGATAAATCGCTGGCCTTGATCCGCTCAATCATGAGCAGATTGACATCCGTGAGTTTCGTCAAGCCGCTCAAATCCTCAATCGGGTTATCGCTCAAATCCACCGTGGAAACGCGTGCCACATCCGCCAACGGCGCGAGCGACACAATCTGATTCCGCGCCGCATAAAGCGAAGCCAGCTTCTTCATCCCTGAAATCGGACCCAGATCGACGATCGAATTCCCCGAGATACCCAGCGCCGCCATGGCCGTCAATCCGCTCAACGGCGCAATTGTCGAAATCTTGTTCTCCTCCAGGTTGAGATACTGCAACTTCACCAGCCGTTCCAGCGGACTGACATCCGCAATCTGATTCTTCGACAGGTCCAACGACTGGATATTCACCAGATCCTTGAGCGCCACCAGCGACTCAATCCGGTTGCCCGCCAAATTCAACAACGCCAGGTTGGGGCACTTCTCCAGCCCCGTCAAATCCGCGATCTCCTTTCCGGGCGATTCCAACACATACAAATTCTTGAGCGCCTCGGCGTTCAACTCCGCCTTCTCGTCAAGTTTGAGCGCCGAACGAACCGCCGTCTCCAGCTTCTTATCCGGAATCGGCGAATCGGCCGCCAGGCCCACCATCGGCAACGCCATCATCGACAGGCTGAGAACCGCTCGGTACATCGTCGTGTTCCAATCTGTGTCCTGGAAATCCTCGGAATTCACTCCAGTTTCGCGCGAGCCAGGAGCCGGGTCAACCGTGAGGCCGTCCCGTCGAAAGACAGGCACTCAGAAAAATCTGCGACCAGGTCTCAAACTCGCTCCGCAGATTCTGAATCGTCGTCAAATGCAGAAATGCCGCCTCCGCCAAACCCTCCTCGCGAGGGATCACGTCGGGCGCGTCCAGATCGTAAATATGCGCCACACCCAGATGCACCCGCCCCACCGGCGTGCCGTCGTCGTTGATCAACCCCACCCGCTCCAGCCGACCCGACGACTTCACCTCCACTTCTTCCTCAAGCTCGCGCTTCAGGGCAAGATCGTAGGCATCCAGCGTCGCCACTCCGCTCGCATCCTCCTCTGAAACATGCCCGCCGATGCCCAGCGACCGCAACCGGTGCAACCGCGTCTCCCCCTGCGTCACCCCCCTCGTATAGCAAAACAGCGCGTCCCGGCACCGAAACGCCACATAGGGAATGATCTGTTTCAAACTCGGATCATCCTCAACCTCCGACCGCGGCCGAAAGCTCGCCACCTTCGGCGCGAACAGCGCATCCAGATAACGATCACATTCCGCCGTAAATCCCTGAAACCGCCCAAGCCTGTCAAAAAGCTCGGCGGGCACAACCAAAACGCGTTCACTCGAAGGATGCGGCATCAGAGCAAGGCTCCACGTTCGTTCAAAAAATTCGAGAATCAACGAGCAATCACGCTCAGCCCGCCCAGGGCCGTCGCTGCTTCACCCACTCAGCCAGCCCCAATCGGCGAATCGGCACCCGGTTCATCAAGAACCAGCATGGCATCCCCATAGCTATAGAAGCGATACCCTCGCTCGATCGCTTCGGCATAAAGACGCATCAAAAAGTCCAGCCCCGTACGCGCAGCGACCAGCAAAAGCAGGCTGCTCCGCGGCAGGTGAAAGTTCGTGATCAACCCGTCTAACCCAAGAAAGCCGTGTCCCGGCCGGATGTAAAGATCTGTGTCTCCCCTCCACGCGACCAAGTCCCCCCCCCCGCGCCGCGCTGATTCCTCAAGCGTCCGTGCCGAGGTCGTCCCTACCGCGATCAACCGTCCGCCGCCCTTTCTCGTCGCGTTCAGCACGTCGGCCGCCGCAGTCGTCAACTCGGCCCACTCAGAGTGCAACCTGTGATCCTCGATCCGTTCCGCCTCGATCGGCCGAAACGTCCCCAGTCCCACGTGCAGCGTCAAATCGACAAGCCGGATTCCACCTGCCTGCAACCGATCCAGCAAACCCGGCGTGAAGTGCAACCCAGCCGTCGGTGCGGCCACCGACCCCGGACTCTCCGCGTAAACCGTCTGATACCGCTCCCGATCTCCTTCGCCCTCTCGTCCCTTCCGGATGTACGGAGGCAAGGGAATATGCCCGTGCCTTTCCAGCAGGGCGAACGCCGAAACCGCGCTCTCCGGTCGCACAATCCAGCCCCCCGCTTCGTCCCGACCCTCAAGGCTCAGCCCCAGTCCCCCATCCAGCTCGACGCGTTCTCCCACGCGAGGTCGCCCCCGTGTCGTCGCCAGAATCCGCCACAACCCGCCTTCCAGCGCACTCAGAAACAACCCCTCCCAGCGCCCGCCAGTCTCCACTCGCACACCCATCAACCGCGCCGGGATCACCTTCGAGACGTTCCGAACCAACGCATCTCCAGGCCGAAGCAACTCCGGCAAGTCATAAAAATGCCGATGCTCCCACGTAAGTGAAGCCGGCCTCACCACCATCAACCGCGAATGGTCGCGCGGCTCGACAGGCTGCTGTGCGATCCGGTCGGCCGGTAAGTAGAAATCAAGGTCGCTCGTATTCACGTGTGAATCAAAGAGTCGATACCGATCCGGTACCGATTTGAGATAGATTGAATGTCTCGAAACGCCAGGCAGCGATTGTCTTACGAGCCATGATCGCCTTTGCCGAGGGACCTCCGAATGGACCATTTCCTTCGGCCGGTGATCGCGGTCATTCCCGCGAAGGCGGAAATCCTGGAAGGAACGCCATCGCAACAAGCGACAATCCGCTTCTGACCCCAAATTCCAGTCGACGCCCATTGTAGGTGCCTCGTGCAACCCTTCGCGACACGTCTGGCCGCCCCCAGGCGAACTCCCTGGCCCGATAATCCCATCCCGCTGGCCCTGGTCATCACCGATCTCGACATCGGCGGTGCCGAGCGCGCCCTCGTTCAACTCGCCACCGGCATCGACAAAAGCTCCTGGACGCCCACCGTCATCGGTCTGGCCGGAGAAGGCGCGCTCGCCGCGGATCTGCGCCGGGCTGGCATCAACACGCTCTGCCTCAACGTCCAGCGCACACGGCCCCAACAGGCGATCCGCCGCTTGCGCCGCACGCTCGATCAGCTCCAACCACGCCTGATCCAGAGCTTCCTCTTCCACGCGAATCTCGCCGTCCGACTCGCCGCGTCGCACCGCGCCGGCGGCCCCTGGATCATCGGCGGCCTGCGCGT
>JBGSYY010000486.1:0-6948 GCA_041750675.1 Isosphaeraceae bacterium | reverse complement strand
CTTGCTCGTGTCGGAACCGTGGCAACCAAGGCATTTGCCTGTCAGGATCGGACGGACAGCCGCAAAGGTGTCCTGGTCGGCCGCCTTCGAGGGAGGCATCGCCAGGATCAATAGAAACACGAGCAGTGTCGCCTGCGCCATGCGGATGAGTCCTCTCGGAGCTTACGGCATGTTCCTCGAAGGTTGTTTAACAATAATCCCAAAGCGTGGGCCTGTCATCGAGTTTCCGGGGGGAGAGGCGGATTTTGCCCAGCGTGGGCGGCGGGCGGCTTGCCTTCGTCGAGCTTGAGAAACGCGGCTTCGGGCAGCGCGTCCCATGATTCAAGGGTTCCGGAGGGCCAGCGAACTTCCAGGCGGTCGGGTTTCTGAGCATCGCCCAGGCCGATCAGAAGACGACGGTCATGGCTGGCGAGATAGCTGGTGCCGCCGACGACCTCGCGCGTGATCGATCGATCACCGATATGAACCGTCACCCTTGCCCCCACGGCGCTTCCGGAAGGCGACACGGAATTCAGGGAGAGCGAAAGGACACCGCCCGTTCGTGGGGTCTCATTAAGCAGCAGGGCAGGAGGTCGGTCGAGATGGGTGACCACGAGATCGGTGTCGCCATCGTTGTCGAGGTCGCCCAGGGCGACGGCCCTGCCGAGATACTCGCCCTGGAAATAGTCGGCCGCTTGTGTCGAGATCTCCGCAAATCGGCCTCCGCCAGTGTTGTGAAAGAACTGGGGACGCTGGGCGTAGGGGATGCCGAGCGGGCGAACGTCGTTCAGGTGGCCGTTGGTTACGAACAGGTCGAGGCGGCCGTCGCTGTCGGCATCGAGAAAACCGACGCCAAAACCAAGTGCGGCGCGGCTGGGTACGGCAAGGCGGGAGTCGGGCGTGGCGACCTGGAACAGGCCCGGGGCGAGCTGGCGGAACAGTGAGTTCGGCTCTTCGTAAAAATTGGTGACGAGTAGGTCGAGGCGGCCGTCGTCATTGGTGTCGCCGGCGGCGACGCCCATGCCGGCGCGGGCCTCGCCGGTCTCGGCCAGGGCGAGTCCCCACTCGTGTGCCGACTCCGAAAAACGAAGGCCGCCCAGGTTGCGCCAGGCCTGGTTGGGCATCTGGTCGTTGGCCACGAAAATATCGAGCCGGCCGTCTCCGTCCAGGTCAGCGATGGCGAGACCGAGCCCGGGCGCAGGATGATCGGCCAAGCCGGCTTCGGCACTCACGTCGGTAAAGGTCCCGTCGCCGTTATTGCGAAAAAGAACGTCGGCTTCGGGAAGGTGGGCCTGGGGCGGGCAGTAACCGGCCTTGCCTTCCAGGGCATCGCAGCGGACTGTCGGGTTTCCCTGGGCGTCGACCGTATCCGCAAGATAGTGACACACGTAGAGATCGAGGTCGCCGTCGGCGTCGAGATCGGCAAAGGCGCAGCTCGTCGGCCAGCCCGAGCCGGCAAGGCCGGCGCGTTCGGTGATATCCTCCAAGCCCCCCTGCCCTGTGTTGCGAAACAAGGACGAGCGACCGAAGCCCGCGATGAAAAGATCATCATGACCGTCGGCGTCGATATCACCAACGGCCATTCCCTGAGTGAAGCCGTCCACGTGAAAATTCGCGGAATCCGTCGCGTTCGTGAAGGTGCCGTCGCGATTGTTGCGGTAAAGCGAAGTCGGCTGAGCGCTCTGGCCCATCTGATCGTGGATCGCGGCTCCCTGGCCGATCACGATGTCGAGCCAGCCGTCGGAGTCGAAGTCAATCAGGCCGACGCCCGAGCCCATCGTCTCGATCAAACGGAACCGGCCGAACGCGGCGTGAAAAGGGGCAATCTCGATGCCGGCGGATTGCGCGACCTCGCGAAAACGGATCGATGTGAGTGCAGACTCGCCTGTGGCTGGTGACTCACCTCGACCCGATTCCGAAGGCTGAGGGTTGTTGGGGACGGTCTGGGTGGGTGGGCGATCGGGCCCTAACGCTCGGCGCACCAGGCCATACCCGAGCAGAACGGCGAGGATCACGAGGACCACGATAATCGCAAGGAACTGACGCATGACGTTTTGGCGGCCTCTCTTCGGGCCTAAAGCGGGGGGAGGAGTGATGCAGGTGAAGGCCGATCGACCATTGAGAGTTTTGCGCTAGAAAAGCATGAACCTTATCTGATTGTTTCACATATTCATGGCTCGCGAACATCGCCGAGGCGTTTGGCAAGTTCGGCGTCGTCGGGCGCGGCGCGGAGGGCGGCGCGGAACCAGGCCCTCGCTTCACGCTCTCGGCTCATCTCGCGGCAAAGCAACCCGGCCTTTTCGAGGGCGGCGGGGTCGGGGGTCGGGTCGCGGGCGTCGCGGAGAACGATCTTGAGTTGATTGGCTTTTTGGACCCAGGCGAGTGCGGCCTCGGCTTCTTCGGTCTTGCCGGCGGCGCGAAGGGCCATCCCCATTCGGAAACGCGACTCGGGATCGCGGCTTTCGATCTCGGAGGCGCGGGCGAAGGCTTTCGCGGCTTCGGCGGGGCGGCCGGTTCGCTGGCGAAAGTCACCTAGGATCGTCCAGTAACGCGGGTAAGATTCGAACTCAGAATGCGGCTGTTCAAGCCAGGGACGCACCTGTTCGGTCTGGCCTTGTTCGAGCCTGCAGGCGAGCCATTCGACACGAGAGGCTGCGTCGTCCGGGTGGGCTTCGAGCCAGGATTCAAGCAGTTCGAGCGCCCGGGCGGCGTCTCCACGGGCGAGGTAGTAGCGGGCGAGCGGGGGGCGAAGCTCGGCGTCGTTTGGGTCGGCGGCAAGGCCGCGGCGGAGCAGGTCGCCTTCGTCGAGCGTACGATCGATCGTTGTCCGGTCAGGCAGCATGGCGACGCCGCGCGCTAGCATGCGTAAGGGGGCAAGCGGCTCGCCGCACTGGTCGAAGAAGCCCCACAGTTCTTTTTCGAACTCGCGATACTTCCGTTTGAGCCCAGCGATAATGATGAGCTGGATGCGGGCCTCGTCGAGCTTGGGGTTGCGCGCGACGCAACGGCGGAACATCTTCTCGGCGTCCCGGAAGCGGAATTGCTCCATGAGCAGTCGCCCACGACTCATCCAGGCGAGTTCTAGTTCAGGGTCGTCGAGGGGCACTCGGTTGAGCGCGTCGATGGCGGCTGCGGAGTCGCCCAGAGCGAGCGCTGCCTGCACGCGAAGCCGGTTTTGATCACGATCGAGCGGGCGGATCGCTTGAATTTTGTCAAGTTTCGTCGCCGACTCGGTCCAGTTCTCTGCCGAAGCGGCGGCTCGGGCTTCGGACCAGAGCCGCTGGGCGGTCCAGCCGTTCCAGACGGTCCAGCCAAGCCAGGCCGGAAGTGCCCCGATCACAACGGCCGCCAGCACCCGTGTCAGCCTAGGCGAACGTTCTGATCTGGTTGACATGGCGACCGGGGCGTTGGATTCCACGAGGGTCGTGCCTTTCATGAGCTGAACCTAGTGAGACAATGTGAATTATACCGGTTGCCGCACGCGAGCGGTTTGGTTCGTGCAGATCCACCCCGTTGGTTGCAAGCTTGCTAACCGGATATTTAACACGTGTTTCATCTTTTTTTTAGAAATCAGAACAAAAGACTTGCATTGGCCATCTCAAGCGTTACTTATGGACGTTGCCTTTCCGGCGTTGTTCATTTCGTTTTCGGAGTCTGCACCGATCGTGGTGCCAGTCTTCCATGAAGGGGGTAGTGCATGCGTCTCTCCCGTATCCGCACTCGCGGGTTCACACTGATTGAGCTTTTGGTTGTCATCGCCATCATCGGAGTGCTTATCTCTTTGCTGCTTCCGGCCGTGCAGTCGGCCCGCGAGGCCGCCCGTCGTGCCCAGTGCACGAACAACATGAAGCAACTTGGAATCGCCCTGAACAGCTACCAGGCGCAGTTCGGTTCGCTGCCCTGGAGCCAGGGCAGCACGAACATGTGGTGGGCTGATCCCACCAATTATGCCCAGGAGCCGATGTCGTTCAGTGCCCTCGCCCTGATGCTGCCCAACATGGAGCAGAATCCGGTCTACAACGCGATCAATTTCGACTTCGGCGCAAACTGGATGGATATTGGCGGCGTGCAGAATGACGTACCCAACAGAACCGCCATTCGTATTACCGTCTCTACGTTCCTTTGCCCGAGCGATTCCAGTCAGGTCGGCCAGAACAACTACATGACCGGTAACGGCATGAATTGGGACTGGTGGTCCCGAACCGGATTCTCGGGAGCGCTGTCGCGACCCTCGGTCGCGAACACGGCCGCTCCCTGGGAGGGCGGGGGCCGTCGAAACAACCGGATCGAGAACATCAAGGACGGGACCAGCACGACGATCGCCTTTGCCGAACGCAGCCGCGGTGATGGCGACGGCGGCGCAAAAACGAATGGCGATATCTACATCAGCGGCGCAATCTGGGGTGCGGTCGACCCGGGCGCGACCAACTACGACATGCGTCGCCCTCAAGCTCAACAGGCATTGCAGAGCACGATCTTTCCGGCGTGCGACGCACTGGCCAACACCAACACTTCCAGCTTCGACTGGGGCGGTGCTTACTGGGCGGCGGGACTTTACGGGCAGACCATCTACAACGGCGTCTTAACGCCCAACAGCCAGCACTACGATTGCTCGCCCTGGGGCACCGCGATCGGTTATTTCACACCGCGTAGCGAGCATCCTGGCGGCGTCAACGTGGGCATGGTCGATGGCTCGGTTCGATTCCTCAAGAGCTCTATCAATCAGCAAACCTGGTGGGCGCTCAATACCGCCGCCGGCAAGGAAGTGGTCAGCCAGGGTGACTACGAATAATCCATCGGGATTACTCGATTTTTGATCCGGCGGTTGAAGTAGTAACAAGGCCCGCATCCCCTCAACCGAGGATGCGGGCCTTGTTTTCATTGATTACTGTTGTTTACGCCGTACTTCGAGGTGTGGGCATCAAGGAGCTTCGCCGGGAGGCGCTCCCGGAGGCTGCGTTCCGGCATTGCCCTGCTTGCCCATCTCGGCGTACATCTCGCCGCTAACCTTACTGAAGTCGGCCTTGGCCTGCTCGGCCGAGACCGGGGCGGGCGGAGGCGGGAGCTTGCCGCCGCTGGGTTCTGTCCCACAGCCGGCCATGCCCAGCGTGACCGCGATTACCCCGATGCCGCAAAGGGATGTTCTTGTTTTCATTGGTCTCGTTCCTGAGTCCCTTGTGATGAGTTCGAGAGGCTGAGCGACACCTTCCAGGTAGGGTCGACTCCCGGTGATTCGGAACGCCTCGCCTCCGTGACGGTTGACACTAGCGCGCGGTGGATGCCGGGTCAACGATTCAGAGTGTAAATCCCGCGCGAGTGCTAACTTCTCTCATCGCTGGCGGGCATGCAAGCTCGGCGTTACGATCGTGAGATCACACGATACGGTCGACCCACCGAGGGCGACCGGCCGCCTTTCCCTCGTAGCGAAACGCTTTTGGGGTCTGATTCTGATGGCATTCGACATTCGCCACCGTAGCCGACACCTGATCGATGGTCCCAGCCGCGCGGCGGCTCGTTCGTATTTCAAGGCGATCGGGTTCGACGAGGAGGCGCTCAAGCGGCCCATCATCGGAGTCGCCAACACCTGGATCGAGGCGATGCCCTGCAACTACCACCTGCGCGAGTTGGCCGAGCACGCCAAGGCAGGCATCCGCGCGGCGGGCGGCACGCCCATGGAGTTCAACACGATCGCCATCAGCGACGGCATCACGATGGGCACCGAGGGGATGAAGGCCAGCCTGATCAGCCGAGAGGTGATTGCCGATTCGATCGAGTTGACCGGCCGCGCCTACTACTTTGACGCGGTGATCGGCATGGCGGCCTGCGACAAGACCATTCCCGGCTGCGCGATGGGCTTGCTGCGGCTCGACGTGCCGGGTCTGGTGCTTTACGGCGGATCGATCGCGCCCGGCAAGTATCGCGGCAAGGATGTGACGATTCAGGATGTGTTCGAAGCCATAGGCACCCACGCCAGGGGCAACATGACCGACGCGGAGCTGCTGGAACTGGAAGACGCCGCCTGCCCGGGCGCGGGGGCGTGCGGCGGTCAGTTCACGGCGAACACCATGGCACTGGCCTTCGAGTTCCTGGGTATCAGCCCGATGGGGTCGGCCAGCCCCCCGGCCACGGACGAACGGAAGGCGAAGGCGGCCTTCGAGGCGGGGAAGCTGGTCGTCGATCAGCTTCGCCGCGGTTTGATGCCGAAGTCGATTTTGACGCGCCTGGCATTTGAAAACGCAATCGCGGGCGTCGCCGCGACGGGCGGCTCGACCAATGCGGTCCTGCACCTGCTGGCGATCGCGCGGGAGATCGGCGTGCCCCTGACAATCGACGACTTCGACACGGTTTGCGAGCGCACTCCGGTTTTGGCCGATCTGAAGCCGGCCGGGCGGTTTGTGGCCACGGATCTGGACCGCGCGGGGGGTACGAAGCTGGTGGCGTCCCGGCTGATCGCGGCGGGTTTGGTCGATGGCGGCCAGATGACGCCGACCGGCCGGTCGATCGGCGAGGAGTGCGAGACGGCGGTTGAGGAGCCAGGTCAAGAGGTGGTCCACACGATCGACAAACCCCTCAAGCCCACGGGCGGGCTGGCGATCATGCGGGGCAACCTGGCACCCGAGGGGTGCGTGGTCAAGCTGGTCGGCCACGAGCGGTACGTCCACGAAGGCCCGGCGCGAGTGTATGACAGTGAGGAGGCCGCCATGGCGGCGGTGACAGCCGGGCAGATCCACGCGGGCGACGTGGTGGTGATCCGCTATGAAGGCCCGGCGGGCGGACCCGGAATGCGTGAGATGCTGGGAGTCACTGCCGCGATCGTCGGCGCTGGCCTGGGCGATTCCGTCGCGCTCTTAACCGACGGCCGCTTCAGCGGAGCGACGCGGGGCTTGATGGCCGGACACGTTGCGCCCGAGGCGATCAAGGGCGGGCCGATCGCAATCGTGCGCGAGGGCGACCGCATCCGCTTTGATA
>JBGSYY010000485.1:0-21194 GCA_041750675.1 Isosphaeraceae bacterium | reverse complement strand
GATCCAGTTCTTTATGTCTCGATACCCCGCCATAAGTCACTCCATGTCCAGATCGACTCATTATTCGATATAGAGAAATTCGCTCATGCCGAACACCACCTGGCAGAAGTCGGTCAGGGCCAGCTCACGCGCCCCAACGGGGTCCACCTTGGCATATTCGGATTCTTGCGATTCCACGAACGTACGCGCTGCAATCAGTTCGTCGGCCGCCGGCGGACGAGCGAGAGCCAGTCGATACGCTCGTCCGATCGCTTCATCCCAGCCTTTTTCTGAACCTATCACACGCCGAGCGAAACCGGCCGACCATTCCCGAACGATGGGGCTGTTGATAAGCATCAGCGACTGCGGCGCAACCGTCGTGGCCGCTCGGGCGGGCAGGGGGGTAAGCGCGTCAGGCCCGTCGAACAGGCTCATCATCGGGATCAGGTGGCTGCGCTTGATGGTGAAGTAAACGCTCCGTCGCCGCATTCGCTCGTCGAGCGACCCCGGCCCCCCCATGCGTTCATCGAGTAGGCCCGAAACAGCCAGCATCGAATCGCGGAAGGGTTCCGCCTCCAAACGACGCCGATTCTGCCGCCAGAGCAGCAAGTTTTCGGGATCGACGGCCGCGCGCGATTCATCGATCGTCGATCGCTGACGGTAAACGGCACTTGTCATGATCAGTTTATGGATGGGCTTGAGCTTCCAGCCGCCGTCGATCAGCTTGCGGGCCAGCCAATCCAGCAACTCCGGATGTGTCGGCGGGGTGCCTTGTTTGCCGAAGTCGCTGGGTGTCGCCACCAGACCCTGACCGAAATGGTGTTGCCAGATGCGGTTGACGATCACGCGAGCCAAAAGCTGGCCAGCGCCTGCCTTCGTGTCCGTCATCCATTCGGCGAAGGCGCGACGACGGTACGACGTCCGCCACCCTTTCGGCGGCGGCTGACGCCAGGGTGTCGCGCCGTCTTCGGCATTCACCAGTACAGGCAAGAAATCCGGCTCAGCCACCGCCTCTTTCTGATTCGGGTCGCCACGGCGCAGGATGTGGGTCGAGGGCAGAAAGTCGTCACCCTGGGTATGCAGCCGCACTGCTGGTAAGCCCTCGGTGCAGATCATCGCCGTGAAGCCCTCCTGGCGTGGTGCGGTGCGGGCATGGTCGTCGACCGCCCCGCGCAGGCCCAGCCAGGTCAGGTCGATCGTTTTGTACCAATCGAGAGCACGCGAGATTTGTTCTGGAGTCCGATTCTCGGGTGCAATCGCCAGAATCGTCCGAACGTCTTCGGGCACGCCATCGCCGTCGATGCCGACCGGACGTGGCGCATCGGTGGCCGAAATCCGCAAGCGTCCGATGTTGTGACCGCCGTTGTTCTGGAAGTCGAGTGTGAAGGTTAACGTGCAACCCGAATCCGTCCGTACCAGCTCGCCGATCTCAAAAACCGCCGCATGATCCTTGCCGAATTCCGGATCGACGGCCCAGCCCGATTTCGGGTCATCGTCGATGACGGCCGATACCGGCAACCCGGGTTGCTCGAACGTCGCCTTGGCGTTGATCAATCGCGGCTTGGTCGTCATCCCGATGCCGTATCGCGGGCCGACTTGGACATTCAGGTCCGTCAACGCGAAGTTGCCGTTCCCGGCGCGGCCCGGCCCGCCATGCGGCAGCGAGTCGTCCGCGAGGGCTTCGATTTTGATGGCCGTAATCCCCGCCAGGTCGCACGCCGCTGTGAACGTATACGTATCAAACTCAGCGTTCGGGCCAACGATTTTGATCGAGCCATCTGCCTGCTTCTCGTGTGTGGCACCGCCCTTCGATTCAAATGTCGAAGGGTCCAGCGCGACCCAGAGGGGGCCAGTGTTCTCCACGCGGCGAGTCGCCTCCCAAAGCGCGAACCGCTCCGGCAATCGCTCGGCTTCGAACCGAGCCATTTCAGACTCGTACTTCGAATGCTGCCGCTCGAACTGTTCTCGATCTCGGGCGAAGTCTTCGGCCTGGGGGACCAGCTTCACTTCGCTGCGCACCGTCGTGGTGAAAGTCGCCAGCATCCGGTAATAATCTCGCGCAGCGATTGGATCATATTTATGATCGTGGCATCGCGCACAACCGAACGTCAGGCCGAGAAACGCCGTGCCGGTTGTCGCCAGCATGTCGTCCAGCTCGTCGTAACGCTCCTTCTCCACCTGATTTTTGGTGATCTGAGTGCTGTGCGTGCCCGCGCCCAGGAAGCCCGTCGCCGCCTGTGCCAGTGGGGAATCCGGCGCATACTCATCACCCGCGAGCTGCCATTTGACGAACGTGTCATAAGGCAGGTCGCGGTTCAACGCCTCGATGACGAAGTCGCGATAGGGATAGGCGTGGGGCCGGTCGTAATCGTGCTCGAAACCATGGCTCTCGGCCCAGCGTGCCAGGTCGAGCCAGTGCCGCGCCCATCGCTGGCCGTAGCCGGGGTCATCGAGAAGCCCGTCGATGAGCCGATCCAGGGCATCGTCCGAATGATCCGCCTCAAACGCAGCGGCCTCCTCCGGAGTCGGTGGTAGGCCCACAACGTCAAACGACGCGCGCCGGAGCAAGGTCCGTCGATCCGCCTCGGCGGACGGTTGCAGCGCGTTCGCTTCCAGCTTCGCCAGGATAAATCGATCGATGGGCGTCCGGCACCAGGCCTCGCCCCGAACCGACGGCGGCTCGGCGGTCGCCAGCGGCTGATAGGCCCAATGTCGCCTCGCCTCTTCAAGTGAGATGACCGGCTTCGCCGTCTTGGCGACCTCGGTCGCGGTGGGGGCGACCGCTCGTGGGTCGGGCGCTCCACGACTCACCCATTCGGTCAAAATCGCGATTTCCGCCTCAGGCAGCTTGCCCTTGGGCGGCATCCGCAAGATCGCGTCGTCGTAGCGAATACCTTGGATCAGCAGGCTCTCGTCAGGCTTTCCTGGCTCGATCGCCGGCCCTGTGTCCCCGCCCTCAACCCACGCCGGTTTGGAGTCGAGCAATAGCCCCCCGCGCACCGTCTTGGCCGAAACCGCGTGACACTCGTAACACCGCTCGACCAGAATCGGCCGGACCTTCGATTCAAAAAACGCGAGATCCTCGGGCGTCGGCTCGTCGCCCAGCGCCCATGTGGGTACCGGGCCGAACGTCGAGAGCAGACACATGAACATCCAGAAACAAAGTT
This sequence comes from Isosphaeraceae bacterium, assembly GCA_041750675.1. GTDB lineage: Bacteria > Planctomycetota > Planctomycetia > Isosphaerales > Isosphaeraceae > BPJS01. Next base: position 18,048 of record JBGSYY010000485.1, on the reverse strand, counting down.
GAAGGCGTCGCGGGCGGTTCATGGCGGGTGGTCACTCGGACGGACCAGAGAGGCGGGATATATTTATCATACGCGAAAGCGGATCTAGCACGCAGCGGGACTCTCATCCATCAAACAGAGCGCGAACCGGCTGCCCTTCGCTCAACACAAACGGGCGACCTTGCAGATCGTGAATCTCGCTGCTCGGATCGATCCCAACCCGCCAGTAAATCGTCGCCGCGAGATCGGCCGGCGTCACCGGGTCGCGCACGGGATAGGCGGCGAACCGATCGCTGGCTCCATGAACCAGCCCACCACGCACCCCTCCACCCGCCAGCAGAATGCTGTAGCAGTCAGGCCAGTGGTCGCGACCGGCGTTCGTGTTGATCCTGGGCGTCCGGCCGAACTCGCCCAGGCCGATCACGAGTGTGCTTTCCAGCAAGCCGCGCGCGTCGAGATCCTCGATCAGCGTCGAAAAGCCGCGATCCATCGCCGGCAGCAAGAGATCGCGATGCTGCTCGAAATTACGCGCGTGGGTGTCCCAGTTCTGCCCTTGCTGACGGAAGTCGTGGACGTTCACGAACGGCACCCCCGCCTCGACCAATCGGCACGCCAGCAGGTAATTTTGACCTCGCATGTTGCGCGCGAACGCATGTTCCGACATCGCCGCTCCGCCCGGCTCCCACGGTCCATCGGTCGCCCCATAGCGCTCGCGTAGCCTTGGGTCTTCGCGGTCTAGGTCGATGGCGTCCCGAATTTCCTCCGAATCCAGCAGGCGAATCGCCCGTTCGACGTTCGTCAACATCGCCTGCGCCTCGGGCGAATCCCGTCGTGAATCGAGCTGATCGAGCAACCGTCGACGCCCGCCACGACGACCTGCCTCCCCCAGCGATTCGCGAGCCGGCAGTTCCGCGCGATAGGTCCGACCGGCCGGATCGACCTCAACCCGAAACGGATCAAAGGCCGGCCCCAAAAACCCGGCCCCCTGGCAGGGCACGTCCACCACGTTATGAAACAAGAACGGCAGGACCGCGTGCCCGACCGGCAACCCGCGCTCGCGCAGCATGTAATTCACCACGCCGCCCCAGCTCGGAAAAAGTTGGGGTGCGGGCGCGAAGAGTTCCTGATCTCCTTGGGGCGGTCGGCGGCCGGTGAAGGTCTCCATCGACGCCGAATCATGGAGACGATTGGAGTGAGTCATGTTCCGGATGAGCGCGACACGATTCATCAAACGTGCCAGTCGCGGCAAATGCTCACAGATCCGCACGCCCGGCGCGCTCGTGGCGATTGACGCGAATTCGCCTCGAATCTCCGCCGGCGCTTCGGGTTTCGGGTCAAACGTTTCAAGCTGGCTCGGCCCGCCGTAATAAAAGACGACGATGCAAGCCCGCAACGGCGGCAAGCCGCCCGACGCCGCGCGGGGCAGAAGGGTGGCCCCGGCCCGCGCGGCCAAAAGCCCCATCAAGTCCAGCCCGAGTGGGGCGAAACCAAGGCGGATCGCCTGGCGACGATTCATCAAGAAGTTCTCATGATGCACTATTCACGTGGTCTTGGCGGGTGTCGGCTCGCTCATCGACCAGATTCGCAGGTGCCCGTCATGGTGGGCAGTCGCCAGGCGGAGACCATCGGGATGCAAGTCGAGACCGCGCGCGGTGTTCGTCAGGTTCAGCTTGTGAAATTCGTTCACGTCGTCGGGCTTGAAAAACCAGAGCCAGCCGCCGCCCGTGCCTCCCGAGGCCATAACGACGAAACCCTGCGGATGCCAGCGAACACCCCAGCCCACACCCTTCACGTCCTCTTTCGGTCGTTGAAGCTTCGGCTCTGGCGCGCCATCCGCCACGTCAAAAAGCAAGATGGCCGGATTACTCACCGCCCCCAAGGGGTTCGATGCCTCGATCAACCCCGAGCAGGCCAAACGCGCGCCGTCCGGGCCGAGCGAAAAATCACGCACGCCCCCATAATCCACGCCCTGACCCGTCTCATACTTGTAGAGCTTCGCCGCATCCAGACGCCGGACTTCCTCGCGAGTCTCGACGTCCCAGAACACAATTCGCCCAAGCAGGTCCGCCGTGATCAAGTGTTTTCCCACCGCGTCGAACCGCGCCGCGTAGATCGGCCGCTCGTGCCCCGGCAGCTCCGCCACTTGGGTCCCGTCAATCATCGACCAGATTCGCACCATCCGATCGTTGCCTACCGTCGCGACCGTCGACCCATCCGGGTGAATCGTCACCGCGTTGATCCAACCCCGATGGGCATCAATCCGACGCATCGGCGCGTCCGCACCAACGGCCCACCAGATCAAGCGGCCATCGCCGCCGCCCGAAACCAAGGTCTGTCCATCGGCTGTCAGATCGAGCGCAAACACCCAGCTCTCGTGCCCCTTGAGCTGGACTTTCTCACCCGTCTCGACGTTCCAGCCCACGATCGACTCGTCCTCCGACCCCGCGAAGGCCATCGACCCGGTTGGCGCAAACCGACAGGTGACCAATGGTCGGTCGTGAGCCAGATCCTTCGCCAGATGAGTCTGCGTTGGATCAGCCGTCATGCGAGCAGCTCCGTAACCACGCGCGCGGTCGGATCGGCGAGCTGAATCGCCCGGCCGTCGGCCTCAAAATCAAAACTCGGATCAAGCCCCACGGCGCGTAGATAGGTATGGAAGAGGTGGCCGGCACCGACCAGCTTGTCCTTCACTTCAGTACCCTTCTCGTTGGTCGAGCCATAAACTTGACCCGTCCTGATCCCGCAACCGCCCAGCACGACTGACCACGACGCATCCCAGTGGTCGCGTCCATACAGATAATTGATCCCCGGGGTGCGGCCGAACTCCGACATCACCAACACCAGCGTATGTTGCAACAAGCCACGCGCCGCCAGATCGTCGATCAGGTTTGAGAACGACTGATCGAACTCGCCCAGTTGTTCCAGATGGAACGAAAAGTTTTCATTGTGCGTGTCGTAGTTGGAATGGGTCACCTGAACATACGTGACTCCCGATTCGAGCAGTCGACGCGCCAGCAGACAGTGCCGACCGAAGTCGTGGGTGCCGTACCTCTCCTGGTCGGCGGCCGGTTCCTTGGTCACGTCGAAAACGTCGCGTTTTTCCATCAACTGCCGTGCTTGATCGTAGGTCGTCGTATACGCCTCGGTCTCGGCCGTGCGCCGCCTTGAGGCGAACCGGTCGTTCATCCGCGCCCGCAGGGCGTGTCGCGCCTGGTCGGCCTCGGCCGTGATGTGGCCCGGCCGCTGGGTGTTTGCCGGAGCATGACCGGCTCCCAGATAGAGAGGCGCATACCTCGGCCCAAGATACGCCGCCTCGTTGCGCCCCAGCCCGCCGCCGCCTGGCGTGATATGGATGTAGCCTGGCAGCGGGTCGCGCTCGGTACCCAGGTACCGCGCCATCACCGAGCCAAGCTGGGGATACTCCTGACCCGGAAGCTGAGTGCGGCCGGTCTGCATCACATACGCACCCTTGCCGTGATCGCCCTGAGTGGCCGCGCTCGTGTTCAGACTTCGCACCAGCGCGAGGTGGTGCATCTGCATCGCCGTGCGCGGCAGAAGTTCCGAAATCTGGATACCGGGCACGCTCGTCTCGATCGAACGAAACGGCCCGCCCGTCTCGGTGTGCGGTTTGGGGTCCCAGGATTCAAGTTGGCTCAACCCGCCCGCCAGCCAGATCACCAGCACCTGTTTCTGCTGCTCCGCAAGTCGCGACGCGACCGTCGGCCGCACAAAGCTCGACAGTCCAAATCCCGACGAGGCCGCCAACGCCGCCCCACCCGTCAGACCACCCAGAAACCGACGCCGCGAAACCGTATGGTCGTCTGTCCCGCACGCATAATCACATCGCTTCATCGTCGTGCCACTCCGTGAACTTTCGACCTCGGGAAAATCGCCGCATCGGTCCAGGGTCAATGGTTGAAACGAAACTCCGACGAGCTGATCAAAGCCCAGGTCAGCTCGCGAATCGCCACCGGGCGATCCTCGGCGCGGCCTTCCAGATAGGCGGCCACATCAGCCCGCTCCTCGACGGTCGGGCGGCGCGTGAGTACGGCCAGATACAGTTCCTCGGCCAGCAAGCCCGCATCGCTCAGCTCGCCCAGCCGCGCCGTCAAGTTGCGGCCCGACGGAGCCAGCCAGCTTTGCAGCGGATCGCCGTTGCTCAGAAAAAGCGCCTGATGAACTGTCGATTGTCCGCCCTCCTGCGCCTGCCCGGCGACCCCGCCGAATTGCTGGACGAAGCCGCTCAGGCTGCCGCGTAAACGGTCGTCCAGTTGCTGCTCGGCCATGAGGGCAACCATTCTGCCCCGCCGCGAGTCCAGTGCGGCGATATCCCGCATCCGGCCATCAATGACATACCGTTGACGCGCGATCTCCTCCCGATTCGCCGCCACGATGCCCACCGCTTGCATCACCGACCACCCCAGTTGCTCAGGCGACATCGGCCGTATCGCGGCCACGCTGAACGGCGAATCCGCTTCCTCGCCCTCGGTTTCCGCCGACTCCGTGGGCGAGGGTGGCGGCGGCTCGCTCGATCTTTGATACGTCCGGGTCATTACCAACGCGCGAAGATACGCACGCATGTCGTAATTCATGCCGGCAAACTCTTTCGCGAGCAGCTCAAGCAGCTCGGGATGCGTCGCCGGATTCTCCGCATGGCTCATATCCAACGGTTGCACGAAGCCACGACCCATCACGGCCGCCCAAAGCCGATTCGCGGCATTCCGAGCAAATTCGCCCGATGTCTCGTTGGTGAGACTTCGACCCAGCAAGGCACGTCGGCTGTGCCGAGGCCGCGCCGGCAGATTCGCCACCGGATACGCCCAGTATTCCCGCCCCACGACAAGCGATGGATCGGGATGCACCGGTCCGTCGAGCAGCCGGGGATCGGTGCGATGCTCTTCGGTTTTCTTGAAAACCGAGCGAAACGTCACGTCACCGTCCGCCTTCTCGCCAACCGTCATCACGCCTCGCGCGTCGGCCTGGGGATACACGCGGCTCAGGTAGGCGAACAATCCATAATAATGTGCCTGCTTATAATCATCGACGATCGGATGATCGTGGCACTGGGCGCATTGCATGTCGCGGCCCAAAAACAGCCGCCCGACGTCCCGAGTTAATAGGTGCGGATCACTGCCCCGATCGAGCACGAACCGCGCCGCCCCGCGTTGCCCAGGCACCGAGCCATCCGCAGCCAGCACTCGCCGCACCAGCTCGTCATACGGCACGTTTTCGGCCAAAGAGTCGAACAGAAACCGCCGCCATTCCGCATCCGGCACGTTCGAAGCCGGCCGTCGCTCCATCCACATCAGGTCGAGGACGTCTGTCATTCGCCGCACAAACGCCGGCGAGCCGAGCAGCTCGTCCACCTTCCTCGCTCGCTTGTAAGGCGAAGGGTCGTCCAGAAACGCCCGCGCCTCATCGGCCGTCGGAATGACACCCGTCAAATCGAGGCTCAGTCGCCGCAGGAACTCCGAGTCGGTCGCCGGCGCGGCCAATTCCGACTCGTGACCACGCTCGATCCAGCGATCAATCTGCTCCGAAAGGCAAACCTTCCGCGCTGGCCCTTCCGCCATTCCAACGGCTGACTCTGGCCTCACAATCAAGGCGATTCCCAGCACCCACGCAATCATCGCAATCCAATGAATCCATCGAGGCATCAAGAACTGCCTCCGTCTCGGAACCCTCTCCACGCCCAGGGGTGGCGTTCAGAGGACGCTCCGCCACGAACATGTCAATCCAAAGACGGGTTCTCAACGGCCGGAAGCAGACCGGCATAGGGGGGAAGAGAACCAACGTCGCCTCGCGCGAGCAGGCGAACCGGAACGACACTCCGGCTCCAGGCCTGTCGAACGGTTGTTAAACATAATCCTCTGAACCACGCGCCGCAACACCTTTCTCCGATCGTCGAGAAAAGTCACTGGTGCGGCCGACATCGGTTTCGATCGTGGTGAGCCGCGGCTCAGTGCGCGCAAAAGACCGGCAAGCCCGCGTTTTCCAGGAGTTCACGGGTCGTCGAGCCCAGGAAAAACTTACGCAAGGGGCTGTGGCCATAGGCCCCAATCACCAGCAGCGAGGCCGATAGCTTGTTCAAAGCCCCCAGAATCGCGTGTTGCGGCTGGAAGGCTCCGTCGAAGGGATGCGCCTGCGCGTCGATCTCGTGGTGATGGAGGAACATGAGAGCCTTCTCAACCAGCCGCTCGGCCACCTCATGCTCGCGATCGACGCTCAGGACGTGAACCTCTCGGCCCCGTCCCAAGCCCGACGCCGTGAAGTCATAAAGCGCCTGCGATGAGCGGAGCGACCCATCAAAGGCCAACAGCACCGGCCCGCCCGCGGGGTCGGCCGGCAGCGCCGGAACGATCACCACGGGACGCGGGCACTCCTGGATCACACGGTGGAGTGTCTCGTCCGACTCCGTCGTCCAGCCATGCTCGAAGTGGGTCCGCTGGCCCATCAAGACCAGGTCGTATCGGTGCGACTCAGCCACAAGCCGAACATGCGGCGTGCCATAGTCGAGCCGAGTCTGGCAGCGCACGTTTCGCTCCCCGCATCGTTCCTCGAACAGACGCAGAATCTCCTCCATCTGCGATCGTGCTCGAGCCAGCAGCATCCCCTCGCCGGCATCCACGCCGGCGAATCCCTCGGAGAACACGGTCGCCTCCGAGACCCGGATTCCCGGCTCGTCCACCACCGCGCAGCCAACCAGCAGCGAGCCGTGCCGCTCAGCCCAGGCCAAGCCCAGGTCCAACGACGGTTGACAGTCGGCCGAGCCGTCCAGCGCCACCAGGATCGACTTCAGCATCATGACCGGGGGTAACCTTCTGTTCAAATTCTCGAGGAATCTTGCGGCGACCGGCTCAAACGCCGACGCCGCCCGTCGCTACTGCTCCCTGAAGATACTCGTCCACATCGGCCAGGGCACGCCTCAGGGCCTCGCGCCGCCAGTTTTCGCAGGTCCAATCACAGGCCTCGCCCAACCGCTCGGCCAGATGCCGCGCGCCTTCGTCGGCCGTCGTCCCTTCAGCCCACAACTCCGGGAAATCCTGATGATGAATATTCATCCGCAGGCTCCCCTGACGGGGATCGTCTTCGCCACGAACGATAACGCGGCTGGTGTCGCTCATCATTGGCTGATCCTCCACCATCCTGAGTGGAATCGCCTCCATCCGACCCGGCGCGTCCGAACACCGCCAGTCGACGCGGTCGATCCCACCTCTACGAGATTGTGTCCGGAAACACGGCTCCAAGGGAAGCAAATTCTTCACAAGTGCGACGCCCGCACGCCGCGAGCCGACCTCGCCCATGCGACGCGGTCTTCAGCCAACCCAGTGCATTCTAACCGAAAAGAATGATGGAGACCGAACCCGAGGCTCGCCCCGAGCGTGTCGGCGTCGGTCTCTCATCGTCGACACCTACTCGAACGAACCACCCGTCTGCCGCAGGAGAATCGTCCGCGAGCCCTCGTGCAGGCGGTTGACCGGCCCCGCCAGCGGACCTCCCCGAGACACCGTGGTGAACGCGACAGTCAGTTGATCGAGTGCCACCACCTCCGGCTTTCGCTCACGCGGCGCAGTCGTCAATTCCTCACGCACGATCTTCACGTTCGATGGTGCCTCGATTCCCAGGCGAACCTGATTTCCCCGCACACCCAACACCGTGATGCGGATCCCACCGTCGATGAGGATACTCTCGTCCAGCTTGCGGCTCAGAACCAACATCGCTCGATCCTCCGTTCCAGGGTTGCACGTCGTGTGTCTGGCTTGTTCCTTCAATCCACCCCTCGCGGCATTCGTCGTTGCCCGACTCCGCCGCTCATTCCATTCTCTAAACTCGGGGCGCGGTCGCTTTCTCTCTCTCTCTCAGCCCACTTCGATCATGTTGAAAACTCCGCCGATTCCCTGAACCTCGCCCACGACTGTCTGGGCCAGTTGCTTCAGGTAATAACTCGGCACTCGGCCGCGCAGCAGCACCATCCCGCCCACGACCTCGCAGTCCAGGTCCCGGAGGGCCAGGTAGCCGCTTCGCGACAGCCGCGACTCCACATCACGGACCAGCACATGCCCTTCAACCGGCACGCGGCCCGCCGAGTCCTCGCCAATCGACACGGGTAGGGACATGAGAACGACCGCCCAACTTTCGGAAACCGAGCGCCCCATCCGACGCCTCAGTCCCCGTCCACACGCGGCCCATCGAGACCGCAGAACAACCAGCGATACATCCCAGAGAGTGAAGACAACGCCGGTTTGCCGCCCAAGCTTCAGGCGGCTCAAATTCGTACGGTCAAAAAAAAACCCAATCCTGTCCCCTATGAGGACAAGACCGGGCCTTCACGACCGCCAGTGACACGCCCGTCGTGAGCCATCACCATATCTATTCGTACAACAGCACGGCCGTTCCCGCAAGAACAATCGGCGGAAAATCGTCGGGATTTTTTGGGATCGCTGCACCGCCCAGTCCGGTGGGCACAAACACGAGGTTCCATATTCCGGGCGGCTTGTCGTTCGATACAATTTCCGTAGCGGCTCCGGCCCGGGATCGCCGGATCGGTCGCCCGCTTGTCCAACTCACCCGCGGACGGCACCCCACCATGCACCCCGAACGGATGCTCGCCCGCATGGTCGAACTGGAGCGTTACGTCGGTTGGACCGACGACGATGCGCAACGCCTCGCTGCGGCGTTGTCGCTGCTCCAGCCCGCATTGCCTTCCCTGGTCGACGATTTCTACGACGCCATCCATCGCACGCCCAACGTCCGCGCCCTGCTCACCGGCGGGCCACCCCAGATCGAGCGCCTCAAGGGATTGCTCAATGGTTGGCTCGTCGACCTGATTTCCGGTCCGTTCGACGCCGACTATCTCACACGGCGCTCTCGCGTCGGCCTCCGCCATGTCGAGATCGGCGTCGACGCGATCCACACCGCCGCCGCCATGGCCCGGCTGCGCGTCGGCCTCGATCACGCCCTCCATGAACGCTGGAACGGGGCCTGCGACGACCTCCAATCCACGCGCCGCGCCCTGCACAAGCGCGTCGACCTCGACCTCGCCATCATCACCGACGTCTACCAGTCCGAGATGCTCGACCGCATGCAGCGCAACGAACGACTGGCCACCCTCGGACAGATCGCCGGCGGCGTCGCCCACGAACTGCGGAATCCCCTCAACGTCGTCAAAACCTCGGTCTATTACCTGCTCCACGCCCGCGCCGCCACACCCGCCAAGGTCGAGGAGCACTTGCAACGCATCGAACGCCAGGTCGATCTTTCCAACAACGTCATTTCGGCACTCTCCAGCTTCGCACGTTCGCCCGTCCCCCAGCTCCGTCCGGTCGCCATCGACTCCCTGATTCGCGAGAGCCTCGACCTCAATCCACCCGGCGATCCCGCGATTCAGGTCCAGATTACCCCCACATCCCAGCCGCTCTGGGCGTCCTGCGATCCCGATCAAATCGCCATCGTCTTCGCCAACCTGCTCCGCAACGCATCCGACGCCATGACGCCCGGAGGCGGCACTCTGGGCATTTCTGCACGTCCCTCGGGCGACGAAATCGTCGTCGAGATCTCCGACACCGGCACCGGCATCCCACCCGATGATCTCGCCCGCATCCTCGAACCGTTATACTCCACCAAGGCCCGCGGTCTGGGGCTTGGCCTGGCCATCGCCCGATCGCTCATCGACAAGAACGAAGGCAGCCTCCGCGTTCAAAGTCAGATCGGACAGGGCAGCACCTTCTCCGTTTTCCTTCGCGCCGCGGTACCCCCTCAATGACACCGCCGACCGAGCCGACCATCCTCGTCGTCGACGACGATCAGGACAATTGCCGAAACCTCTCTGACATTCTCACCGACGTCGGTTATGCCGTCGATATCGCCCACGACGGCCCCTCCGCGCTCGAATTGATCCGCCGCCGCCCCTACGACGTCGCCCTGCTCGACCTCCGCATGCCCGGCATGGACGGCCTGACGCTCTACCGTGAGATCAAAGCCCTCCGGCCCAGTACCGTCGCCCTGCTCGTCACCGCCCACGCCTCAGGCGAAACCACCATGGAGGCCCTCACCGCCGGTGCCTGGCGCGTCCTGGCCAAGCCCGTCGATTTGCCCGCTCTGCTCGGATTGATCGAAGCCGCGCTCGACGAACCTCTCGTCCTGGTCGTCGACGACGATCACGCCCTTTGCCTGAGCCTCTGGGACGTCCTCCGCGATCGCGGTTATCGCGTTGGCCTCGCCCACGACGCACCCGCCGCCGCCGCCAGCCTCGGCGATACCCGCTACGAGGTCGTCCTCATCGACATGAAGCTCCCCGGCGGCGACGGCCGATCACTCCACCATTGGATGCGCCGCACCGACCCATCAATCCAGGCCCTCATCACCACCGGCTACGGCGTCGAGTTCCACGAATCGATTCAGGCCACACTCGCCGATGGTGCCGCCGCCGTTTGCTACAAACCACTCGATTTGCCCAACCTGCTCGATCATCTCGATCGCCTCACGCGCGATCGGGGCGTCGATCTCCACGACTCACCGCCATGACCATGGAATCCGAAACCCTGCACATCCTCGTCATCGAGGATGACCCCGACGCCCGAGCCAACCTGCGCGACCTGCTCGAAATCGACGGCCACCGCGTCGAGCTGGCCAGCTGCGCCAGCGAGGCTCTCGACCGCGACGACTGGTCCACCGTCGATCTCATCATCCTCGACCGTCAACTCCCCGACGCCCGCGCCGAAACCCTGCTGCCCCAGCTCCGTCGCACCGCCCCAGCCGCCGACGTCATCATCGTTACCGGCTACTCCGACCTCCAGGGCGCGATCGCCGCGCTCCGACAGGGCGCGGCCGACTACATCCTCAAGCCGCTTCAGTTCGACGCCCTCCGCGCCAGCATGATCCGGCTGGCCGAACGTCGCCAGCTCGCGCTCGCCAAGGAACGCAGCGAAACCGCCCTCCGCCATCTGCTCGAAGCCGCCGAGTGCATGATCGCCATCCTTCGCCCCGAGGGCGAGTTGCTCTACATCAGCCCGTTCGGCGAACGCCTCACTGGCTATCCCCTCGCCGAGATTCGAGGTCAGTACTGCGTCGATCTCCTCATTACGCCCTCCTCGCATGACAGCGTCCACGAGCGCATCGATAAGATCGCCTCAGGACAGCCCCTCCAGGGCTTTGAATGCCCAATCCTCTGCAAGGACGGCTCCCCGCGATTCATGATCTGGAACGCACGCCTCCTCCCCGACCACGAAGGCGCGCCCGCACTCATGGTCGTCGGCCAGGACATCACGGGACTCAAGCACGCCCAGGAACGCGCGCTTCACTCCGAACGCCTCGCTGCCATCGGCCAGATGGTCACCGGTCTCGCTCACGAAAGCCGCAACGCACTCCAACGCAGCCAGGCCTGCCTCGAAATGCTCGCGCTCAAGGTCGCCGACCGGCCCGAAGCCCTCGATTTGATCAATCGCGTACAGGCCGCTCAAAACCACCTTCACTACCTCTTCGAAGACGTCCGAGGTTACGCCGCACCCATCAAGCTCGCACGCCAGCCTACCCCTTTGTCCGACATCTGGCGCGAATCCTGGAACCATCTCGAAGTGCACAGCGCCGACAAGCAAGCCCGGCTCGTCGAACACACCAACGGCCGCAACGTCGTCGCCAACGTCGATCCGTTCCGCATCGCCCAGGTCTTTCGCAACATCTTCGAAAACGCGCTCGCCGCCGGCACCCCTCCCGTCGAGGTAACCATTGAGGCCAACGACACCTGTCTGCTCGGTCAGCCCGCGATCCTCTTGTCTGTCTCCGACAACGGACCCGGCCTCGCTCCCAGCATCCGCGATCGTATCTTCGAGCCGTTCTTCACCACCAAAATCAAGGGCACCGGCCTCGGTCTGCCGATCGCCCAACGAATCGTCGAGGCCCACGGCGGAACCCTCGTCGTCGCTTCGTCTCCCCCGCCTGGTGCTTTGTTCTTACTCACTTTACCCCGAGACGCATCATGACTCGCAGCCTTCGCATCGTCGTCGCCGATGATGAGCCGGATATGCAGGATTACTTTCGGACCATCCTGCCCACGCTGGGCCACACCGTCGTCGGCGTCGCCGGGACCGGCAAGGAACTCCTCGCCCTCTGCGACAAGCATCACCCCGACCTCGTCATCACCGATATCCGTATGCCCGACATGGACGGCATCGAAGCCTCGGTCCAGATCGCTCGCGATAATCCCTTGCCCGTTATCCTCGTCTCCGCACATCACGACGCCGACGACATCCGACGCGCCGAGGCCGACCACATCCTGGCCTACCTCGTCAAACCCATCAAACAGTCTGACCTCGAACCGGCCATCATCATCGCCCTGCGCCGCTTCGAACAGTTTCACGAACTCCGCAAGGAAGCCGCCGACCTCCGCCAGGCGCTCGCCGATCGCAAGCTCATCGAGCGTGCCAAGGGCGTACTCATGAAGAAGACCGGCCTCGACGAGAACGAAGCCTTCCGCCGCCTCCAGAAGCTGGCCAGCGACCGAAACAAGAAGCTCGTCGAGCTTGCCCAGATCATCCTCACCGCCGAGGAAGCCTTCGGCGGTTGAAGTCGGACCACGCTCATCAGATCCGCCCCTTCAACATCCCATGCCAGTACATCGCCGGTAGCCCATATTTCTTGAGCATCAGCATGCTATAACGCGGCCGCGCCTGGTCGAACCAGAACGACTCGGCCGGCTGCTTCTCATAATCGAACTCCGCCAGCACCAGGCTTCCGTAACCCGTCACCAGCGGGCACGACGTGTAACCGTCATACACCGCCGCCGGCTCCTTCCCGCCCATCAACGCCAGCACGTTCTCGACCACCACCGGCGCTTGCTTGCGAACCGCCGCTCCGGTCTTCGACGTGGGTAAGCTCGCCGCGTCGCCCAGACCAAAGACATTGCCGTATTTCGTCTGCCGCAACGTACTTTTATCAACCGCCAGCCATCCCTCAGCGTCCGCCAACGGACTTTCCGACACGAACCGCGCCGGCCCCATCGGCGGCGTCACATGAATCATGTCATAGCCGATCACTACCTCTCCCCCACCCTCGTCCAGTCGCCGCACCACCGCCTCGCGGCTTCCAGGCCTTAGCTCAATCAACTCGTGCTTGAGCAACACCTCAATGCCACGCTCCGCCACGATCTGCTCCAGCGACCGCGCATAACGATCCACGGCGAAGATCCTCGGCGTCGGCGTCGCGAACACCACCCGCGACCTCTCCCGCACCCCATTCCTGCGAAACGTCTCCTCCGCCAAATACATGATCTTCTGCGGCGCGCCCCCGCATTTCACCGCTCCGGTCGGCTGCGTAAATAGCGCTGTGCCTCCGCGAAACTCGCGAATGCACTCCCACGTATAGTTGACGTGTTCATACGAGTAATTGCTACACACTCGATCACGACCCAGGCCGTTCTTCAGTCCAGGAATCTTATCCCAGTTCAGCACCAGCCCCGGCGCGACCACCAGATAGTCGTAACCGATCACACCGCCGCCCGCCGTCCGGATCCGATTCGACTCCGGCTCAAACGCCTCCGCCGCTTCACGAATCCACGTCGCCCCGCGCGGAATCACACTCCGCATCGCCCGCCGCGACGCCTCGCGCGGAAACATTCCACCGCCCACCAGCGTCCACAGCGGCTGATAAAAGTGCCCCTCCGCCGGGTCGACAATCCCCACGTCCAGCCCTGGTTGACGATCCAGCAACTGCGCCGCCACCGTGATCCCGGCTGTCCCCCCTCCCACGATCAGCACCCGATGATGACGTTCCATCTCCCGTGCCTTCCTCTCAAGTGATCAGGTCTGCAAAGATCGCGTCGATGACGATGACGAATCCGTCGGCAACAGCCGCCCGAATTCCCGCGCCACGCGAATCGCGAACGCCAACGACCGCTGCACCTCCGGATCGCGCAACGCGCCAAGCAAACCCAGCATCCCCACCCGCTCCGGATCGCCGACTCCGCTCGCCGCGGCCTCATGGCACTTCGCCAGCGCCCGCCCCGTTTTGCCGACCACCGCCAGCGCGTGCGGATCAAGCACGTCCGAACGCAGCAGGATGCCCAGCCGCTCAAGCTCGGTCTCGCTCACCTGCTGCCCCAGCCACAGTGCCGCATGAAGGCCCTGCTTCAGACTCTTGTCCGGCTCGATTCCCTGAGCCAGAAACGAATCCGCCCAGTCGTCGGCGATATCGGCGAACATCGCAATCAAGCCGGGCAGCTTCTCCATCTTCACGAGCGCCGCGTCGATGGCGTCCAGGCGGCCGATCAACCGCTCCGCCGCCTCCAGCGTGCCGGATTCCGACAACCGATCGGCCAGCCGCATCAGCCGCTGCAATCGCATGTCGTCGCCCGGCGTCTGACCATCAACATCGGCGCCCCGATCGGTTGTCGTGGTGTTCATGCGGTGTCACGGCCCCTCTCTCATGGCCAAATGAGGGAAACGGGATAAGGCGGCCTACAACTCGCGGGGCCGCGCCGACCGCGGTCCCACAAAATGACAAGCCATGGCCGCTCAGTGCGCCGCCGGTTCGCCCTTCAACGTAGGAAGTTGCGACGCCAACCAGCCTTTATAACCGCCCACCATGTCCAGAACATCCTCGCGACCTGCCCGCTGCAACAAGCTCGCGGCGATCGCCGACCGATACCCCCCCTGGCAATGCACGGCGATCGGCCCCTTGGGCAGTTCGTCCATCCGCTTCTCCAGTTGGTTCAGCGGGATGTTCACACTCCCTTCGATCCAGCCCTCTTCGCGCTCCTTGGCCGTCCGCACATCGAGCACGACGGATGCGCCCGGCTCGCCCAGCCGCTCGGCCAGCGCCGGCGCGGTGATTCGTGTCGTCGTGGCAATGTGCTTGGGAAAACGCTCCAAGGCCCTCATGCCACCCTCAAGATAACCGGCCACGTTGTCGAAGCCGATCCGACCCAGCCGCATGATTGCCTCGACCTCGTCGCTCGGGTCGGCCACGACCACGATCGGCCGATCGTGCGCCAAGATCGTCCCCGCCCAGGTCGCATACTGGCCCTTCAGGCCAATGTTGATCGACCCCGCGAGATGCGCCCCTTCGAAGTCCGCCGCCTCGCGCACGTCAACCACCTGCGCTCCGGCCGCGGCCATTGTCAAAACCTCGTCAAGCGTCAACGGCCTGACCGATTCCTTCATCGACTCGCCCAGATCAGGACGCTCCTTGCGATTCGCGATCGCGTCGATCACGAAATAATCCGGGGCGTCCGGCTGATCGGCCGTCACCAGTTCCATGAACGCCTCCTTGCTCATCGGCTGAAGCGCGTAGTTGTACCGCTTCTGCTGCCCGATCGTGGAAACCGTCTCCTTGCTCAACTGCTTGCCGCACAGCGACCCCGCCCCATGCGCCGGGTAAACCAACGTCTCCTCAGGCAACTGCATCAACTTGTGAACCGAGTCGTACAGCATCTCGCCCAGTTCGTGCGCCGTCACACCGATCGACGCCAGCAAGTCCGGGCGACCCACGTCGCCAATAAACAGCGTGTCGCCCGTCAAAACCGCATGAGGCGTCGCGCCTTGCTCCGAATCAAACACCAGGATCGAAATCCCCTCCGGCGTGTGGCCCGGCGTCTCCAGGACCTTTAGGCGCACATGTTCGCCCAGCGTGATCTCCTCGCCGTCACGCATCGCCTTGACCGCGAACTCCGCCTCAGCCCTCGCCCCCATCACGATCTCCGCACCAGTCCGGTTCCGCAGCTCGATGTGCCCGGCCAGAAAATCGGCGTGAAAATGCGTCAAAATGACATAGCGGATCTCCAGTCCGCTCGCCTTCGCATCCTCCAGATACTGATCGATGTCCCGCTGCGGGTCGACCACCGCCGCCAGTCTCGACGTCTCATCGCCGATCAGGTACGACGCGTGCGCCAGGCAGTTCAGATAGTATTGCTTCAGAATCATGATCGATCCTCCGTATCAGGTTTCAACGTGTTCATGCCATCACGCTTCGCATCGCGACGTAAGCCGCGACCAACACGATCGCGACGGCAAAGACTCTCTGAAGCCGCGGTCCCGAGATCCGCCGGCCCAATCCCACGCCCAGCACCATCCCCACCAGTCCTCCCGCGACGAACCACGCCGTCAGTCCAAGATCGAGCGCCCCGCCCGCCGCGACATGCGACACCACCCCCGAACCTCCAATCAGAGCGATCACCAGCAGCGACGTCGCCACCGCCCGGTGAATCCCCATTCCACTGAAAAACACCAACGCCGGGACAATCACAAAACCCCCGCCGACGCCAAACAACCCAGACAACACACCCGTCGCGACCCCCACCAACCCCAGCAGCATCATGCAACGCGACGTCAACCGCAATTTGCCCTCCGGATCACGACGACACACCGGACCTGGGTCGTCGCCCGGCACCAACTCCGCCAGCGCCCGTGCCTCCGCCCCCGTCCGCCCCGCCTTCATCCACATGCGTGCGGCGACAACAACCATCACCACCACGAACAACCCCAGCAACAGCGGCTCCGGCATTACTTTGCGCAGCAAGGTTCCTACCGGCGCTCCCGCCATACCCGCCGCCGCAAACAAAAGCCCCGTTGAAAGCTCGACCTCCCCTCGCCGCAGCCGTTGAATCACGCCGAAGAGAGCCATCGCGCCCACCGCCGCCAGCGAAACTCCCATCGCCGACTTCGACGGCACCCCCAGCCCATACATCAGCAACGGCACCGCGAAGATCGAACCGCCGCCGCCCGTCAGCCCCAGCGAAAAGCCGACCGCAGCCCCGAAAACCAGGCTCAAGGCCACCGTGCCCAGCTCCGGGACCCCACTGATCGCCACCGTTTGCCCCAGCGGCAAACTCCAGAGAAACCACATCACGCCTTGCACGACGCACCTTCGCTGCGCCCTACCTGGTTCCACGGCATACGCGCCAGAATCATCGCCATTCCGCACGTGTCCGTAATCCCTGCAAACACCAGGCCAGCGCCCACAAATCCCGAAAGCAGGAACCACAGCGGATTCACCAGCCCTCCCAGCAACGAGCCGAGAAAGACCAGCGCCCCCGCCACAATCCGAACCTGACGCTCCAGCGAGATCGTCTTTTTGCCACGCACCACCGGCAGGCCCGCCGCTTCCCAGGCCAGCGTTCCGCCTTCGACGTTGACCACGTTGCCATGGCCCGCGGCGACCAGCTTCTCACCCGCCTTCGAGGCCCGATTGCCGGTCCGGCAGATCACATAAAGCGGCTCCTCCATCGATTTGCGGCCCGCCAGCAAGGCCGCCGGGTCCAGCTCATCCAGCGGAACCAACCGAGCACAGCTCGCATGTACTTCTCGATACTCGGCCGGCGTCCGCACATCGATCAAATCCACCGAACGACCCGCCGCGTGCTTCTCGAACAACGCCTTGGGCGCGATCGTCCCGATCTTTGTCTCCACACCTGCTACGCTCATCGCTCACCTCCAGAATGTGCTCAGTGTCCACCAGCAATGCAGTATTGAGCCTCAGACCATCAGGTTCCTAGAAAGCGACGGCCACCGCGCACTCGGCAAGTCTCGCGCCGCCAACTCTCCAGGAACCGTCCGGCCACAAATTTCTTCGTTACCGGGATGGTCCCGCGCCGCGCCCGGCACCCAGGCCCCGGCCCGGTCCCATGCCCATTCCACCCCGGCCTCGGCCCGCCCACGGCGGACGTGCCGCCGCGTGCCCCTCGGCCACGAACGAATTCACCTTCGCCGCATGCGCCTGGATCAACGTGACCACCTCCGGGTCTGCACTCGTTTCCAGCACTTCAATCCCGTCGTCGATATCGCGCGGCTCAATCTTGATCGCCTTCGCGTTCGCGAAAATCCCCTGGAATACCGGGTCCCAAAGCCGGATTGGCCGCCCCTCCTCCACCCGAGCCACCATCGCCCGAACATGCTTACGCAATACCGGGACTAGCTTCGGGTCCTTGGTCGTCGTCACCGTCCGCACGCCGTTCGGCAGCGTTTCCACCGTCCGCGTCACCGAGTCATGTTGCGTCAGAAGCGTGAAAATCGCGTCGTGATCCGTCTCCGCCACATCAACGACCGCTGTCCCACTCGTCGCGGGCTTCGCCTTCACCTC
>JBGSYY010000484.1:0-2368 GCA_041750675.1 Isosphaeraceae bacterium | reverse complement strand
AAGCCGACCCCACCGCGCTGGGGATCGACGCCTTTTACCAACGCGCGGTCGCCATGCTCGCCTCGCCCCGCGTCAAGCGAGCCTTCGACCTCAGCGAGGAGCCTGACGCCGTCCGCGACGCCTATGGCCGCACCACCTACGGCCAAAGCTGTCTGCTCGCCCGCCGCCTGGTCGAGTCGGGCGTCCGCTTCGTCACTGTCTACTTCTCCGACACCATCGGCAACGGCAAGGCGATGTCCGGCGGCTGGGACACCCACGGCAACAACTTCAACGACCTCCAGAAGCGCCTCCTCCCGATCACCGATCAGACGGTTCCGACCCTCATCGAAGACCTCGACGCCCGGGGTCTGCTCGACGAGACCCTCGTCCTCTGGATGGGTGAATTCGGCCGCTCGCCGCGTGTCACCAACACCCCCCAGTTCGGCCCCGATGGCCGCGACCACTGGCCGCAATGCTACACGGCGCTGCTCGCCGGCGGGGGTATCCAGGGCGGTGCCATCCACGGCTCCAGCGACAAGAACGGCGCCTATCCGGCCACCGACCCGACCCGACCCGACGACATCGCCGCCACGCTGTATTACGCCCTGGGTATCAACCCCGCCACCGAAGTTGTCGACACCCTCAACCGCCCGCTCCCGATTGCCTCCGGCTCACCACTCATCGACCTATTCTCCTGAGAGCTTGTTGATTTGTGCCGTGTACCGTGGGTGCGGTTGGGGCACCGGGGGGGTCCTGGGTGCGTCCTGGTTTTCGCCGTGAATCCTGGAGTCTCCATGAAGCCGGCATCGTGGTATTCGCGACGTGTGGTCGATCCGCTCAACTCGGTCTGCTGGTTCGCCATGGATGGGCTGTGGCTGGCGCAGCTTGCGTGGCCGGCTTACGTGGCGACGGCACTGGCACTCGGCACGGGCGCGGTGCTGATCGTGCTGGAGCTGAGGTCGGGGCGGCGGATCACCGATGACCTGGTGCTGAACGCCTGGATGTGGATGAATGCGCTGTGGCTGATCTCGGACCTAGGCTCGCAGCCTGGGTTGCGGCAGGCGGCGCTGGTTGTCGCGGCGTTTGGCGCGACCTTGCTTGTCGTGGATCTCTACTCGACGCGAGGCCGTGGGTCGGCACTTCGGCGGGTGCGGAAGCTGCGGATTGCGCCGCCGGGGAGCCGTCGTGAGTGGTAGGGCGGCAGCCGCGGGCGTCCCTCGCACTGCCCGAGAACGGGGCCACGCTGGGAGACTCACTCTGGCCACTTGGCGCAAATGTGAACATGAGTGAACAAATGGCGTCTGCTCGGGTTCGTTCCGTTGTGGCGCGGTTGCGCTGAGGGACCGCGCCGGGTTCGTTCCGTCGACGGGGGCGGGCTGGCTCTGCTTGTGTTTTTTTGTGCGCGAACGTCGTGTCGCGGGGTTTGGGTTGAGATTGCGGGCGGGGCTTGGGTTCGTTTGGGAAAAATTGCGGGGCGCGAGTGCCGGGTGCGGGCGGGGCTTGGGTTCGTTTGGGAAAAATTGTGGGGCGCGAGTGCCGGGTGCGGGCGGGGGCTTGGGTTCGTTTGGGAAACGGGCGCGGGGGAGCGATTGCTTGGTGGTGGCCTGGTCGGATTGTCAGAGAGCAATTTGCGGTTCCGAAGGGGATGATCGGGGGGAGGGAGGCAAATTATCGGGGAAGTGTAAGTGGCCGGTTCCGCTGGGTGTTTCGTGCGGTCGAACCCCGGCCACCCGCTGCTGGTGCCTTGACACGATCTCAACAGCCCTATACCATCCCATTGGATGGTTTTCAGATGTTCTAAGGATGGTGAAGTCAACCCCATGGCCAGCGAGACTGAGAAGCTCACCCTGAACCTGGGCCCGGTCGACCTGGGCCAGATCGACCTGCTCGTGCGCGAAGGCTTCTACTCCAACCGGGCCGACTTCATCCGCACCGCCATCCGCAACCAGATCGCCCAGCACGCCGACGTCGTCCGCCAGACCGTGGCTCGCAAGGCCCTCGTTCTCGGCTTGCAGCACTATAGTCGCCAGGACCTCGAGGCCCTGCGCGGCGCGGGCAAGACGCTGCACATCCAGGTGCTCGGCCTGGCGACCATTGCCGACGACGTCGCGCCCGAGCTGGCCCTTGAGACGATCGAGTCGGTGAGCGTGCTTGGTGCATTTCGCGCCAGTGAGGCCGTCAAGCAGGCCCTGGCCGGGCGGATCCGCTAAGGGTCCAGCGGCCGCCGCGTGCCGCGCAACCCGCGTCGGGATCGAAGTAAGGAGACAACCCATGCAGAACCCAGCACAGCTTGCCGCGATGCTGGAGGCCACGCGATTTACGCGCGAAGGCCGCCTCGCCGAGGCCACCGCCCTCATCCAACACACCCTGGGTTTCCCGCCCTCGGCGG
>JBGSYY010000483.1:0-7750 GCA_041750675.1 Isosphaeraceae bacterium | reverse complement strand
CGTCGCCCTGGCGACCGGCCAGCCCTACGGCGTCTGGTACGGCCTCTGCCTGCCCGGCGTCATCGGCCTTGTCGTCATCGGCTTCAATCTACCCACAGTCTTCCGCGCCTACCGCCGCGCCGAGGAGCGCAAGATGGCCATCGAGGACGCCCAGTCTCCCTGACATTCGGCCCGATCAAAGCTCCCAGACCCGCCGCCCACCCAAAAACATCGTCAACACCCCATCCTCGCTCACCTTCAATACCGGACCATGATAGCTCGCCGCCAACGCCGCAGTCGTCCTCGCGCCCTCAACCGCCCGCGGCGCATTCATCGTCTCCGCAGTCAGCCGCAAGATCGCCCCGAACGAAAGCAAGCGCCCCCGATGGTCGGTCACCACGGCACCATCGATCCCGGCGAACGCCTCGAGCACCGCGTCATCCAGATCACCAATCGTCTGCCCCCGCGCCATGTGGTGCAACGACCGTTTGGCCAGCCGCGGTGAAGCATTGTCCGGGTCCACCGGATCATCAGCCGCGACCTCATACAAAATCTGATCTCCCGGCGCTACCAACTGCGGCAGGCTCCGCGCCGGCTCCCGCAACAAGACGAACAACGCCCCGTGCCGCTCCTCGGCCAGGTTCAACGCCGCCTGAAACAGCCGGTCCGCCAGGTTCACCGGCTCGGTTGTCCCCACCGCTTCACGCCACATCACGAATTTGTTGGGTATATCCATCAACCGCCAGCGCGCATCCCCATAGCTGAACCGCAACCGCCCCTCCGCGAACACCTTGATCTGCTGCGCCGGACTCAGCAGCACCACCACATGATTCCCCTTCCGCGTGGCTCGAGCATGCGGAATATAAGCGCGTGGACACGGCACCGTCAGCGGTTCTTCTCCATGCACCGTGGCCGCCCATCGCGTCAGGTCCACCGGCCACGAAATATCACCCGCCTGGTCGACTACATACACCGTCCGCAATCCATCGCAAATCCGGTGAAAACTCTTGATTGCCGACAACCGTACCCCATACCGAGGCGCGCCCGGCGGATTCACCCGCCCGGGATACGCCGGATCATAGGGCGTCCCCAGCAACAGCGCACCGGTCGATAGCCGACGATTCTCGAACGTCGACAGCGCCGCCCCGCGCAATGCCTCGATCGCCGCCGGTATCCGGTTCGGATGCGGAGTTCCCAAGTACTCCGCGATAATCTGGTCCTCAGGCTCCGGCTGAAGCGCATCACCCATCTCCGCCGATTGCGCGTCATAAATCGCCGAGTAGCGCCGCTCAAGCACTCTCAACACCGCCCGCACAAGCCTCCGCTCCGTAGGCAAGAACGGACTCGGACTCCCTGGCGTAATTTGGTACCGCGTGCGAAATAACTCGATTTCCAAACCCAGCCCGTCCGGATCATCGGCGACCCGAAAGATTGATCGATCCGCAGCCTTCTCCAACTCAATGAAACTGCGATCGCCTGCCGTCTCAAACACCGCATCCGGAAAAAAATGCTCCAAGTAGCGACGCATCAGCATCTGGTACAAACCGACAACCCGGGATGACGGCGGCCTAGGGCGGTCGGCGATCGCCACGCGGTCCTCTCCTCGCAGATGCTGATGACGGGACAACCCCGAACGGGCCGGAATGTGTCGGCGGATTGAACTCATCATCTTAGCGGCTCCCCCCGCCGCTCGGCGAGTCGCCCACTCTCCGGCACCACTTCGCGACCAATCTCCCAGAGTCTTGCTTCTGCGTACGGAAAGGGACGCACCTGCCTCAAGCAACGATAAAGCCGCACCCGCCTTGCGCCCCCCCCGCCCCGCTCGACCTCTATTTCACCTCGCGGCTCGATCCGCTCAAACCAACGGTCAAAGGCCTGAGGCTCCGTCGAGCAGGGATCGACCACCACCATCAACCCATCACGCCCCACCCAGTCCGCCGGACCACTCCAGACCGAAAACCCAACCGGATTTCGAGCACTATAGCAAAGCACCGGCACTTCAGAACCCAACGCCCGAGCAAGCTGAGCGCTTTGATACCACTTGCTGGTAAAGACAAACGCGGGCCGGTCCGCCCCAACCAGTCCACGACTCCACACCTCTCGGGCAATTTGGTCCCATCCATAAGTGTCGAGCGTGGGATCGTCTCCCAATCGCGCCAGCCCAAGACGCGACTGCAACGTCACAGGCACCAATCCACACCGCTCATGCACTGCGGCAAGCCCGCCCAGAATCACCGGTGCCAGCCCCCACGCGGCAATGCGACGCCCCGCCCGCTTGGTCGTTCCCGCAGCCAACTCCCGCGACATCCACGCCCCTGCCAAAGGCATCAACGGCACCAATCCGATCAGCCCCCAGTGTGGCAGCGTCGAACGCCAGCACGCGACCAGACCCACAGCCGCCAACGGAACTACCGCCTGAACCATCAAAAACCGATCGGCCAACCCACGTCCCTGTCGCACCAGCGGTGCCATCAGCACGAGCCACACCCAGGGAAACACATAGATCGCTTGCCCCACGATCGCCGACGCCAACCGGTCCCAGCGCGGCATCCAGCTCTCCGGCAAGCCCCGTGACCCCTGAAATACAAACGACGACCACCCATACGCCGCATTCCAGCCAACGACTGGCGCAAACATCACCACCGCAACCGCCGCCGCCAGATAAGGCCCCGGTCGCCGCAGCCACCCCCGCGCCAGCGGCTCCATCATCAGGAAACACCCGATCCCCGCCACCAACAGCACCCCGTGATACTTGCTCAACAGCGCCCCACCACAGGCCAACCCCACAACAACCCACCCCCGCAGCCCACCCCGCCGCGAATTCCCCCCACGCATCGCTCCTAAGGTCGCGTTCAACGCCGTCAACCAGAAGAACAGCAAAGGCCCATCCGGAACCACGAACGCCCCCGCCGCCAGCCCGAAATAGCCCGCCACGTTGAGTAAGAACGCCGCGGCAACTCCCGCCCAGGCCCCACCCGTCCGGGTGCCAAGCCATGCCATCAACCAGGTCGATCCCGAAAACAGCAGCACGAATCCCAACCGAGGCCCCAACCTCGGGCCAAGCCACGGCTCGAATCTCAGACCCACACTCGCAACAATCGCAACCGCCGGCGGGTGATCAACATAGCTCCAGTCCGCTTGCTGGGCATACTGAAGGTAATACGCCTCGTCGTTCCCCAGGTCCAATGCCGACGCCCAGGCCAATCGTAATGCCGTCGAGATCAGAATCAGGACGAACAAAGCCGATCGTGGCGTCATCATCCCTGATCCCCCAACGAGTCCCCGACTCCGAAGAAACCGCATCTTAACGATCCGGCAAACTTTGACGACGCCGGTTTCAGACCACGTCACGATCCATATCCAACCCGGTCGATAACCTCTCCGGATGAAACCCGGACGGCCTTGCCCGTCCGACCCACCCCTGCTAGATTCCGCCACTCTTCGGGCCAGCTCGCGCGATCAACCATCCCGCGAGCCGCTCGCTCCTTCTTCAAAGGCCGGCGTCCACCGGAAGGCCCATGCTCCCGATCTTCCAAAAGCCCTGGTTCCGCCGTGCTCTCATCGTCGCCGCCGTGGCCCTCGCTGCTCAGCAACTCTGGCGGCACGGCCACGACTACATCTGGCCCGAAAAATTCGCCACTGTCGAGCCAGGAAAAATCTATCGAGGCGCCTGGCAGCAAGACTGGCCCATGCGCCAGCTGATCCGCGACTACCACATCAAGACCGTCGTCGCCCTAGCCCACCCGCCGACCAATCCCCTGGTCCAGCGCGAGCAGGCCCTGTCTCAGGAGCTGGGATTCCGCTGGATTCACATCCCCATCGTCGACGACCGCAGCATGGTCGATGGCTCGGCGCTCTTCGACAAGCTCGAACGCGCCGCCGCCGCCGTCGCCGATCCGGCAAACCAGCCCGTCTACTTCCATTGCCACCACGGGATCAACCGCGCTTCAATGACCCAAATGGCCTATCGCATGCTTTATTGCGGCTGGACCCTCGATCAGGCGACCACCGAAATTTCGAAAAACTTCGGCCTTCGTGAGGTTGACAAAGGCCCCGACTACCGCACGATGACTCAGTTTTACGAAGAGCGAGTCCTCCCCCGCCGCGCACAGGCCTCATTCCCCCAGGGCAACCCGTTGGCACTCACGCCCACTCCTCCCACTCGCTGACTTTCGTGCCGCTGAATTTTGAGTTCGATAGCGCGGAACCCAAAGCTCGACGCCTGGTTTCCAACCACGACCATTCGCGTCTTCACTGACAACACCTTTTCACCCGCCTCTTGCAGCTCGCGACTGTCACAACGACCAATCCATCGCGTTTTCTCCTTCCCACCTGAGCGGCACAGCTTGAGGCTCCGATTGATTCGACCACTAGCGCAGCTAGAATGAAAAACTCGTCTCCTGCCTGATTGTTCGTTTGTGGTATTCTGGGGGTTTGCACCTGGTCTAACACCCGGGCCATAGCGGCCGCGGGATTGGAGGTTCCTGGATTGATCAAGATTCGCCCTGCACGCGTTGGGGATGTTTCCGCCATTTGCGACCTGATCCGCACGTTCGCGGATCGAAAACTGATGATCCGCAGGTCGCTGGGCGAGTTGTACGAGTCGATCCGTGAGTTCCTCGTCGCCGAAGATGAATCGGGTGAGGTGATCGGCTGTGCCGCCATCCATGTGTTCTGGGAAGACCTGGCCGAGCTCAAATGCCTGGCCGTCTCGGAATCCGCGCAGGGCCACGGTGTCGGCCGCAAGCTGGTCGACGCCTGCTGGAATGCCGCTCGCGAACTGGAAATCGCCTCGGTCTTCACCCTCACCTACGTCCCCGACTTCTTCGAGAAGTGCAACTACCACCGGGTCGAAAAGGCCGAACTGCCGCACAAGATCTGGAACGAGTGCGTCCGCTGCCCGCTCTTCCCAAGCTGCAACGAAACAGCCCTCGTCCGCTCGGTCCACGCCGACCCCATCCGCGTTGGATCGGTCGCCGAACTGGTCTCAGCAGGTGCCTGAGCCGTTCCTCTCGCTCTGATCGCGGAGAGGATCGGAACCGTGGGCGACGAGCACATTCCTTCGCAACTTCCTCCCCCTCGCCCGTCGGAACACCACCGACGGGCGGGATGCCTTGTTTCCACAGCCACCCTGGCATTAATGATCGCCACCGAGCCTATGCTGGCGCTCGCCTGGGACGAGGCATACACACTCGCCCGTCTCGACCGCGTTCATGCCTGGATCACAGCCTTACGTGATCCGACCCAGTTTGCGAACCAGTGGCAGCCCGACCGCCTCCGCCCGCTGGAAGACCGCCGCACTCCTCCCACGCGCGCCGACATCGACACCCCCGGCAAACTTCTCAACGGCCGCAACCTCGCATGGTTCTGGCCCTTCGCCCGCGAGGAACCGCACGGGCATCCCGCGTTCTACGCGGTGGCTGCCCTTGCCGGCGACCTCCTGACGCCCGGCCGCTCCGACCTCGCTCGCGCGCGGTTGGGAACCATGATCGCCTTCAGCCTCGCCGCGGGGGCGGCCTACACCTTCTCTGCCCGTCGTTGGGGGACCGCCTCGGGCCTCATTGCCGCATCAGCCTGGATCTTTCATCCCCATCTGTTCGCCCTCGGTCACTACGCGACCTACGACGGCCTCCTCGCCAGCCTCTGGCTTCTCGTTACACTCGCCTTCGCTCAAGCCGTCGAGCCGGATCCCACGCGGTCGGAATGGCTGCGACGGACCATGATTTTCGGCCTCCTTACTGGACTGGCGATGAGCACCAAGCTCACCGGCTGGTTCCTGCCCGTCCCGTTGGCGGTGTGGGTCTTGGTTCGTCGTGATACCAGAGGACTGGCGACACTCGCGCTCGGCGGCATGACGGGCTTGCTCGTCCTCTGGGTGATGACCCCCCCGTTTTGGCCCGACCCAATCGGTGGCCTGATTCGTTTCTTTCGGTCAAATTTGAGCCGCTCGCAGACGATCCCCATCAAAACTCAGTTCCTCGGCATCGTCTATGAAACACCGACCAACTCTTTGCCCTGGTACAACACACTGGTATGGGTCGCAGTAGCCACGCCGGTCGGATTCCTATCGCTGGCACTGGGGGGCGCGATCCGCTCGATCCGCCGCATCCGCACTGAGCCAGTCGGCTTGCTCCTCCTCCTCAGCGCCTCAACACTCCTCGTCCTCCGCGCCCTTCCCCACACGCCTGGTCACGATGGAACCCGTCAGATCGCCGTGTCGTTCGGCGGGCTGGCAATGCTCGCCGGCCTTGGCGCGCAATGTTTGATCAACCGCTGGCCGCGCGCCGGCCGAGCCGTGATCGGTTTGAGTATCGCCGAAGGGATCGCCAGCGTGGCATTGATGATGCCCGTTCCTTTGTCGTACTACAGCCCGATTGTGGGCGGACTGCCAGGCGCGACCCGCCTGGGCATGGAACCGACCTACTACTGGGACACCCTCACGCCCGGGGCCCTCGCACGCCTCGACTCGCAAGTTCTCCCTGGGCGCACCGTCCTGTTTATCGCCAATCCCGTCGCCTGGTACCACCGTCAGACCGGCGGACTTCATGCCGGCCTTTATCCCACGGAAGGCCGCGAAATCGCCCGCTACGTCGTGCAGAACCGACCCGGCGCCATGAGTTCGATCGAGCGGGATCTGGTCCGACGCCTGGGCGAACGCGACGAGTTCATCCTGCTTCGCAAGCTAGGCGTTCCACTGGTCTGGTCATTTCCGGCCCAGGAAGTGACGCGTTCGCTGAAAGGCCGGGGCGATGTTGAGTGAGGATCGCGTTTCCCAATCCACACCACGTCGGCGTTGGATCGATCCCGTCGTGGCGTTCCTGCTGGCGACAGCCGCGCTCGCGCCGACGACCGGCGATTTCGGACTCACTTACGACGAACCCGCCTACACCTACAGCCAGGAGATGTCGATCCAGTGGTGGGAACGGCTGGCCGCCGCGCGGTCGGCAACCGACCTAACCGCCCTCGTCGAGCCTGATACCCTGCTCTATTACTGGCCCTATGCCCGCCACGGCATCAATTTCCATCCGCCACTGGCCGGCCAGGCGAACTTGTTGACGTATGTTCTGACTCGCACCTGGCTCCGCGAGACCGTGGCACGACGGCTGGCCTCGGTCCTCGCCTTCGCGGCGACGATCTCGCTGCTGCATACCTTCTTGACACGCCGCTACGGACGCTGGACCGGAGCAGTCGCCGGCGCGTCGCTCTTGCTCATTCCTCGCCTCTACGGCCAGGCCCATCTGATCGACACCGACATTCCCGGCCTTCTCCTCTGGGTGGCGGCTGCCTTGGCATTCTGGAACGCGGTTCAGGCCGGCGGACGTGGTTGGCGAATCGTTGTGGGAATACTGCTGGGCCTGGCGTTTCTGGAGAAAATGGCGACTGTCGGCGTGGTCGTCCCGCTGATGATCTGTCTCGGCTTCGCCGCCACGCGCGCGCGAACCGGCGACCGAACCGCCTGGCGCCTGACCGACGCCACTCTCACACTCCTGCCGCTGCTCACGGTGCTCGGCATTACGTACTTGGAAATCCAACGACTGGGCCGGGCGCTGCCGCCGCCACAGTATACGAACCTGTTCATCCATCGACCGAAAACCTGGCTGCCCGATGCGGTGCTGGCGTTGCCCTTCCTGATCTGGCTGGGCCGCCGCGCGCTGGCCCGTCTGCTCCCACGCAGCCCAATCTGGGGGGCGGAGCGACCGGTCATCGAATCTCTCGCGGCCATGATGGCGCTGCCGCCGCTCGTCGCCTGGCTCGGCAATCCCGCCTGGTG
>JBGSYY010000482.1:0-3132 GCA_041750675.1 Isosphaeraceae bacterium | reverse complement strand
CCAACCGCACCGCCGCCGACGCCCCCTCGCTCGCCTTCACCAACGCCCCCGCATCCGCTACCCCCGCCAACCCCATCACCCCCGCATGCCGCAGGTACGCGTCCTGCTCGTCATTCTCGGCCAGCATCGTAAGCAACGGTCGCATCGCCACCTCTTCACCCAGATTCCCGAGTGCGACGGCTGACCAAAACCGCACAGGGGCCTCCTCGTCGCTGAGCCGCCCGATGAGAGCCTTGACCACCCCGGGGACATCGCTCAGCGTGGGCAGTTCACCAGCAAGATCCGCCAACACCCGCGCCGACACCCGACGGATCTCCGGATCGGACGCCCCCAGCAACTCGACGATCGGCTCGGCCGCGTTCCACCGCGCGGTCCTCGCAACCTGCCAGATCCCAAAGATCGCATGTCGCCGTGCCGTCAGCGTCACATCCTGCGAATTCGCCAGCTCGACCAGCGCCTTCCAAGGAGTCTGAACCTCCGAATTCGTTCGCCGCGCCAGCTCAAACTGAGCCTCCTGCCGCACCCGCATGTCCACATGATCCAGCAAGGCCACCAGGGCGTTCACCTCACGCCCACCCATCCCCTCAGTCAACAACGCCCGCACCTCGCCAGTAACCTTCGCATCCACCCCCGCCGGATCGCTCAACCGATAAATCCGCCCCTTCCCCGTCTTGTTCCACCCCTCAATCCAGTCCGATATGTACAGATTCCCGTCCGTCCCGAACGCCACGTCCGTCGCCTCGAACCCCCACAAAAACTCCTTCTGATCGGCCAGCGCGAACGCCGCTCCGTCCCGCTTCACCGCAAACGACCGTACCCCGCTCGTCGTCGTCGCCCCCCGAAAATCCGCCAGGAAAAACCGACCCCGCTGCTCCGGCCCCAGCCCCGTCCCCGGGTTGTACGCGAGCCCCGACGGACCATCACTGAAATTCGCCAGCGGCGGCACCAGAAACGCCGGCTGCGTGTCATTCTTCGGCTCCCACATCTTCTCGCTGTTCCAGGGGCCCCGCGAATTCGGCTGCTCGATAAACTGCCACCCCACCCGCCACCCGCTATCCCCACCCGGCACCACCCACACCAACCGCGCCTTGTCGCCGCCGTCCGAGTTGTTGTCCACCGTGAACAGATTCCCCTCCTCGTCAAACGCCAGCTCCTGCGGGTTCCGCAAACCCGTATGAACCACCTCCAGCCTCGTCCCATCCAGCTCACACCGCAGCACGCTCCCCCGATCCGTCACCGCCAGCTTCTGGCCGTCCACCGTTGTCACGTTGAACCCGCGGTCCCCGATCGTGAAATAAAGCCGCCCATCCGGCCCAATGATCGGCCCATGCAGATCATGCCCGATGAACTGCACATGCACCCCATAACCCGTCGACAGCGACTCCTTCACATTCGCCGCCCCATCCCCATTCGTATCCTTCAACCGATAGAGATCGGGAATGCACGTGAAATAAACCCAGCCGCCATACGGCAGCACACCCGCGCCCAGCCCCGCCGCCTGCCCCCCAAAACCATCCGCAAACACCGCCGACGTCTCCGCCACTCCATCCCCATCCCGATCCTCAACCAGCCGAATCCGCTCCTGCTCCACCCCATAACGCGCAAATTCCTCCGCCGACAGATGCTTCTTGTACATCGCCACCCGGTCCTCAACCGTCTTGCTCGCCAGATCATCGTCTAGCCAGTACATATGTCCACGCGTATCCGTCACGCCGTCGCTATGCCGGTACGTCTCCACCACATACGCCCGCCCCTGCGCATCCAGTGCGAACGCCACGGGATTCGCCAGCAACGGCTCCGCCGCAAACAACTCCACCTTCATCCCCGCCGGTACCCGGAACCCCGCGATCGCTCGCTCTCCTTCGTCCCTAGCCCCAGCACCGGGCTCCTGAGCCAAAGCCCAAACAGGCACCAACAACGCAGCGACCAGCGTCACCGGCAATGAAAAGCGCATCATGGTCATTACATCCACGCGGCGGGGCAGGGAAGGGCGGCAGTATCAGGCGCGACGGCCCCACATCCTAATCTCACCCAATCTCCCTGCCCAGAACGCCGCCTCCTCGCGCCTCAAAACGTGTTGGCCGAATTCCTCCATCCCGGCTACATTAGAAATCACGCGCCCAGGCGTTCAGACGACTCGCTCCGGAAGGCAGGACCGCATGCGCCGCACCGTGCTCACCGCCATCGCCCTCACGCTCACCTCACTCTCCATCCCAGCCCGTGCCGACGACTTCACCGACGCCCGCGCCCTCTGGCAAACCGGCAAATACGCCGAGGCCGAGGAAGCCTTCACCAAAGCCCTCGCCGACCTCCCCAACCCCTCCCCCGCCGACAAGGCCCGCGCCGCCCTCGGACTCGCCAACTCCGCCACCAGCCAGGGCGAATACGACAAGGCCGTCAAGCTCCTTACCGAAACCCTGGTCGACCAGCCCGAAAACCCCGACCTCCTCGCCCGTCGAGGCGAAATTCACCTCGAACGCGGACGCTGGGACGACGCCGACCTCGACACTGCCGCTGCCCTCAAGGCCAACGACGACCATCCCCTCGCCCACTGGAACCGCGCCCGCCTCCACGAACTCCGCGGCCAAAAAGACCAGGCCCTCGCCGCCTGGCAATGGTTCATCGACTACCAAAACAACCACCAGGCCGATCTCGCCAAGGATGCCGACACCCTCCTCCTCATCGGTCAGGCCGCCGAACGCTACTACCGCGCCAGGGCTCGCGGCGAAGAGCTGAAGGAAACCCTCAGCGACGTCATCAACACCCTCTACGAAGCCGCCATCCAGGCCGACCCCAATTGCTGGCAAGCCGCCTGGCGCCAGGGCGAACTCTTCCTCTCCGGCTACAACGAACGCTCCGCCCTCAAGGAACTCTCCCGCGCCATCCAGATCAACCCCAGCGCCGCCGAAGTCCTCGTCTCCCTCGGCCAGGCCGACCTCCAGGGCTACAAGCTCGCCGCCGGCCGTCAGAAAGTCGACGACGCCCTCGAAATCAATCCCCGCTACTATCCCGCCCACGTCCTGCTCGCCGACCTGAACATCTCCGACGAACGCTTCGACGACGCCCTCGCCGCCGCCGAAAAAGCCGTCGCCGAAAACCCCCGCGACGAGAACGCCCTCGCCCGCCTCGCCG
>JBGSYY010000481.1:0-6126 GCA_041750675.1 Isosphaeraceae bacterium | reverse complement strand
CGCAAAAGTCGGCGCGATTGGGAGCCAGCCTGGACACGGTGGCGGCGATTGTGGCGCAGGTGGGCGCGGCGAATTTGGGGATCTGTCTCGATGTTTTCCATTACTACACGGGGCCCTCGAAATTTGAGGATCTGGCGTATTTGACGCCTGAGAACTTGTTTCATGTTCAAGTGAGTGACGTGGGCGGAACTCCACGCGAGCTGGCCGGAGATCGGGACCGGGTGCTGCCCGGCGACGGCGATTTCGCGCTGGTACCCTGGCTGGAGCAGATTGGGCGGCAGGGCTACGAGGGTGCGGTGAGCCTTGAGGTGCTGAATCCGAACCTGTGGACGATTCCCGCCGATCGGGTGGCGGATTTCGGGTTTCAGGCGTTGGAACGCGTGCTGAGCCAGGCCGCGCGGGGGGGCCGCTGACGTGTCGGTGGTCATCACACGTCCGATTTCGGCGGTTTATCGCGAAGAACAGAACTTCGCGTGGTGGCTTTATGTTTTGCTGATCTTGCTGGCGGTGCTGGGGATCTTCGCGCTGCGACTGGAAGGGCGGACGCAAACGATCAACGCGCCGATGCCGGGGCCGGACTGGCGGATTGAGATTCCCTTGCCGCTTCTGGTGGGATTGGGATTGCCGGCGATTTTGATCGCTTGCGTGTTACGCATGACGACCGAGGTGACGCCGGACGCCTGCCGGGTCTGGTTCGGATGGTTGCCGACGTATCGCAAGACGATACCGCTGGGGGCGGTCAAGGCGGTCGAGATTGTCGAATACAATGCAATACGTGAACATGGTTTTTGGGGATTACGCGTCACGCGCGACGGCGAGCGCGTAATGACGGCGCGGGGAAATCGCGCAGTGCGGTTGCATTTGACCGACGGCGGACGTGTGTTGATCGGCACGCAACGACCGGAAGAGCTGGCGGGCGTGCTGGAGCGGGAACGGCGGTTGTACGCCTAGGCCGGACGGCTCGTGAGGCGGTACGCATCGTGGGTTCGATCCGCGGAGGACGCGGCAACAGGTCACTTCTGATGTGGTCGGGTTCCCGACAGGAGTGGGCCTAAATCGTGATGCGGCGGTCGCGCGCGGCGACGGGCCAGTGGTCGACGATTTGGCCGTCGGCGACGACGATTGCCTCCTGATGCAGAGCGCAAGTTGGGCAGATGTGGGTGGGGATGGCCAGCAGCGGGGTGCCCGGGGGAAGGGAGGCGTCGTGCTGGGTGTGGACGACGAGATGCTCCTCGCTCTGGCCGCCGAGCTGGGCGTCATCGACGCCGAGCAGGCGAAGGCGATCGCCCTGGGGATCGGCAGCGACGGCCTTGTGGCCGAGGTCGAGGCAAACTCGCCCGGCCTGAGGGCGGCTGATGACACGAGTGAGCAGGAGCGCGGCGGGGGTGAACGGTAGGTCGGGAAAGAGCGTCTGGTAGCTGTGGTCGTGAAGAATCAGCGTGCCGGGGGAGCATTCGACGCCGGGGTCGTCCAATTCGGCATGGACAGGAAACGTGGGCGTGCCGCCGAGGATGAGCCGGGGCACGTACAGGCCCTCGGCTTCGAGCGATTCGCGAAGCTGACGGACGGCCTGGAGGCCGGGCTGGGCGGCGATACGGCGATCGTTGCGGTCGAAATCGCGGATGTGGCCGTCGTAAGCGTGGAGGCCGTCGGGTTTGAGGTGTTTGAGCGTTGCCAGATGACGGTAAACCTCGGCGGCATGGCCGACATGGGTGCCGGTGCGGCCCATGCCGACGTTGAGATCCACAAGAGTGGGAACGGGTGTGGTGCGGCCGGCGGCGGCGAGGGCGGAGTTGAGGGCGTCGGCGGTCTCAATCTGATCGACGAGAGCGCGGAACGTGGTGTCGGGATAAGCCAGAACGAGCCGGGCAAAGCGGTCGAGGTTGGGGCCAACGAGAGGATAGGCGAGGAGGACGTCGCGACCGCCGGCGCGGGCGATCATTTCGGCCTCGGCTATGGTCGCGCACTTATGTTTGTGAATGCCGGCACGTTCCATCATCTGGATCAGGGCGGGCATTTTGTGGGTTTTGCAGTGGGGGCGGAGCCGATCGGGATGGCCGGCGATGTCGATCATCGAGCGGAGGTTTTGCTCGACGATCGGCCGAAAAATGATGAGCGAAGGGCTGGGGATTTCCGCGACGTTGTCGATGCGATAAATGTCGGAGACGTTCATGACTTGATAATAGTGCGGAGTGGTGGGAATCGCGAGAGCGCGATCACGGAGGTTGTGGCGGGGTAGGGTGGACCGGAGAATAAGTACTCTTGAGCGCGGACCTCGGAGGACGACGGAAATGCGTAGCGCGAAGCGGCGACGAACGGTGAATGTGGCGACGGTTTCCCACCGTCCTTCCGGGGGCGTGGACAGCGCGGAGGGAACGACGAGGCTGATGGATGAGGCCGAGAGGTTCATTACTCGGGCCGCGCGGATGGGGGCGGATCTGGTCGCGTTTCCTGAGGTGTATCCCCAACTGGCGACGACTGATCCCTATCACCATGCCGAACCGGCGGCGGGTGGGACACTGGACCGCGTGCGTGAGCTGGCTCGTCGCGAGCGGGTGCATATCGTTTGGCCCAGAGTGGAATGCGACGCGGAGCGCGGCTTGCGGAATGCGTCGATACTGGTCGATCGAGGGGGGGAGGTTCTGGGGCGGTACGACAAGATGTTTCCGACGGTGGGCGAGATGGACAAGGGTGTGATTCCGGGCACGGCCGTGCGGACGATGGAGACGGATTTCGGACGGGTCGGGCTATTGATCTGCTTTGATTTGAACTTTGTCGAGGTTCGCGGACCACTGGCGGAGGCTGCGCCCGATTTGGTTGTGTTTTCGTCGATGTATCGCGGAGGAATCCAGGCGCGTCATCTGGCGTTTGAGACGGGTGCGTTCGTGGTGACGGCCATCTCGGCGGAGCTGGGGCAGGTGATCGACCGCTGTGGTCGAGTGATGGCGGAATCCACGTATGAGACCTTGGCGATTGCTCCGATCAACACGAACAGCGTCGCGCTGCACATGGATTTCAACTGGGACAAGATGGACGCGATGCTGGCGAAATATCCGCGCGAGTTGCGGTTTGATTACCACACGCGGGAGGGATATTACGTGCTGGAATCGACGACTGAGCGGGATGTACGGGAATACGTGGGTGAATTTGAGCTGGAATCGGCACGGGCGTACTTCGAGCGGTCGCGCCGGCGGCGTGAGGAGGCGTTGCAAAGGTGGTCGGAACGGCCAGCTTGAGGGGAGGCTTACTTACCTCGGGAGGGCACAAAGAGCAAGAGCAGCCACAAGCCGAGGGGGATGATCCACACGGGGATCCAGTAAATGGAGCCACCCAGCGAGGGGCTCAGCAGGCGTTTCCAGCCGAGGGCGCGGGGGAGGCGAAGCCGTTGGAGATAGTCGAGGCTCATCGTGGCCGCGACGAGGCCTCCGAGGCCCACGTTAAGGCTCAGCTCTTTTGAAGCTCCAAACAGCTTGGCGAGCGTGAGACCGACCACGCCGGTGAGGACGCCAGCCACGAGATAGAAATAGCCTCGGCTGTTGGCAATGATGAACATGAATACTCGCCTTTCAACATAGAAAGACCGTCAGGGGGCCAGCAACTCACGTACCGCGCCGGTCATGGCGCGGACGCCCGTTCGGATTGAGGGTTCGGGGTCGGGTGCGTAGCGGGAGGAGTGAACGGGGGGCAAAGGTGCTCCGCCGGAGCGGGCCTGGTTGATCCGATCAGGCGGGATCGTACCAAGGCGGAACATGAAAATCGGCACGCCGCCTTCGTTGAACAGGCCGAAATCCTCGGCGCCCATGACCGGCTCGACCTCGCGGACCTTCTCGGTGCCGAGATCGGCGTTGAACCGTTTGACGACGCGGGCGACGAGCGCGGGGTCGTTGATGGTGGGCGGCGTGGTCTCGCCAATCGTGACGACGGGTGCCGGTGCTTTATGGGCGGCGGCCAGGCCGGCGGCGCGGCGCTGAATGCCCTCGATCAATCGCTGGCGAACGGATTCGGAATAAGCCCGCAAGGTCAATTGAAGTTCGACGCTGGCGGGAATGATGTTGTGCTTGGTGCCGCCGTGGAACGAGCCGACCGTGATGACGGCGGGGTCGGTCGGCTTGATCTCGCGGCTGACGATGGACTGGAGATCAAGCACCAGGAGCGAGGCGAGGACGATGGGATCGACGGTTTCATGCGGCCCCGCGCCGTGGCCGCCCTTGCCATTGACCACGATATCGACCGCCGTCGAGCTGGCCATGGCGGGGCCGGAGGTGTAAGCGACATGGCCGGCTTCGAGGTCGTGGGCGACGTGCAGGGCCAGGGCGAAATCGGGTTTGGGAAAGCGCTTGTAGAGGCCGTCGTCGAGCATCGAGCGTGCGCCGCCGACTTTTTCCTCGGCGGGTTGACCGATCAGGACGACGGTTCCGCGCCAGGTGTCGCGGTGCTCGGCGAGCCAGCGTGCGACGCCGACGAGGCAGGTCATGTGCATGTCGTGGCCACAGGCGTGCATGACACCGACGGTGTCGCCTTCGTCGTCGAGGGCCGTGACCTGGCTGGCGTAGGGCAAGCCGGTCTCCTCGGTGACGGGCAAGGCGTCGAGGTCGGAGCGGACGAGAACGGTAGGCCCTTCGCCGTTGCGGAGGACGCCGACCAGGCCGGTGTTGCCCACGTTCTCGGTCACGTCGAAGCCAGCCTGGCGAAGGTCGGCGGCGATCCGTTTGGCGGTCTCGATCTCGTGATACGACAGCTCGGGATGGGCGTGGAGATGCTTGTAGAGCGTCACAAGGTCGGGCGTGTTGGCGTCGAGCCAGGGGTCGCTGGGTTGATCGTCGGACCGAGGCGCGGCGGAAAGGGGGCACGCCAGCGCAACCGCGAGGAAAAGCGTGAGTCGCGAAAGGTTGCTTGTCCGTAGAATCATCCTTGGCATCGGTCTGGGCCCTTCGCTGGTTAGGTGTCGGTCGCTCACTCGCCCATTTGCTTGTAGTAGGCTCGTGCCTTGGCTTCCTCGGCCTCGGGGATGCGGCCGCAGCGCTGGTAGATCACCGACAGGGCGGTGTAGCTGAAGGCGTCGTCGGGCTCCAGCTCGACGACCTTCAGGGCGTGGGCGATCGCCTCGTCGGTCTGGGCGAGATCGGCGTGGAGCTTGGCGGCGAGGCCGTGGCCGATGGTGAACTTGGGGTCGATGGCGATGGCTTCATCGAGCGTCTTGACCGCGGCGGCCTTGTCGCCGGAGTCGCGCTGCTGGATGGCGATCTCGTAGAGTTCGTCGGGCGTGGGCATTTTGGTGTTGATCCTAATGTGGGGGGGGCGATCCCCTTGATGCGGCGTCGGAGTGAGCATTCTACGGGCAGCAGGGCATGGCGAGCCAGTCGAAGCGGCCGGGAACGCTAAAGAGGGGTGCGGTCCTGGAATCCGGTCGAATGAGCGGAACCTCCTCGGTACGAGCCTCAAGCGCGAGCGCGGGGTTCTTCCTATCGTTGAACACGTCGCTGACGCTTCCGGCTCGTCTCGAGGAGTCGCTGACGCTTCCGGCTCGTCTCGAGGAGTCGCTGACGCTTCCGGCTCGTCTCGAGGAGTCGCTGACGCTTCCGGCTCGTCTCGAGGAGTCGCTGACGCTTCCGGCTCGTCTCTCGAGGAGGTTATTCATCCCACGGCCGATCGGATGGCTCTACCGGAAATTATTCCTACACCCGCTCAGGTGTGCCGGGCTGGCGTTGGATGGCGATTCGGCCGACCTCGGGGTGGCTGGCGAGTGGTTCGTAGCGCTCGGGATGGCAGGTGAAGATCAGAATCTGGAGCGATTGGGCAAGCTCTTCGAGCAGTGTGAGAGCGGCGCGTTGGCGGAAGGCGTCGGTGTGTGCCAGAGGCTCGTCGAGGAGGAGCATCTGACGGCCGTTCTGGGCGAGTAGCTCGCCGATGGCGACGCGGCATCCCAGGGCGATCTGTTCGCGTGTCCCGCGTGAGCAGCGATCGACGTTGAAGGTTCCGTTGAGCGAGCGGATGCGGGCGCGGACCGGTTCGAGGGCGTCGGCCTTGAGTTCGATGCCACTGACCTGTGCTTCGGTGAGCGAGGCGACGCGCTTCTGGGCAAGCTCGGCGATGCGGGTTGCGACGGTCTGCGCGAGCGCGGCCTGG
>JBGSYY010000480.1:0-2281 GCA_041750675.1 Isosphaeraceae bacterium | reverse complement strand
GACGGTGGGTCGGGAGGCGACGCGTTCGACGGCGAAGCTCTTGAGGGTAACGGGCGGGGCCGGCTCGACACCGACCATGCCCCAGCGGTCGCGGAGGTAGAGGCCGCCGGCGACGGAACCGCCGGCGACGGCGGCGAAGCCTCCGACCTGGGTGAGGAACTGACGGCGGGTGAAGGGGGAGTCGGCTGGGTTGACGCCGCCAAGCTGCTCAAGATTGCGCTGCTGGGTGCGAGTGAGCTTTTCGCTCATGGCCGGCTCCGTGAGAAAGGGGGTTTGGGGTGGGCGAGCTTATTCGAAAGAAGTATTAGGAGTATCGGCGGTTTTCGGGGTCGATGGGGCCGAGGCGAGGGCTGGGAGGGTGGCGGGGAGACCCCTGGCGAACTGGCGGGCGAAGGTTTCGGCGGATTTGGGATCGGTGGAGCCGTTGACTCCGGCGAGTGTGTTGCCCTTAAGGAATACGACGTCGTAGAGGCCGATATCGGGATTGAGGCAGGCGGCCATGCGGTCGGTGGAGTCGGATTCGAGGGGGGTGACGGTGGCCCCATCGGCGCGAGCAGTTTCGAGATATTTGTCGAAGATGGTGATGGCGTCGGCGGGGGTGGCGTAGGGGCGGAGGAAGGCTTGCCAGGAGGCGTTGTCGTCGCGATAGCCGGCGAGGAAGACGTCGGAGAGGAAGCTGTAGCCGAAGACGTCCTGGGCGACGTATTGGGGTTGGTCGCGGTTAGGGGCTTTGGGTAGGAGGTTGAGGAGGGCGATTGGGTCGGCGGCAGCGGGTGTCGAATCGGTTGACGGGGGAGCGTTCGGCGCGGCTGCCGGTGCCGTGGCTGGGGCGGGGGTCGGGGGTTGGATGCGGTTGGCCACGAGGTGGGCGATTTGCTGAACGAAAGCGCCGAAGCGGGGATCTTTGCTGGATGAGATGATCTGGACGAAGAATTTGTCGGCGTGGAAAGCGGCGCTGGTGCCGTCGAGATATCCAGCGGAACCGACATCGAAGGGTTCGGAGGTGGGGGGGCGTTCGGATCCGTATTTGCCGAACGCTTTCAAGGGGCTGGCGAAGGAGAAGACGTAGAGCTGGACGTCGCCTGCGGCGGGATCGTCGGCGGGCTGGAGGCTGGCGAAGGCCATGCCGTCGACGTCGTACTGGATGAAGCTTTCGGCGCGGCCGTTGATTTTCTCGAAGAGGTTCTCGGCGTTGAAGGTTTCGAGGTGTCGGCCGGAGAGGTCGGCGACGGTCCAGCCGTTGGGGATCTGGTCGAGTGGAAGGAGCAGGGCGAGTGGCTTCTGAGGCGCTGGGACGGCGGAGAGTTCGCCTTCGTAGGGTCCAAGGGAGAGTGGAGGAGGACCGGCCGGGATGGCGGCGGGCATCGGGGCTCCAGCCATGAGGACAGGGGCGGTGGGCTCGATTAGCTGGAGGCGGCGTTCAGGGTCATTGAGGATGGCCACGAGTTCTTGCCAGCGAGGGTCGGCGTCGACGCCGACGGCCTTGCGGATATTGGCGAGGGCCTGGACGGTGGGGGAGAGGGCCTCGGAGGTGGGTCGGGTGCGGAGGGCGGCCTCGCCGAGAGTGAGCATGGCGGAGTCGAGCTTCTTGACGGCATCGATGAGGGCGCGGCGCTCGGCGGTGAGGCGAGCTTGCTCGGCGCGGACGGCTTCGTCGGCTTTTTCCAGGGATTCCTTGAGCCCCCGGAGCTCGAACTGGCGGCCCTGGTCGAGGACGGAGGAGACGCGGCTAGGGTCGAATTCGTAGCGGTTGCGATCGTAGTACTGACTTTTGACGAAGAGTGCGAGGAGGATGGCGGGGATGCCCATCGTGAGCAGGAGCGCGGAGACGACGGCGGCGAAGGAGGGTGTGCGGGTGACTCGGCCGCGATGGGCCTTGAACCAGGGGGTTCGAGCCAAGACGAGATAGGCGAGCGGGATTGTAGCCAGGGCGATGGCTGCGGCGGCGGTAGCGAGGGCGTTGAGCGGACTATCCTGGGCGAACGCCTGGAGGTCGGCCCAGAGGTCTTGGAAGGCGTTCATGCGGAGAGGCTCCGCTGGAGGGCGTTTTGCCGGTTCGACAACTTTTGGATTCTTGCAAGGGGATTCTAGCCGGGAGGGGGGTGGGAGGGCAAACGGATGTGGTCCTTGGTCGGTTGTTGGGGCGCACGACATGGTTTGCACCGCCAAGGGGGCCAATGTTATCTTGCGGTTGGGAATTGGTCGTAGTGGCTCGATTCGACTCACAACCTGGAGAGGACTGCGAACATGGGCAAGGATGCCAACGCGATTCGGGCGGAAT
>JBGSYY010000479.1:0-5971 GCA_041750675.1 Isosphaeraceae bacterium | reverse complement strand
CGCCTGGAGCAATAGCCCCGCGGCCTGATCGCTGGCGGCCAGACGCTGGCGGTAGCGCTGGGCCAGCCGAGAAGCGCCCGCGCCGCCCGGCACATCGTGATAACCGTCGAGCAAGCGGCCGTTGAGCGTGCCGGGAGATGGGTTCGCCGGCGACGTCGACCTGATGCTCGGCTCGGTCGATTGATAGAAAATTCTCGGACCCGAATCGGCCGGCAGATAGGCGGAGGGTTTGGGCTGCGACTTCATGAGGGGCCTGACGTTCTGCTTGATTTCAAGCGGAGCGGGGCCAAGCTCGGATCGTCGCGCTTGCCAGGCCGGATGAGTGAGAGGTTGGGGTCTGGGAGATATCGTCTCCACCGACCGGGACTCGGCATTCCGATCCGCCCCTCGCCGCAGATGGAGAGAGTCGCCTCGGAAGACCTCGGAGCACGTCCCCATTTGCGGGGACGGTTGCCGACGCCCACTTGTGTAGGCCGTCTATCAAAAGAACATCCGTGAATTTGTCACCGGGTATCGCAAAACCCGAAATGCCTCGACCTTGCTCCGCCTCATTCACGGCCCTGCGTCCGGCGCATCGAGCGAAACCACACTGAGATTATCGACCCAGATCAGCCCTGGTTCCTCGCCCGCGCGAAATTCGAGCGAAAGCGTCGTCGCCTCGGCGTCCACCAACAAAACCTGCCGATACCGACACCACCGGCCCCGCGTCTCGAGCGCCACTTCCTGCTGCCGATTCGGCAACGGCTTCCACACATTCGGCCCCTGCTGAAGCTGGGCGATCCGCACAACCCCGCCCCCACAGGCCGGATTGCCGCCCACATCGGCTCCATCGTCGGGCTGCAAGTACCAGAATTCCAGACGCACCCGCGCCCCGGGCCGAACCGGGCCGGTCATCCGGTAATAACTTTGACCCGGCGTGCCGCTGCAAAGGCGCAAGCTATCGGGCGCGGTCAGGTAAACCCCGCGATCGCTGCGATCGCGCGGCGGCTCGCCGCCGGTCCACTCGGGCACCGGCTCAACCGAGCGCAGCGGCCGATTGAGGGCAATCCGATCGCCAATCGACTCCCCCTCGGTCAAACGCAGCGCCACGGTGCGCTCGCCCAGCAGCAGGCTGTTGGTACCGTGCAGAAAATGGTCGTGAGACAGCCGAATCCGCGCCCGCAAACCACCCCCACCCGGCACAACCACGGGAACCACGCCCGCCATGCCCAGGCTGCCAAGAGTGCCCAGGCGTTGCAGCGTCTCGTTTTCCACATCCTCGCCACAGCCTGCCGGCCAGAGTTCGAGCGTGCCCACCTCGGCGCACCGGCGGACCTCATCGCGCGAATCCAGGAGCGCGACCCGCGATGTTCCCGCCAGTGCCCCCGCGCCCCGCGCCCGAAGTTTCGTTTGATGATGCTCGGCGCGCCGGGGGGTGCCATGTCCCGCCGCGCCGGCGTTCGACACCCAACCATCAAGGGCCAGCTCCACCTGGTCGGGAGAGACCACAATCGCCGACGCCTCAACACTGCGCCGAAAGGTGTAATCAATCTGCCAAACCCGCGAGCCCGGACCCGCGGGCTGACTCAACGTCCGCGCCTCGATCCGCCATTCGGGCGAAAGCGCGGGTGGCGAAGGGAGTGACGCCGGCGAGGCCCCGGGCGTCTCGTTCGCCACACCCGGACGGCACAGCCCGATCAGCATCCCCACGGCCGCGGCGCACCGCAACCGCCGTTGTGTGCGCGCGCACTGAGTTCGCCTCGTCATCGTCCCCTCCCTCTCTCTCTGTCGCTCTCTGACGGTGCAACTCGGGAGACTCACGCGGGGAAACGGCCGCCGTATCAGCTACGGGCCATTCCCCCAGCGCGAGACACGCATCCATACGATCGGGATATGACGGGCCGGATTATGACGCCATTTGTCGATTCGTCGAGATCAATTTTGGGCCACTCCCGCTCCGCTCACCGCTTTGTGAG
Organism: Isosphaeraceae bacterium; assembly: GCA_041750675.1. Lineage (GTDB taxonomy): Bacteria > Planctomycetota > Planctomycetia > Isosphaerales > Isosphaeraceae > BPJS01. Next base: position 4,016 of record JBGSYY010000479.1, on the reverse strand, counting down.
CATGTCTTCACTCAACCGAGTCGTGAGGCGAGCAGCTCCCATTCCGCTCAATTGATCCACAAGGCGAACCCGACGAACTCCCCGCCGAACACACGCAGCAAGCGCGTCCAGACCTCCGCATCCGTCCGCCGCCCTTCTTCCAGATACGGAGCCGCCGCCGTCCCTTGCACCCAGAGGACCAGATCGAACGTCGTCGGCTCGGTGAAAACTCTCCGCAAATTCACGCCCCGCGGATCATCGCCACTGCCACGCCAGAACGGCACGAGCACCTTGCCCGCCAAGAGAGCGCGGCCCTCGTCCAGAAACGTCATCCAGGCGTCGATCTGCTCACGCGCGATCGGAATCCGCAGAACGCCGGTTTGCTTCGGATTGGGAATCCACTCACGCTCGTCGTCGGTCTCGGCCAGGGCGAACGTCCACGACTCCCGGCTCAGGGCCAGCATCTGGTCGAAATGCTCGAGCGCGGACTTCATGCGCTCCGGCTCGCGAACGGGAAACCGCATCAGGTGGATCGCTGCGATGAGATCGGCGATGTCAATCCCGTCGTCGATGGCGAATACGCCCCGACCACTCTGCGCCAGGAACGGATACGGGCTGTCCACCGCGGAGAAAACGACGTGCGCCGCATGGTGGAACAGCTCGGTCATATCGTGCGCCAGCACCACATCGCACAAGCCCATCAACAAGTGGCAATATCCTCGAAGCCAGGCGACATCGGCTCGATCGAACCGGATGCGCAGGTCGGCGTTGTCCCGTAGTCGGCCTTCCAGGTCGGGCATGTAGCGAGCCAGGATGGCGCGAAGGGGGTCGTCGGGGGTGCCATCGGCGTCGAGGTCCAGGCGGGTCTGGCCCAGGCGGATATCGAGCACGACCGACTCATCTCGAATCGGCTCCAGGGTCGCCTCGGCCTTCGCCAGCGCGTCCCGGAACGCGACCAGCACCGCGCGCACATCCTCGGGCTTCACCTTGGGCGGGTTCAGGTTCTCGGGAACCGGCAGCCGCAGAAACGGGATCTGCCGCGCGACTTGCCCGCGCACTCCCAGACCATGAATTCCCTGGCCCGGACCTTCGATGGCCCGGATCGCCCGCACAGCGCCCAGCGCGAACCGGGTGTTGTCGTCGTCCGGTGTTTTCTGCAGCGCAGCGGCCAGCTCGGCCTCGCCGCGTGCAAGCCGGCCGTTGGCCAGATACGCGTCGAGCGGCGAGAGCGTCTCCTGCGCCCAGCCCACGCCCACGCTCATGCCGATGGCGACGAAAAGAGTCGTCAGGCTGGTCCTCATGGTGAGACCTCCAGTGCCCCCTCAACCCACCTACACCGCCGAACGATATCCATTGCCGTTAGCCCCGACCGAGCGGCTCGATCCCCCGGGGCAACGCCTCAGGACCACTCGCAGGTCATTCAATCCTCGTCGTCATCATCGTCGTCGTCATCATCGTCGTCCGGCTCGTAGGCCAGCATCTCCTCGACATTCTCAATGCAGTGGTCGAGAAACTTCGGCAGATAGCGCTGAACGAAACTCGCCACGGCGATCTGCGTATCCGCATTGTCCATCCCCCAGATGCTCACCCGCGGCTCTTCCAGCTCGGGGTCCATGTGGATGAAGAATCGCTGATCGACGACCAGCGCCACCGGCAGCTCCTCAAACCACTTCTGCGCCAACAAATTCACGCCCGGCCCACCCAGCGAGATCGTCGGCAGGGCCTGCAACGGGTCTTCGTGAAACCAGCGCACGTCGGTGATCACGCAAACTCGCCAGGGCGGATTGAGCGGCCCGCGCAAGGCCAGCGCGTCTTCCACCTGTTGCTTCAAATAGTAGGCCAGCGGCCGATCGGCCTCCTCGGCGCGGAGCGTGCTGCCGACCACGATCAGCAGCAGCGCCGACGGCGCAGGTTCGTCGGCCATGAATCAAGCTCTCCGTCCTACGTAAATGCGAAGTGAAGCAAGACGCGAAGCGCCGGTACTGGGCCGGGCTTGAAGATGATGTTCATGCTACGCACGCCACCCGCCTCCGGGCAACGTGCCAGCCCCCCCTGGCCGGCATCTGGAGCGCGCGACCTGGAGTAATCCACGTCGATCAGCGTCCGCCCTCTCATTGCCTTCGGCCGCCCCACACCCACCATGCTCCTGGTCCAGCAAACCGAAGGGCAGGGGGGGACTGGGAATGAATTGCCCATTGGCGACCCACCCGCCACTCTCTGCGAAATCATGGTCAACCGCTGAACCACCGCTGGCCAACTCAACCTGGCCGGTTGACTCCGGTCGCAATTATCGGCTGATCGTCGCGAGCCTCGGCCTCACCCGCCGCCATCGGTCGCCGCAGCACCTGGCTCAAGGCCACGGCCGCCAGCAGCAGACCGCCCGAGAGGTAGAACGTCGCGTCCAGGCTACCCGTCGCGTCCTTGATATACCCGGCAAGCTGCGGCACGAAAAACGCAATTCCCCAACCAATAAACACAAGGCCATAGTTGAATCCAAGATTCTTGGGTCCGAAGAAGTCCGCCGTATACGCCGGCATCAGCGCGAGGCCACCGCCATACTGCCAGTACGCCACGCCTACCACAAAAAACAGCAGCAATACGTTTTGCGACCCCATTACCGCCGGCATTGCGAACAAACAACACGCCGAGATCAGCCCGTTCACCAGATACGCGTTCGACCGCCCGATCCGGTCCGAATACACGCCCGTTCCGATCCGACCGGACGCGTTTACGAACCCCCCGAACGACGCCAGCAGCCACCCGTTCGCCGCCAGAAACGCCACCGCCGCCGCCGTCCGGTTCAACATGGGCGCGGCGTTCGCAATTACCAGCAAACCCGACTGCGCCGAGCCGATGAACAAAAACACCAGCGCGTAAAACTGCCACGTCCGCACCATCTCGCCCGCCGTCCAGTCGTGCCGAGTTAACGCCGCGCGCGACCGCGCTGTGTCCGACGACGCCGATGCCGGCGGCACATAACCCGGCGGCGGAGGCGTCAACAACCGCCCCGCCACAATCACCACCACCGCGAACAGCACTCCCAGCCCGATGAAGCTGCCCGACAACCCAAAGCGTTCGATCAACGCCTTCGCCAGTGGCGCGATGTAAATTGCCGCCCCCCCATAGCCGCCCACCACCAGCCCAACAATCAGACCCCGCTGATGCGGCCCGAACCATTTCACCGCCGCCGGGGTCGACGCCGCATACCCCAATCCCATCCCAATCCCGCCCAGCACGCCGAAACCCAGCAACAAGCCTTCATACGACTTCATCAATCCCGCGACAATGCACCCCGCCGCCAGGCACAGGCCGCCCAAGGTCGCTCCCAGGCGCGGCCCGTAGCGATCCTGAATCCGCCCCCCGGGAATCATGAAAACCGCGAAGATCAGGCCGCACACCGCATACGCCCACGTCGCCTGCGCATCGGTGAGATAGCGCCAGCCTGCGTTCAGGCCTGTCATCGTCTCGCCCGCCAGATGCTCCTTGTCCGCGACCAGGTTCCCCTTCCACACGCTCCAGGCATAGAGAATCCCCAGGCACAAATTCACGGCCGTGCCCGCGAACGTCACAACCCAGGCTCGCCCGGGAACCTTCTCGCGTGTTTCGGTCGTCAACGGCGGCCACCCCCGGCAAGGGAACAATGGGCATGGTGAGAGGCCAATCAGCATAGCCCGCGCCGCGACGTCGATGTCAGACCCACCCCGGTGGGCCGGCAAAACTCACCACCAGACTCCAAACCTGCCACGCCCCACCCCGAACAATCACCACCTTTCTCCCAACCGCCAGGATTCACCCCGCCCCAAGCCCAGAACCACTCATCCCAACCATCCCGCCCAGCCGACCGCTCTCGACATGGACTACTACCCCACAACACCCACGCCCCCAGTGCTCCACCCCTGGGACGATTTCCTCCTCGGACCCGAGAACGCCCTCGCCCACGCCGCCGCCCAGGCGTTGGCCCGGGATGAGCCGGGGGGGATCTCGCCGCTCGTTCTCCACGGGGCCAGCGGCACGGGCAAGACACGCCTGCTCGCCGG
>JBGSYY010000478.1:0-4245 GCA_041750675.1 Isosphaeraceae bacterium | reverse complement strand
CGGTTCCGCGGGCGAAGTGCTCTGGGAAACTCCCACTCCCTGGGAGGGCTGGCGGCTGGAGCGTGTCGGCCCCTTGCTCGTTGTCTCGGCACCCGACGGCCGCGCCCTGGCCTACGACGCACGCGGTTTCCTCCAGCTTCAATCCGACGCCGAGAGCGGAACGACCCAGCTCTTCCAGGGACGCGACGGCCGCCCGCGCAAGCTGGTCGCCCGCGGCGAACATCTCACGTGCGTCGACTTCGCCGGCCGCGTCGACTGGCGATCGGTCGGCGAAACCAAGTTTAGCCCGATCGCGGCATCAGCGAGCGGCGCAGCCTGCATGCAAGCCCGCTCTCTGACATGGTTTCCATCCGCCGGAGCCTGAAATTCGTTCTGTTGGCAAAGTTAGGCGGCGCAAAATTTTGACAACTTGGGTGCCAATCGCTCTTGGTCTTCGCGCCCCATTCGAATATAATCTGAAATAACCCTATGTATTGGGAGCTGAAAGAAGCGGGTTCCCGCGTCTTCTCGGCGTCTGGGAGGCTGAGCCTCCCAAATCCCGGGTCTTCTCCCCTCGGGACTTTACTCCATGGACGGAATCGAAGCGTCTGGAAACCTCTCCATGTGTTCCAGCCCGCCCATCACCGACATGTGCTCTCCTCCCGATCGCTACAGCGTTTTCGACGAAGGCTGGGAAGAAGCGGACAGACATAAGTGGAACCGGAGCCGAGAGGTCGGTTACGACCTCGGCGAACCGGCCCTCAGCGAATGGGTCCGCGACTACTGGCATACGTTCCTTCGGTACAAGTGGCTCGAACATATCGACGGCCGCAAGTTCTGGATCGAGCTGGATCAGGTCGACTTCGGCATCCTCCGACGCCGGTTTCACGACTCCCAACTGCTCCGGCCCATTCTCGACCAGTTGATCGCCGGCAAGGAAAATCTGAACATCATCAACTGGGCGCTCGATGAAGGACATCCGATGGAGGATGTCCACGAAATCCTCGAAGCCCTGCACATCAACAGCACTCGTCTGGAGTTCCAGGTCGAGGCGCGGCTCGAACGCCGTCAGCGGATCTTCGCCAACTTAAATCCCGACTCCCCTCAAGGCGCGATCTAACCGGTTCCGCCCTCAGAGCTTGGCAACAAACGCGCCAGTTCGCCTTGGCGCAGCGAGCCTCTCGGATTAGGTTACGCCTCGAATCGGGACACGAGAGACCCGATCCGCCCGTCTCCGCTCGACCTCCCTTGACGCGAACTCGCCTCTCAGTCGGGTCCCTGCATTCTCTCGATCGCCGTCCTGATCGTACCCAGGTACGCCATCCGGCTTTGCCGAGGCCGAGGCGACTGGACTCTGTGCGACGAAAGCCGGGAGGTCGCGATGGTTCCAAGCTCGAAGAAACCACTCATCCGCGCATCAGTGTTACTGGCCGCTTGCCTGGCGTTCACCACCGGTTGCGTCGAGCGTCGATACACCATCCGCACAAATCCCCCAGGGGCCCTGGTCTTTGTCAACGGCGAAGAACTCGGCACTACCCCCATTTCGCGCAGTTTCACATACTACGCGCCTCGCGAGATCGTTCTGGTCGCCGACGGTTTCCAGACCCAGAAAATCTTGCAGCCCGTGAAAGCCCCCTGGTACGACAACCTGTTCACCGAGTTCTTCACGGAAAACCTGGTCCCCTTTACCATTCGTGATGAACGCGAGTTTTATTACGAAATGGCTCCCGCCTCGAATCCCCCAGCCGGCGAGCTGGTTCAGCGCGCCGAGAACCTGAGGTCTCAGGCCCAACTGCCACCGCCCGCTCGAAAGCAGGGATTCCTCGGTTGGCTCGGCCTCTGAGCGCGGGGCCTTGGTCGCTTGCTCGCCTGCGGTTGCCCACCACGGCCGCCGTTAGGATTGACCTGTTCAATCTGTTTCGTGACAGCTAAAGTTCCCACCGTTACGTTCGAGTCTGCCGAGCTGATGTGACCGCGAGTTCCGGCTCCATCGGTTGAACCGAACTTAACGACTCGTCCCCAGGTCGAGCCAGCGGTTCGCATCAGGTTCAGACACGAAGATCGTCGATAGTTCGGATGTGCGACGGCGGAGCTGATTTTACGACCGTCACATGGATGTCGATTCCCGTGCCAGCGCGTCGGGAGTCTCGCGGTTGAGCGTGCTATCCGAATAGCGCCCTCGCCCTCCCAGGGAAGCGGAGGTGAGTTCACGTGAGAGTGGTTGTCGCGTCGGTTCAGATGTCGGCCCGATTGCTGGCCGTCGAGGAGAATCTGGAGCGAGCGGACTGCCTGCTCCGCGAGGCCCACCTCGGCGGCGCACGCCTGGCCGTCCTGCCCGAGATGTTCAACACGGGCTACGGCTTTTTACCCGATTACGGCCCCTACGCCGAAGGCCCCAACGACCGCACGCTGACCCACCTGCGCCGACGCAGTCAGCGGTGGGGACTGACGATCATCGCTGGGATCGTCGAGCGCGAAGATCGACACATCTACGATTCGTTGGCAGTGTGCCAGCCCGACGGATCGATCCAGACGTACCGGAAACGGCACCTGGTCTTCTGGGAACGGTTTCGATTTCGACCGGGCCGTTCGCCGCTGATGGTCTCCACGCCGTTCGGCAATATCGGCCTCGCCGTTTGCGCCGACATGATTTATCGACGAGTCTGGGACGACTACCGACGCCGAATTGACCTGGCGGTCGTCTCGGCGGCCTGGCCCGATTTCGCGAATCGACACACCGGTCGTCGCCACTGGCTGATGGGGCACATCGGTCCGATGTCGGCCGAGATACCGGCCAAGGTCGCCGGCGATCTGGGGGTCCCCGTCGTCTTCTCGAACCAGTGTGGAGCGACGCACACGACGATCCCCTTGCTTGGAATGCTGATCGCCGAGAACATCCCCGATCGCTTTGCCGGCCAGAGCAGCATTTGCGATGGCCGTGAATCGGCCCCGGTTGTCGCCGGGGTCGACGAAGAGCTTCTCCTCGCCACTGTTCGCGTTAACCGTCCTCAAGGAGCGAAGACGTGCCATTTTATGTCCCCGTCGGCCCACGCGGCCTGATCTTCCAACTCGGGTGCTGGGTGTATGGAATCGTGGGCACGCTCACCTATTGGCGAGCGAGCCGCCGACGTGGACTGCCCGCGCTTCGTCTGACGACTCCATTCGAATTCCGTGAAGCCTGATCTCGAAATTCGGTACGCACAGCTTGCCTGAGCCGCAGAGCCTACCGATCTTGCCCGGGGCATCGGCTATAATTCGTTGGAGTCGATTGGGTCGGGCCGAGTTCGTTGCGGCCCAGTATCACGGCTCACTCGAGTAGTGACTCGATTCCTCTGTTTCTCGGGCGGGCGAGCGCATGTGTGGAATTGCCGGAGCATTGGACCTGGGCGGCTCGCGCGTCTTTCCGACAGACCGCCTGCTCGCGATGACCGGAGCGATCGCCCATCGCGGTCCCGACGACGAGCACATTCACATCGAGCCGGGGGTAGCGCTGGGGGCTCGCCGGCTTTCGATCATCGATCTCGCCGGGGGGAGGCAGCCGCTCTGCAACGAGGATGGCTCGATCTGGGTCGCGTTCAACGGCGAGCTGTTCGAGTATCCTGAGCTACGTCGCGATCTCCTGGCACGCGGCCATAGACTGGCCACCAAGTGCGACACGGAGGCCTGGGTCCATCTCTATGAGGACCACGGCCCCTCGATGTTTGAAAAGGCGCGGGGCCAGTTCGCCGTCTCGCTCTGGGACCGCTCCAGCCGCACCTTGATACTGGGTCGCGATCGGGTTGGGATCTGCCCGCTTTACTACACCGAGGCCGACGGCTGGCTGCTCTGGGCGTCTGAGATCAAGGCGCTTCTGGCGTCGGGCATGGTGGAGGCACGGGCCGACGTCCGAGGCATCGACCACCTGTTCACGTTCTTCTGCGCGGGTACGTCGCGGACGTTCTTCGAGGGCATTCGCTCGCTGCCACCTGGACAGTTTTTGAAGGTCCGCGACGGACGTGTCGCCAAGCACACGTACTGGGACTTTGACTTCCCGGATGCCGGGCAGGAAACGCGGCTCGACGACCCGACTCCGCTCGTGGACGAGCTGGAGCACCTGCTCCGCCAGTCGGTCGAGCGCCGGCTTCGTGGCGATGTGCCTGTCGTGAGTTACATCAGCGGCGGGCTTGATTCGACGGTCGTGCTGGGCCTCAGCTCGCGACAGATGGGTCGGCCCGTGCCAAGCTTCACGATCGGCTTCGACCGCGCCGGGCCCGACGAACGCGGACC
>JBGSYY010000477.1:0-12540 GCA_041750675.1 Isosphaeraceae bacterium | reverse complement strand
CGCGTCGTCTGCGTCCTCACTGGCCATCAATTGAAAGACCCAACCGCGACGGTCGCCTATCACAGCGCCGACCAGGAGCAGTTCGAAAAAGTTCTCGGATCGCGCGGGGTGAAACGGGCCGGGTTCGCCAATCGCCCGTTCGTCGTCGCCAACGATCTCGACGATATCATCCGTGCCCTGGCCATGTATTCCGACGATTCCTAAGCCCGCCCCTCCCACTTCGATGCCGGGCAACGCTCGTGCGGCAGCCAGGTTTTTAGCTGGGTGAAGCAGCCGCAAAGCCGACAACGCGAGCCGGTGTGGTTTTCGCAATCGTTACAGATCGCCAAACGACGCTCTCGCTCATCACTCGAAACAACCGCCGCGCCCGACCCCACAAAGAGCGACATCGCCTTCATCGCCGACATCGCCATCCTCAGCAAGCCCGGCGGAGCGACGGAGTCATTCGTCGCCGGCCGAACGCTCCTCCCGCTGCCAATGAAGACGCCCGGAATCGGCTCCGATCCGTCCATCCCCGGCAGCACGCCGCCCACCGCTTGATACCGCCCCAGATGCTCGGCCAGGATTCCAACGTGAGGATGATTGAGCCTGCGAAACAAAGTGATCGCCGCGTTCGCTCGCTCGATCGCCTCATCACGGAGTCCCAGCTCGGCACGCTGGATCGCCTCGGACCACGTCAGCTCCGCCTGGTGCGTCGAGTCTCCCAACTCGCGTGCAATCTCCTGAGCCTCGCGGTAGACAGCGATCGCCGCCTCGGGCTTACGCACTGTCGCATGGTGCCGGCCGATGAAGTCCAGCGCGAGCTTCTCGCGATACGTGTCGCCGCCCTCCCGAGCGACTCTCAACACCTCGGAGAAACAGTCCATTGAACCATTGGCATCGCCGTGAGCCAGCCGCGCCAGGCCAAGCTGCAGCCGGGCCTCGATGGCGACCTCAGGAAACCGTTCCCGATCGGCGACTGCCAGCGCTTGCTTCAGCAACCCGATCGCGTCATCCAGCATCCCTCCGCGCATCAACGCCACGCCGAGATCAATTCGGGCGAGCGCCTCGCTCCGGTGGTCGCCTCGTCGAGTCGCCGCCTCAAGAAGTCGCTCCGCGTGTTCGCGTGGTGTCGGGATCGTCGGCGTCCTCGTCATCGCTCTGGTTTCACTCTCAAATAGACATTCCAGGAAAGGCAGTTAACCGCGACCACCTCCACTGATCATACACTCGTTATCGAAGCTCGCTCGCGTTGTGCTGCCCACTCGCCTGGCCTGGGCGCGTCTGATAGGCTCGGTTCAAAGAATCTCGATCCCTGCTTCCCCCTCGCACGACGCTCTCCACGGGGATTTACCACAATGCTCGTCCATCCGTTTGCAGCGGTTTTGCTTCTGCTCTGCTTCACCGCTGATGATCCTCTGCCGCGTCCCGCGCACCCGACACCCAACGCCATACGTCCCCACTGGGCAAATCTCAACGGCACCTGGGATTTTCGCTTCGATTCGTCGGACGAGGGCCTCGCCAAGGAATGGTTCCAACCGGCGGCCGAAGGGTTCGACCGCCAGATTGTGGTGCCCTTCCCTTGGGAGAGTGAACTCTCGGGGATTCACAAGCCGAAGGGCGCACCGAAGGTGGGCTGGTATCGCCGTAGCCTCAGCGTACCTCCAGATTTCCCCAGGGATCATCGCATATTCTTGCGATTCGGTGCTGTGGATTGGCAGGCCGACGTCTGGCTCAATGGCCAGAAAATCGTCCGCCACGAGGGCGGCTACACCCCGTTCGAGGCGGACATCAGCGACCATGTGAAGCGCGACGGCGACAACACTCTGGTGGTCCGCGTCTTCGACCCGACCGATCCCGCGCTGCCCACAGGCAAGCAGGTCGGCTGGTATACAACCACTTCCGGAATCTGGCAGACGGTCTGGCTCGAATCGCGACCCGCCGGGCGGATCACCTCGTTCGGTTTCGCCACCCAGTCGATCGACCCCGTGGTGCTGATCGCGAATATCCTCGTCGCTCCGGCCGAAACCGGCGAATATCAGCTCACTCTCCGCAGCGACGACGACGCCATCGGCTCCCGCACTGTCAGCTTCGCCACATCAAAGGCCAACACCGAGCCGCTTGTTCACACTTTTATGATCCCCGTGCGACAGGCGAAGCTCTGGACGCCTGAGACGCCACATCTCTATGACATCACACTGGAGTTGAAGACGCCGTCGGGCGCGATCGACACCATCGCCACCTACACAGGGCTGCGAACGATCGGCCGTGGGAAATTCGGCGACGCTCCCTACGAATCGGTGTTTCTCAACGGCAAGCCCGTCTACCTGCGCATGGCACTCGATCAGTCATTCAATCCTCAGGGCATTTACACCGCACCGACTGACGATTTTCTCAAGAACGACATCGCACTCGCGAAGTCGCTGGGACTCAACGGACTGCGAATTCACATCAAGCCCGAGGAACCGAGGCGGCTCTATTGGGCCGACAAGCTCGGCCTTCTGATCATGCAGGACATGCCCAACACCTGGCGGCAGAACGAAAAAGCCCGCGGCGCCTGGGAAGCCACGATGCGCGAGGTGCTCGTCCGCGACCGCAACCACCCTTCGATCTTTTCCTGGGTCGCCTTTAACGAGACCTGGGGGCTCGGCTCGCCCGACGAGTACAAGGCCTCTCAAGATACGCAGGAATGGGTCAAGGCCATGGTCGGCCTGATGCGCGCGATCGATCCCACTCGCCTGATCGAGGACAATAGCCCATGCAATTATGATCACGTTGCGGTCACTGACCTCAATAGCTGGCATTTCTATATCGACGACCACGATTCCAGCCGCCGCCACATCGAGGAAGTGGTCCGCCAGAGCGTGCCCGGCAGCCCGTTCAACCACTGCCCCAACGAGGCGATGAACTCCGCGCCGCTGATCAATAGTGAGTATGGCGCGGTCTCGGCGGGCGGCGGCGACCGCGACGTCTCCTGGGGATTCCGCGATCTCACCACCCAACTGCGTAAATACCCCAGCATCCAGGGATACGTTTATACAGAGCTAGCCGATATCGAGTGGGAGCACAACGGCTTCGTCAACTACGACCGTACCCCCAAGACGTTCGGCTACGATGCCTTCATTCCGGATATGACGGTGGCCAACTTGCAGGGTCCGGATTTCGTCGGGTACGACAGCCCACCCGTCATCGTCGCCGCCCCCGGTGAAATCATCCGCGTGCCGGTCTTCGTCAGCCATTTCTCCGACCTGGCGACTCCACCGACCCTTCGCTGGTGGGTCACCGGCGTGAACGACGCGGGCCAGGTCGACACGATGGAACCGAAGGAGCGTCCCGCCGAGTGGTCGCCCTACGGAGTTACGTTCCAGAAGCCGGTCGCCTTCAAAATCGGTGGGCCGCTCGTGGGAGCACTTTGCCTTGAGCTGATTGACGCGGAAGGCAACCGCCTCGCTGCCAATTTCGTCAATGTCGTCATCCGGTCCGAGGCCCCCGCGCCCCGAGTCGAACGGATCGACGATCACCACGTCGCCCTTCGCTTCCGTCCCGACGACTACGCCCGCGTCCGCTGGTCCGACGGCATCCACTCCAGCGCAGGCAAGGCCGCTGGACGAGGCGAGGGTAGCTTCCTCTATCGCCTCAAGGTTCCCGAAATCATCGCCCAGGCCAAGCCGACCGATATCCGCTTCCGCTTCGAGGCCGCCGCCAAGGCGAATCGCGAGAAAGTCGACTGGGCCGAACGCTCCAACTCACAGGACTATCCCCAGACCGACGGACGAACGCACTCGTCGTCCCTGTTGCTCTCGCTCAGCGGCCGTAAGCTCGCCTCCATCGCTCTCAATGATGACCCCGCCGACGCCCGCGGCGTGCTCTCCCACCTCAACGGCACGGACCACGGCAGCCACGGCTTCCTGATCGACGCCGAGCATCCCCTCCCCGACACCGCAAAAGCCGATATCGCCGCCGGGAATCCCCTGCTCCTCCAGTTCGAATCTCCCGACCCCGGCAGTGCCCCAGGCGGCCTGGTCCTCTACGGCGCAACCACCGGGGCCTTTCCGTTCGACCCCACCCTGATCCTGGCAACCGAAGCCACATTGCCTGCCGATCTCGGCATCGCGAACGACACCGAAATCACCGTCGACTCCGCCGCCTCGCGCCGTGTCGTCCTGCGTACCACCGGCGAAAGCCCAGATACTGCCGCACGGCTCTGGTCGTACACCACCCAGGCCCCGGCCCAGGGCTGGCAGGCTCCCGATTTCGATGCCTCCTCCTGGACCACGGCCCCAGGCGGATTCGGGACTGAGAATACCCCCGGAATTCACGTCAAGACCGAGTGGAACACACCCGCCATCTGGCTTCGCGGCCAGGCGACTCTGCCCCAACTCGGTGAACACGACCGGCTCGTTCTTCGCCTCTATCACGACGAGGACTGCCATATCTTCGTCAACGGACAGCCGCTTTTGAGTCGCGAGGGATATGTATCATCTTATGAAGATATTCCGTTGAACGCCGAACAGGCCGCCTTGTTCCAAACAGGACAAAACACGCTGGCCGTCGAGTGCCATCAGACCGGCGGCGGACAGGGGATCGACGTCGGCCTGATTCTGGAGAAAGGCGAGACCAGCGCAACGGATCAATAATCGTTGGCGCTAATCACCTCTCCCTTGTTTCGCGTGCTCAGGGCCTGGTAGATCGTCAGGCTGATCGTGTCCTTGAGGAATCGCACGGAGCCATCACCAAACAAAAAAGACGTCACGCCGGGATGGCGGCTCGCCGCGTCACGGTCGTCCTGCTCCCGGCTCGACGGCGTGTGCCCGGTCTGGAACAATGTCGTGTGGCCATGATCGTCGTCCGGTAGCTCGCGGATCGCGCCCGGCCAAACCGTCTCGGCAACGAAGTGCCCAGCAGAATCCTCGTACCCGAAGTCGCCATTATGGCGCTCGCCTGCGAAAAGCGTCTGAGAAAGCCCATCCTTCACACTCGCCAGTCGGATTGAGCTATTCCGGCTGAAGATGCCCCGACGGTCCTCGGGATCACCGAGATCCATGTCGCCGGGACCGAAGCTGCCCACATAGCTGGACATGGCGTAAAGCGGCCCGTCTCGATCCAGGAACCCTTTGTCCGAGGTCTCGTCGCTGGGACAGAGATACGATGTGATGATCGTCCGACACGCGGTGGTGTTCTCAAGGTTCCACGCAGGCCCGTCAAAGTTGAACGAGGCGAAGAGTGGAGCTTGCTCCACGTTCGGTAAAATCGCGGTGGCCCAGCCAAACCCTCCCCATCCATAGCCAAGCTGATAGCTGTAGCCCATCGGGTAGACATTATGGGTGTCGTGATACGCTCCGATCGCAATTCCCATCTACTTCAGATTATTCGAACAGCTCGCCCGCCGCGCCGCCTCGCGCGCCGATTGAACAGCCGGAAGCAGCAGCGAGATCAGCACCCCAATGATCGCGATCACAACCAGCAGCTCGATCAGCGTGAATCCCTTACGTCGACGCATGTGCTTGGTGCCCATCAATGAGAAGATCATGGATGTTACGATAAGACAAATCTGTATTATCGACTCCCGTGCGGTTTTGCAACGAAGTGCCTCCCAAATCAGAATCGTTGCGTTCCAGCTTCTTTATTTCATATTCTCAACGTTCCGCGGCTTGCAAATCCAACGACCGCGGTCTAAAGAAGAATGAGTCATAGCGGATTCCAAACCGTCGGATCTTCTCGGTTGTCGTATCAAGTGCAGTGCCCGTCCTCTGTGGGAATTCTCATGAACGGAAATCGTCCGACCCGCGCGAAGCACACACGGATTCCCAACTTTGAATCCATCGAATCTCGACTGGTGCCGGCCTCGATCGGCCCTCTCGCGCGGCTACACGCCGCGGCCGCACTCGCACCCCGCGCGTTTCCCAGCGACGGCGCTACGGCCATTCTGTCTGCCTTGAATGGTGGACTCGGCTCGGAGTTCGTCCAAAACCTTCGTCGTCAAATCGGCAATCCGCTTCGGCTGATCGGCGAGTTCGCCTCGGGAGCGCGGAACGCATTCGCCACGCGCGGCTTTGCCGCTCTCACCCATACGACACTGAGCACCTACACCGGCGGCCATGCCGACGCCATTCTGCCACGTGTCGCCGGGGCGGTCGTATTGCCGACCGGCCGTATTTCGCTCGGCGCCATCATGCGCGGGCCGATGGACGAACTGAACGAGGGAGCGCGTTACGTCTGGGCGCTCGACCTGGGTCGTGGCGCGACGCAGCAGTTTGCCGAGTATCCGGGAATTCGCGCGGATACAATCGTTCGCGTCGATATCGGCCAGGACCGGCGTCCCACGCTCACCATCGACAACCTCGTCAACGGCACGAGCCGGACGCTCAGCCCGTCGCTGGTCAAAATCGTCGGTCCTACCATTCGACTCCGGCTCTCCGCCGCGGATCTTGGGACGACCACGCGGGCCTTGGGCAAGGCGAAATTCGCCTTCTGGGTCCATGAACATCCCGGCGGCCTGGAAACCGTGCCCAATTTCCTGCCGCCTCGGAGCGTCCCCGTCGGTTCACTCGCACGGCGATGAGAACGACGGATCACTTTGAGCAATCCACGGAAGAACGCCGGTGGAACGGATCTCGTTACTCGGCGTTCTTCGGCTTCATGGAAAGTTGGCTGGGCCCGAGAGCGTGACCGATGTTCTATCGGTTCCCATCACAGGAGATTCCGCTACTGACCTCGACGATCGACAATGAGGCGGTCGCCGGGGAAAATTTGGAGATTGGCGTCGCTTCGACCCTCGAGGATGGCCTCGTAGTCGATCGCGTAATTCCTCGCGGGGCTGTCTCCGCGCGCGGGACGATTGAGAGTGATCTTCGTGGGACCGGCTTCGGATTCCAGTCCGCCCGCGTACTGAATTGCGTGCAGCACCGTTTCGTTTCCCGTAACGGGTAAGCGGCCCGGTGCGTTCACCAGGCCCAGCACGAAGTATCCGCCGCTGTTGTAAGCGGAGATGTCGACAAATACTCGATCCGACGTCTCTGCTGGCACGACCACAAACTTCTGGAGGGGATCAAATCCCACGAGACCAAGTATTTCGTCGTCGATCCATTCTCGCATGTGGAGGATTAGCTTGGTCTTGGCCTGCGTCGGCGAAAGGCCACGCACATGAAAAGAGCCGTAGAATCCCAGGTCGATCGTCCCATCCGGCCGTACCAGAAAATCGCCACTCAGCGGCCGACCCGGTAGTGCTTCCAGCACTTCGACGCGCAGCAGGTCGGGCGGCCCAATCTTCAGTTCCACGTCAATCATGGCCCCTTCGTGCGGCGGGGGATCGTGGGGAATCGACGTGGGCGGCGTCGGGGTGATCTCGGCGAGCACGGGCAGACTCTCCTCAAGCCGCCGCATGAATTCCGAGTCCTGCTTGTAATCGGTTCGCCGGGGCTGCGCGGGCGCGGCGTCTTCTGTAGCCGCCGCTTGCTGACCCCTAAAAGGCGGTTCCTGCGCCTGTACCACAATCGGCACGAGGAGCAAACTGCCCGCCATTAGCACACGGCTCATGCGAAGCTTCATCACGAGACCTCCTATGGTCTGCTCTTCATGCCTCAACGCGATCATCAGATTTCATTACACGCCGCCAACCCGGTGACTTCAAGCGAATTCCCGTGGCGTGGCTATTATTATTGGAAACCTCACGCTGCCGGCGTCGCGTCGTGATCCTCGCGCTCACATCACTCGCGCCGCGGATTCTCGGTCGAGCCATAGAACCGCGCCCGGCTTCGTTCGCAGGATCGAGGCCGGGCAACTCTCGTCGATCGGCTCCCGTAGAGCGGCCGCTACCGCCTCCGCCTTGCGGGGACCGGGCACCACGATCGAGACGACCTCGGGACGAAGCAGTGCCGGGATGGTCAACGTATACGCATGTGTGGGCACGTCGTCGATTCGTTCGAAGCAGCCGTCGTTCACTTGTTGGATGCGGCATGGTTTGTCGAGCCGGACAACTTTCACCAGCACCGGATCGTGGAAGTCGGCCACGGGCGGGTCGTTGAAGGCGAGATGGCCGTTCTCGCCGATGCCGCCACAGACAATTTGGGGCGGCTCGTCGCGGAGCGCTTCCTCGTAGTCGAGGCAAACCTGAGCGGGCCGATCGATCTGTTCGCCGGGAATCAGCTCAAGGCGGGCCTTGGGCAATCCGGCCGGCTGGAAAAGATGTAGGCGGAGATAGTTGCGAAACGCCGCCGGATGATCGGCCGGCAAACCCAGGTATTCGTCCATGTGAAACGCCACGACCCGCGACCAATCGACCTGCCCAGGGGCGACGAGTGCGGCCAGAAACTCATTCTGGCTCGGCGCGGCCGCGAACACGACACGGACACGTCGGCGACCTTCGCCCAGTCGCCGCACGGCCTCGGCCACAAACGTCGCCGCCGCAAGGCCCATCTTCGCTCTGTCGGCGAAGACGCGGACGTGAAGGGAGTCGACCATCCACTCAGCAACCAATCCGTCTGGCGAACCATTCATCCGGTCGTCCCATCACCCTGGCCTTATCTCGTGCTCCAGCCAGCGATTTTCAGGGATTCGCGTCCATGGTTCAACGTCGCCGTGCGGTTAATGGGCAGGCCGCGACCGAACATCGTCGCAGGCCGCCCGAACGGTGGGGGTCGATCAGGCCATCGCCATCCGCCTCTTGGCCTGGGGGTGATCCTTGAGCGTCTCGCACAGTTTGAGGCACTCAGCCAGGTCGACCTGCATGGCCTCGGCGAGGAAGGCCGCGCTTGGCCCTTCCGAGGTCCACTGCAGTTGCTCGTGGCAGCGGCTCATGTGCTCGATGAGGTCTTTCATCCACAGCAGCGTGCTCTGGCGGTCTCGCGTCATCGTTGATTCTCTCCGTGAAATCGCGACGTCCGGCATCCAGCAAGACGTACACGATTCACCTGCTAGAGCATCCCGCGTGCCATTTCGGGTAACGACACGCGTCGATTTCGCGAATCGCTCATTCTGGCGAACTTTAGGGAAAATCAAGATTTTTGATCAACCGGGAACGATGATGCGATGTTGTAAGAATGACAAGAATCTGGGAGCGGCATCGCTCCCTCGGTTGCAAGGGTTTCGTTCAGGCGACCAGGGTCGATTGGTCGGCGATCGCCAGCTCGTTCGCCTCGACAGACACGATCGTGATTCCGTACCGCTCGGCCAGGGCGACCACGTCGGCCTGATCGACGACGATGGTCATGCCGGCCTCGATCGCCAGCACTTTGGCTCCGGCCTTTTTGAGATTCTCGATCGTCGAGACGCCGATTGTCGGCACGTCGAACCGCATGTCTTGCTGGGGCTTGGCGACCTTGACCAGGGTCCAGCCGCCCGCGCGACAGAGCTGGCCGGCGCGCTCGATGCAGCGGTCGGTCCCCTCGATGGCCTCGATGGCCAGGGCCGCGCACTCCTTGACGGCCACAGACTGGCCGACATCCAGCCGTCCCATTTCCTTGGCCAGACGCCAACCGAAGCGGATGTCGGCCCACTCGGCGGGGGTGGGTCGGCGGCGGGTGAGTATCCCCTGGTTCACGAGCAGCTCCGGGCAGTAATCGAGCGCGGAGACATAGGTCATCCCGTCGCGCTCAAACTCGCGGATGACGCCGAGGAGGATGGAATCGTCGCGCTTGTCCTTGAGCTTGCGGCACCAGAAGCGAATCATGCGGAGATCGGGCCAGAGCCGGATCACCCGCATGGGCGTGTGCATCACCTGTTTGTGAATCTTGCCGGCCATGACGATGCGATCGACGCCCATTCGCCTGAAGGCGCGAATCATGCCGCCCAGCCGCGAAACGCTGACCACTTCGTATCGCTCACAGAGTGGGCGAAGCTCGCTCTCGCTCGCCTCGTAGCGGACGCCCACGCAGCAAATCTGAAGGCCCTGGCGTTTGGCCGCCTCGGCGAAGAGGATGGGGAACCGCCCGCTTCCCGCCAGCAATCCGATCCGCTGCAAGGCCCGATCTCCGAGTCTGGGAGTAGCGATCTGGTCAATCATTTTCGGCTTCGAGAACCCCTTCGGGCTCAGGGCGACACGTGGAGTTGGCCATGGCAAGCAGGCTGTTCACCTGCGCCGACAGCGCACGCAATTGGCGGTGCATCTCCGGTAGCCGCGCGATCATGACGAAGAGCTGGCGCTGTTCCTTGATCGGCGTCGCCGGCGAGCCGAGAACCTGCTGGCCAGCGGGGATATTGCGATGCACGCCCGCCTGCGCTCCGACGACCGAGCGGTCGCCGATCTCGGTGTGATCCTTGATGCCGGCCTGACCGGCCATGATCACGTAGTCGCCCGTCTGGCAACTTCCGGCGATCCCGACCTGGCCGCAGAGGATGTTGTGCTTGCCGATGCGGTTGTTGTGGCCGATCATCACGAGGTTGTCGATTTTGGAACCTTCGCCGATGACGGTCGGCTCGAATGTGCCGCGATCGATGGTGCAGTTCGCGCCAATCTCGACCTCGTCGCCAATCTCGACCCATCCGGTCTGAGGTACCTTGACGTGTCGGCCGTCCTGCAGTCGATAGCCGAAACCATCGCCGCCGATGATGGTGCCGGCGTGGATCTCAACCCGGTCGCCGAGTTTGACCCCTTCGTAAAGGACGGCGTGGGGATGGAGGACCACCTCGCGGCCGACCACGCAGTTCGCCCCCACAACGGCACCAGGGTGGAGCGTGGTGCCCTCGCCGACGACCGCTCCTTCGCCCACGAACGCGAACGGGTATACGGCCACGTCCACGCCGATTTGGGCCGAGGGGTGGACGAATGCCTGAGGGTGAATTCCTGTCCACCGCGCGGCTTTGGGGCCGAGCAGGTGCTCGCGGACCCTGAGAAAGGCTTCGCGAGGATCATCGACCTCGATCGCCGTGATTCCACGTTCGACCGCGGCCGCGCGAAAATGCGGGCCGACAAGCGCCGCGGAGGCGGGTGAGGCACGCAGTTGCCTGGCGTAGCGTTCGTCGTCGAGGAAAGTGATATCGCCGGGTCCCGCGTCGGCCAGGGGGCGGGCCGCTCGAATTTCGAGTGATCCATCGCCGACAAGCCGGCCGCGTACCAGATTCGCGAGCTGGGAAACCGTTGCCATCAGCGGTCGCTTCCCTTCTTCCCTGAAAGGAAACCGGCGCCCGCACGCCGGCGCTTGATTCTCTGTCGATCGCCGGAGAGGGTCCGAGAAATACTCAGGGCTCTCTCCAGAATCACTGTTGAGGGCGGATGCTACTCCAACCTCACGGGTGGGGCAAGTCGAGTCAGGAGATCGGACAGGCCCCTCACGTCATCGGCCGACGGACGGCCCCTGGTTCAATTCTCGATCGGCGAAACAGGTGAGCCAGTTCCGCGAGCGACCCCAATTCCTCGTGTGAGGCCGACGACGGATCGCGATTGAGCCTGAGGCTGAGCATGTTGGCATTAAGTGCGCCCTCGCGGTCGTTGCGTTCGTCGTCGCCCACGTGCAAGACCTCATGACTCGCCAATCCCAGAGAACGGCAGGCGGCCTCAAAAAACCGCGCATCCGGTTTGCGGTAGCCCACTTCGGAGGAGATGACGGCGTCATCGGCAAGATGGCGTAGGTGAGGCAGACCGAGGAGGACGGGACGGAGGCGAGCGTCGAAATTGGAGGCAATGCGGTGTGGTAGGTGCAGTTCGCGGAGGGATTCGAGCAACCCGGGAACGTCCTGGTAAACGATCCAGGATTCGGGGCGTGCGAAGTGGTCCCAAAGTTCGAGGAAGGCCTGGATAGGGTCGGGTACCTCGGGGAGGCACTGGGCAACGATTCGCTTCCAGCGGCGGCGTTCGACATCCTCGCTGGTGGCGAGCGGGCCACGGGCTTCGTCGGCTTCATCCTGGCCGAAGCTTGCTCGAAAACGGTGGCGCATGGCGTCGACGCCGATCACGACGCCCTGGCGTGCCGCGGCGGCCACATAAACCTGCGAGACCGAGGGCCTGGGCGTGATCAAGGTCCCGACCGCGTCAAGCACCACACCCCGCATGGCTTGAAGATCCGGCAAGGTCGCGCAACGGTTTAGCACGGTTTGCGTTGTTTTCATGAGTCAGACTGTTTCAGGAATACCACGGGGGCGACCATTACCTAGGATCACTCCGTAAGGCCATTGTGGACATCAGCCCTCCTCGCGGCAGCCCTGTTTGCCTCTTTTCACTTTCCTCGCGGAGCACCAGGCCAATGAACAGAGTACCCAGCCCTCAGGATGCCCGTCCCGCCCCGCCCACGGCCACGATTCCGGCGGCCCAGCACAATGCCCTGGCGCGACGCCACCAGTTGGACCAACTTCAGAGCGGATATCGCCAAGGCACGGCCCCGGCCCCGCCGCGTCGGCCCGTTTGATCCGTCAGAAGTCCTTAACCACGGCCAGGACGAATGAGGCCGGGCTGAACGTCGACATCGAGGCCGGCCACTTGCCCGGCGTGCCATTTGGCGAAGGCGATACCGCCCAGAGCCGCGTTGTCGGTGCATAGGCTGAGTGGTGGGATGAACAGCTCCACCTCCGCGTCCTGGGCCATGATGCTCAGCGCCGACCGGAGCGCTGAGTTGGCCGCGACGCCGCCGC
>JBGSYY010000476.1:0-17648 GCA_041750675.1 Isosphaeraceae bacterium | reverse complement strand
GTCACCCCAGCGCCGCGCGGATGTGGATTCAGAGGAGCCAGGAGGAGAGACCGGGCGACGAGTCAGACGTCGTTGTCCTCGATCTGGAGAACCAGGCGTGAGCGCTTGATGACGGCGTTGACGGGGTTGAAGAGGTCGACGAAGAACTGTTCGAGGGCCTCGGGCATGAGGTCGCCGAGGATATCGATCGAGATGGTCGAGCGCGTTTGGCCGGGACGGAAGGCCAGGGTTCCGGCCGAGGCGCGGAAGTCGAGCGGTGCGATCGCGGTGTCGTTGGTCGTGGTGAAGTTGACGAAGACCGCGAAGCTGGCCGCCTGCGAGAGCAGGACATCGACCTGGATGTTTTGAAAACCCGAGTCGCCTTCGATGATGATCGGTCCGGGGACGACCTGGATGAGAGGGTTGAAGGCAAAGTCGAGGGTCAGGTCGTCGTTGCGGAGGGTCAGGAAGGCGGCATTGCGAGCGCTGTTTGAGAAGAAGGAGGGCTGCAACTGGACGCGGATCGTCTCGTCAGGCTCGACGAGGGAGTCGCCGCTGATGGGGATTGAGACGAGCAGGCGAGTGACGCCGGGCGCGAATTCGAGGGTGCCTGAGACCGCCGTGTAATCGACACCGGGGGTGGCCGTGCCGCCGCCTGTCTTGTAGGGGATGGAAACGGGGAAGTCGACAGCGGTCGCGAGCGTGACCTCGAGAGTGGCGAGCAGAGTCCCCGAGTCACCTTCGAGGATGGATGCGTCGGCGATTGAGAAGGGCAGGTCGTCGTCGAGGATGGTGGCGGTGGCGAGAGGACGAGCGAGAATCGCGTTGGTGGCGGTCGTGATCTTGAACTGGAGCGTTTCCAGGGGTTCGGGGGTGTTGTCGCCGAGGATGTCGACGGGGATGGGCACGGAGAGTTGACCGGCGGGAATGGTAAGGGTGCCGGAGCGGGGGGTGTAGTCGCCGCCGGAAACGGACGCGGTCGCGTCGGCGGTCTCGTATCTGAAGACAACGTCGAAGGGTGCGGCCACGTTGAGCTTGACGAGGAAGGTGGCGGGTGTGGTGGCTCCGAGATCGCCTTCCCGAACGGAGACGTTCATGACCGTCAGGCTGATCTCGTCGGTGAGGATGGTGCCGGTGGCGGTGGATCGTGCCAGCGAAGCGCCGGTGGGGTTGGAGAGGTGGACCTGGAAGGTCTCGTCCGGCTCGATGATGGTGTCGCCGTTGATCACGACCTCGACAGTGCGGGAGGATTCGCCGGGTCGGAATATGATCAGGTCATTTCTGGAGACATAGTCGCTGCCCGCGAGGGCCGAGCCATCGACGGTTGTGAACTGCACGGTGACGGTATCGGTTGGCGAGGGGCTGGAGAGGCTGACGGTGAAGAGCATGGAGCGAGTCAGGCTCTGGCCTTCGACGCGTGAGGCGTCGCTGATGGAGAGGGTGGGGCCGGACACGGCGATGGGCAGAGGTGGGCTGGTGATCACCTGGCCGCCGGCGGTGCGTGCCTGGGCGGTGAGTTGATGATCGCCGA
Organism: Isosphaeraceae bacterium; assembly: GCA_041750675.1. Lineage (GTDB taxonomy): Bacteria > Planctomycetota > Planctomycetia > Isosphaerales > Isosphaeraceae > BPJS01. The sequence continues at coordinate 16,138 of JBGSYY010000476.1, read as the reverse complement.
GGGAGGCACCGAGCCATGCGAGGGAGTAAGGCGCGTCGGTCGAGGTGCCGATGAGCGTGGTTCCGTCGTAGAAGTCGACCGCGACGATGGGTTGAGAAATGTTGAAGGGGGTGACATCGAGAGGGATGGTGACGCCGGGTGCGAACTGCTGGCCGACTGCGGGATTCGACCAGCGAAGGGAAGGATCGGCGACGGGCGCGAGGCGGGAGGAGGGGATGATCTGACGAGGCTGGCTGGCGCTTTGCCATTCGAGCCGGGCGGAGGCGTCGCCGAGGAGATCCTTGTATTCGAGGCGGATGGAGTGAGCGCGGCCGGCCACGAGGGGGAGAGTGGCCTGGCGGGTGTTCACGCCGGTGAGGTTCCAGGCGTCGATGATGAGGTTTTCGTCGATCCAGAGCCGAACGCCGTCGTCGGCGGTGGTGACGAAGGTGTACGACTCCGAGAAGGCGGGGATGATCGCGCCGGTCCAGCGAATGGAGAAGTTGTTGGTGCCGATGGACGGCTCGGGCGATCCGAAACCCCAGGTGAAGTTGATGTTGGGGTCGATGCGGGAGAACCTGGGGACGGCCAGATCGGGGTCGTTGAAATAGGTGGCGGCGAGGCCGTTGGCGGCGATGCGAACGTAGCCGCGTTTGAGGTTGGTGGTGACGGCGCCGTCGGCGGAGGTGACCTGGAGGGAGACGTCGTAGACGCCGGGTGTGAGGTAGGTGTGGCTGGGGTTGCGGAGGGTGGAGGTATTTCCGTCGCCGAAGTCCCAGAGCCAGCCGGTGTGGTTTTGGCGGTCGGAGATGTCGGTGAACTGGATGGCGAGAGGGGCGGCGGTGGCGATGGGGGTGTCGGCCTGGAAGTCGACCGCGCCGACGTAACGGACGCGGAGGATGTTGGAGCCGCGTGCGATGGGGTTATCGAACGAGTCGTCCTTGTAGAAGTCGGAGAAGTAGAGGCCGTCGGGGCCTGCGGCGAGGGCGACGACACTGGCCTTGCCGGCGCCGTTGTATTCGACGAAGGAGGTAGGTCCGGACACGTAGCCTCCGTTTGCGTCGATGATGAACTCGGCGATGCGTTTGGCGTTGCGGATCGGTCCATCGGCCCAGGTGGGTCCGGATTCGGAGACGAAGGCGTGGTCCTGGACCGAATCGGGGAAGCCGCTGCCCGCGAAGCGAGTGGGCTGGACAAAGGCGATGTTGACGGGCGCGCGGGCGTTCATCCAGTTGTAGACAGCGTAGTTGAGCATACTTTCATCGGTGCCGTCGTAGAGGTAGTCGCGGCCGATGGTGAGTTTTGAGAGGCGATCGATGCTGGGACCGTTCTCGACGGTGTAGTGAGCGCCGTCGCTGTCGCGCCAGTCGCCGCCGAAGGGGTTGCGGAAGCCGGAGGCGACGATGTAATCGCGAGAGGAGATGCCGTCGGAGGGGTCGTAGAAGGGGTTTGTGGGAGCGGGCTGGCCGTCGCGGTCCATGCGGAGGATTTTGCCGAGGTAGAGGTCGAGGTCGCGCGCGGTGTCGGAGTCGAAGGCGTCGCCGTTGTGGACGTAGAGGTAGCCGTCGGGTCCGAAGGTGAGGTTAGAGACCTGGTGGGCGGCGCCCTGAGGGTGACCGTACATTTCGAGGAGCGTGGTGCGGCGGTCGAAGGCGAGGCCGTCGGGCGTGGGGTGGAGGCGGTCGACCTTGGGGTAGAGCTGGCCGTCGGCGGCCTTGAAGAGAAGGCTGACGAAGAGGTCGCCGGAGAGGGGATCGACGACGAGGCCGGCGAGCCCGATCTCACCGGAGCCGGGGAAGTTGCCGGTGGGGTTGAAGTTGAGCAGATCGGAGGCGAAATCGCTGACGATTCCCGATTGGGTGACGACCTTGATATTGCCGTACAGCTCGTTGACGTAATAGAGGGGGCTGGTGGGGCTATCGCCGGGATTGGGGACGAAGGCGATGTTGACGGGGAGCTGAAAGCCAGTGGCGACGGTCTCGACGACGTAGCCGGGTCGGCCGACGACCCATTGGGGAAGGTTGAGGTCGGGTGCGAGGGTTTGGCCGGTGCGGAAGAGGCGGGTGGACCAGTCGCTGTATTCGAAGTCAGGCGCTCCGCCGGTGCTTCGGAACCGGACGCGGAGCGCGTAGTCGGTGTCGGGCTGGAAATCGGTGCGGCCGGTGTAGCTGCCGACGAAGTTGCCGTCGGCCATGGTGATGCGGACGCGGTTGGTTGGGTCGGTGATGTCGTCGGCGGTCCAGATGGTCTCGCCGGTCGCGACATCGACGACTTCCCAGTCGGTGGAACGATGGAGGTCGCCGGCGTTGATGTCGATGAAGAGCTGAGTCTCGAAGAGGGTGCTCGTGGGGTTGACGAGGGTACCGTCGACGGACGGCTTCTTGATTTTTGGGGCCTGGGGAGCGAATTCCCCTTGGGGCAACTGTGAGAAGAGGGATTCGGTGGGAACGACAGCGCGGGGCTGGCTGGCACTCGACCATTCGAAGCGGACGCTGGCCCCGCCGGTTTTCTCATAGAACTCGACGGTCACGGCGTAGAGCCGCCCGGCGACGAGGTCGATTTGTGCGGAGTCGGTGGTATAGCCGCGATCGCGCCAGCCGTCGATGATTTTCTGCCCGTTGAGAAAGACGCGGACGCCGTCGTCGGAGCCGGCGTAGAGGGTGTAACGTTCCGTGAACTGAGGGACGAGATAGCCCTCCCAGCGGGCGGAGAAGCGATTGACGGGGATTGAGGGATCGGGCGAGCCGGCGCCCCAGTTGAAGTCGACCTTGGGGTCGATTTGAGTGATTGCGGGGCCGGTCAGATCGACGGTTTTGAAGTAGCTGGCGGTCAGTCCGTCGCCGGAGAGCAGGCAGCGGGCCTCGAGCGGTTCGAGAGCCGGCGTGAGAGCGGGCTTTCGCAACGGCGCGGCAAATCGCATCCTTATATTCTGGGTGGATTTACGGACACGATAGTAGGGATTTGACATGGGAGTACGCCTTCCTGTGAAGCCGCTTCGGCACGAGCGTCGCCGGTCGCGTTTACTCATCAAAACGGCATCGTTCCGATGAGTTCACAAACGGGTGGCCCGGGTTTGTGGAGCAGAGTGGTTGGGATCGGCAGTGCGCTTGAGCCTGGTTGATCAGTGAATCCTAGATAGCATACTGAGATTAGCAATGTGGGCCTCCATGCGACAACGCATGTGTGGCGAAAAAAGAGCGCTGGTTGCCTTATTGAAACAATTCAAGACCAAGGCGAACCGGCGAGGCTCGGTGAGGGTGGGGGCAGGAACGTGGAGCGTTCTGGGCTGGGGGGTGCGGTTCGGTTACTCTCGTAGGCATAGTGCGGTTGGGTCCGTGGGGGGATCGAACCGGAAGGTGTGAGTCACGGCGGATTGTGCCGATTTTGGGAATCCGCCCCGGGTTGGGATCAGGACTGGGCTGCCGATGAAGACTGATGAGCTGCGCGAGGCGTATCTGGAATTTTTCGTGTCGAAGGGATGCGTGCGGAGGGCCAGCGACGTGCTGGTGCCGAACGACCCGACGGTGCTGTTCACGCCGGCGGGGATGAACCAGTTCAAGCGTGAATTCATGGGGTTGGGCGATCCGTTGTTCAAACGGGCGACGACGTGTCAGAAGTGCATCCGGACGGGTGACATTGAGAACGTCGGCAAGACGCCGAGGCATATGACGTTTTTTGAGATGCTCGGGAATTTCTCATTTGGCGATTATTTCAAGCAGGAGGCGATCCACTGGGCCTGGGAGCTTTTGACGAGGGTGCTGAAGGTCGAGCCGGCGCGACTCACGTTTACGGTCTATCAGGAGGATGACGAGGCGTTTGACATCTGGCACAAGGAGGTGGGGATTCCCGCGGCGCGAATCAAGCGGATGGGCGAGGACGACAACTTCTGGCCGGCGGGCGCGCCGACGCATGGGCCGAACGGGGTGTGCGGGCCTTGCTCGGAGATTTTTTATCACGGCGATGGGATTGAAGAGGTGGAGATCTGGAATCTGGTGTTTACGCAGTTCAATCGGGTGGGGCCGGGGCAGCTTGAGCCGTTGCCGAACAAGAATATCGATACGGGGATGGGCCTGGAGCGGATGGCGGCGGCGCTGCAAGGGGTGAAGTCGAACTACGAGACGGACGCGATCCGGCCGATCGTTCAGGCTGCGGCCGAGGTGCTGGGCGTGAATTACGAACGGGCGGCGGCGACGACGGATGGTGTGCGTGTGCGTCGGGCGGCGGATCATGCGCGTGCGTTGACGATGACGATTCACGAGAACGTGCGGCCGGGTCCTGAGAAGCAGGGCTATGTGGTGAGGCGGCTGCTGAGGCGTGCGGTTCTGGACGCGTATCAGATAGGGCGGCGCGAGCCGTTTTTGCATGAGCTGGTGCCGGTGGTCGTCGAGACGTTGCGGCGTCCGTATCCGGAGCTGGTGGATAGCGTTCCTCGGATCGCGAACATTGTGAAGGAAGAGGAAGAGCGGTTTCTGCGCAACCTGGAGAATGGGCTGCGGCTGCTCAACGACGTGTTCAAGAAGACGCGTGGCGCGGGGTCGGACGTGGTGGGTGGTGTGGAGGCGTTTGACCTGCACGCGACGTATGGAATTCCGGTGGAGATCACGGAGAGTCTGGCGGCGGAGCAGAATTTGCGGGTGGACATGGCGGGGTTTCAGGAGTGTTTGGCGGAGCATGGGCGGACGTCGCGGGGGAAGACGGAGGCGTTCGACGTGTTCGCGACGGGACCGTTGGACACGCTGGGAGAGGCCTATCACGACGGGTCGCAATTCCTGGGTTATGAGACGACGGAAAGCGAGAGCCGGATCATCGGGATCCTGGAGCAAGGGCGGCTGACGGAGACGGCGGGGCCGGGCGACGGGGGGCCGCCGATCGCCCTGGTTCTGGATAAGACGCCCTTTTATGGAGAGTCGGGCGGCCAGGTGGGAGATGTGGGGACGATTGAAGGGGACGGATTCACGTTCGCCGTCGAGGACACCCAGCGCGAACATAAGTTCACACTTCATATGGGTCGGGTGGTGAAGGGAAGTGCGTCGCTGGATGCGCGGGTGAGGGCGCGGGTGGACGCGGAGCGTCGGCAGGCGATTCAGCGGGCGCACACGGCGACGCACGTGCTGCATCATGCGTTGCAGACGCACCTGGGTAAGCACGCTCAGCAGGCGGGCAGCAAGGTGGAGCCGGATCGGCTGCGGTTTGATTTCGCGAACCCCGAGGCGGTGGGGCGAGAGCGGCTGCGGGCGATCGAGGAGACGGTGAACCGGCAGATCTTGGACGGCGGCGCTGTGCGTTGGACGTACATGGCGCTGGCTGACGCGAAGCAATTGGGCGCGATGGCGCTGTTTGGCGAGAAGTATCCGGAGACGGTGCGCGTGGTGCAGATGGGTGAGTTTTCGCGCGAGCTGTGCGGGGGGACGCACCTGGAGAATGTGGGACAGATCGGGCTGTTGAAGGTTGTGGGTGAGGAGTCGGTCTCGGCGGGGACGCGGCGAATCACGGCGCTGACGGGGCGTGCGGCGCTGGAGCTGATTCGGGAACAGGAGGAGGCGCTCGGGCGTGCCGCGTCGGCGTTAAGGGTTCCGGCGAGTCAGCTTGGTGAGCGGGTTGAGGCGCTCCTGGAGGAGGTAAAGACGCTGCGCAAGCAGGCGAAGCAGGGGTCGGGGTCGGCATCGTCGGCGGCGACGGGTGTGTCGGCCGAGGCGTTGCTGGCGGGGGCGGAACTGGTGGGCGGTGCGCGGATTGTGGTCGCGGAAGTCGGGGCGATGCCCGCGGATCGCCTGCGCGAGGTGATTGATGTGTTGAGGCGACAGGCGGGGACAGGGATGGCGGCGCTGCTGATCGGCGTGAATGAAGGAAAAGTGCTACTGGCGGCGGGTGCGACGCCGGATCTGGTGGAGCGTGGATTGCACGCGGGGAATTGGTTGAAGGAGGTCGCGCCGGTGGTGGGTGGGGGCGGCGGCGGCAAGGCGGATTTCGCGCAGGCGGGGGGGAAACAGGCGGAGAAGATTGGAGAGGCGTTGGCAAAGGCGCGTCAAGTGATCGAAGGTCGCCTGGGCTGATCACGTCCTCCGTGACGTGGCTTCGCCGCTCTCAGAAATCCGAGGCCGAGACGACCTCATTGCCCTCACGAGTCGCCAGGGCTCGCCAGACGTCGGGATTGATGGTTTGCTTGACTGGCGACTCGCTCATGACGGCGGTTTGCGATAGGTCGTCCGTCACCTGGGCGAACGTGAACGCCGAGCTGATGACCCTCAGGTTGTTCGGTTCCGATACGTGTCTGCCCGAAGTCGTCCCCGCGCAGGCGGGCATCCCGTGCGAGAGCGGTGAATACTATGGATCCCCGCCTGAGCGGGGATGACATCAGCGGAACCGGACTCTCTGAAGCTCAATTCTGGAGATGACACCATCGGCGACGGGGGGGATTGACCGAGACATCGTCGGGTCCGGTTCCCGCGCAGCCGACATAGTTAAAGGGGCGTTGATCGGGATCGAAAACGCGCTGGCCGCTTCCAGCGCTGGGAGAGAGGAACGTTCCGACGACGGTGCGCGTGGCGGTTGTGTTCTCGGGACGGATGGGCACGATGCTGAATGCCATGGGGCCGAGGTCGAGGCGAATCAACCGGCGGGTTCGCGGAGCTGTTCGAGAAAGGCACGGGCGAGTCGGGACTGGTAGCGGTAGGGATTCCAGCAGGCGGCGATTTTGCGGTGGGGGGGATTGTTGCCGGCGATGGGGCGATAGATGCGTTGGTCGCTGGTGTCGAGCCGGCGCGCCATCTCCGGGATGAAGGAGAGACCGTGGCCGAGAGCCACCATTTCCTGGACCGTGGTGATCTGGGTGGATCGGCCGGTGGTCAGAGGCTGAAACTTGCGGCGCTCGCAGAATCTGCGGATCTGGGACGAGAGGCAATGAGCCTCGTCCAGCAAGACGAATGGCTCGGCGCGGATGCGGTCGATGCGGATCGAGCTGGAGGCGGCGAGGGGATGATCGCGGGGCATGACGAGCCAGAGCGGCTCGTCGAAGAGTGAGGCGACCTCCAGGTGTTGGACCTGAACCGGCAAGGCAAGAACGCCGAGATCGACCTCGCCAAGTTGACAGCCGCGGAGGAGGTGCTCGGTGGTCAGTTCGTGGACCTGAATGCGTGCGTCGGGGAACCGGGTGCGAAAGGTCTGGAGCTGCCGGGGGAGGAAGTAAGGCGCGATGGTCGGGATGGCGGCGATGTCGAGGCGGCCGGTGGCCCCGTCGTCGGCCAGTTCGCGAGCGGTGTCGTCGACGAGTGCCAGGATGCGGACGGCTCGATCGCGGAAGCGCTCGCCGGTGTCGGTCAGCCGAACACGGCGGCCCTGACGCTCGAAGAGGGGACTTCCCAGCTCGGCTTCGAGCCGCGCGATCTGCTGGCTGAGGGCCGGCTGGGTTACCCCGCACTGAGCGGCGGCGCGGGTAAAGCTGTGGTGCTCCGCGATCTTGAGGAAGGAACGAAGCTGATTGAGTTCCATAAGGGTACCTTATCGGTAGTATCCATGTGATTTGTTGGAATTATACATTGGCCGGTCTATGATGTTGTTGGCAAAGGTGTGCGGACCCTGATTTTTTTTTTGTGTAGACGATCGAGGCCCCTGCCCTACCCGTATTTCCAGACGATTCCCAGAAAACGCTGCTCTGCCGAGAGCAGAGCCGGAATCGAATTTCGCAGTCCAATGAGCAAAAAAGGAGCAACCGACGATGTTGACCGTGGGTGACCGATTTCCGAGGTTCGCGGCGAAGGCCTGTGTGGGTGCGGATGAGAAACGATTGACCGAGGTGACGGAGGCGACCTACAAAGGGCGCTGGATGGTTTATTTCTTCTATCCCAAGGATTTCACGTTTGTCTGTCCGACGGAGATCGCGGAATTCAATCGGCGGCTGGCGGATTTCCGGGATCGCGATTGCGAGGTGGTCGGCGGCAGCACCGACAACGAGTATTCGCATCTGGCGTGGTGCCGCTCGCACGACGATCTGCGTGAACTCGCGTTCCCGCTGATCGCGGCGCAGAAGCTTGCGCCCGAGCTGGGCATTTTGGATCCGGTGGAAGGGGTCTGCCTGCGGGCGACGTTCCTGGTCGATCCGGAGGGTGTGATCCAGTACGCGTCGTCAAACAATCTGAGCGTGGGCCGGAACGTGGATGAGATTTTGCGTGTTCTGGACGCGGTGCAATCGGACGAGCTGTGCCCGTGCAACTGGAAGAAGGGCGAAGAGACGATCCAAGTCTGAGTCATTCGAGATGAGGAGCGAGCGCATGTCGACAACCCTGGAGAGCCTGAAATCCGGCCTGGGCGAGGATCTGAAGGATCTTCGATTGAACCTGGGCGGCGTGTTGCAGAATGGATCGCTTGACGAGTCGCAACGGTGGGCGGTGGCGTACACCTCGGCGCTGTTCCTGAGGGACACGGTGCTGGTCGAGTCGATCGCCGAAGAGGCGGGCGAGCGGCTCACGCCGGAGATCGCCTCGGACGCGCGGGCGGCGGCGGCGATCATGGCCATGAATACGGTGTATTACCGATTCCGGCACATGGTTGGGAAGGAGTCGTATGGGCAGAAACCCGCTGGTCTGAGGATGACGCGGATGGGCCGGCCAGCGACCTCGAAGGCTGTGTTTGAGCTGTGCTCGTTGGCCTGTGCGGCGCTGGCGGGGTGCGAGCTGTGCATTCAGTCGCACGAGGCGAGCCTGCGTCACGAGGGAGTAACGGAGGACCAGGTTCACGACGCCGTGAGGATCGCGGCGGTCATCAACGGGTTCCGCACGGCGGTGTTTGCGGGAGCGATGGCCGGGAGCGGAGTCTGACACCCGACCGTCGTACATTGAAGTGATCGCGGGCCGTGGTTGATCCTCCCTGTGACGAGGGAGGAAAGCCCACGGCCCGTTGCTTGTGTTTTTCGACAGATGTGGTCAGTCTGTTGGGGAAGGCAAAGTCTGAAATCACGCGGGAGAACTTTGAGAGATGATCAAGACGCGTCGCGATTTCTTGAAAGCAGCTCCGGCGGCGGCGGCGATGGCTCGCTGGCGAGGATGGAGAACGGCGGAGCGAGAGAGGCTACGAGTTTATTTTGTTGGGAATAGCGTGACGGATACGATCAGGCAGGCGGCTCTGGCGGAACTGGCCGAGGCGAAGGGCCGCCGGTTGATCTGGGGCCGGCAGATGATCCCCGGCGCACCGTTGCAATGGATCTGGGAGCATCCGGCGGATGGATTCACGCAGGAGCCGTTTGGTCATTATCCCAAGGCGCTGGGCGAGTTTGAGTGGGATGTGCTGAGCTTGCAGCCGTTTGACCGGCAGCTTGAGGGGTCGGACGATTCGGACCTTTCCATGGCGCGGCGGTTTGTTGAGTTGGCGAGCCAGAGAAGCCCGAAGGTGGAAGTCTTGATCTACTCGCGCTGGCCGCGTCGGGATGAGGAGTCGATGGATCGGTACAAACCGCTGGATTACGCGGCGAAGTGGCTGCGGACCTACAACGCGGGGGCCTGGGATGGGACGAACGAGACGCGGGATTATTTTGAGCGGCTGGTGACTCGATTACGCGAGACGGAGCCGGAGCGTTCCATCCGGATGGTGCCGGTGGGCGATGTCTTGCTGGCCCTGGATGAGCAAATGCGGGGTGGCCGGGTGGCAGGCCTGGAATCGGTGGAGAGGCTCTATCAGGACGGGATTCATTTGAACGCCGTTGGTTCGTATGTCGTCGGCTGCACTTACTTCGCGACGTTGTTCCGGGCCGATCCGCGGGGGCTGCCGCACGAGTCTTATGATGTGATGGAACCGGCGCTGGCGAAGGCGATTCAGGAGGTGGTGTGGGAGGTGGTGCGGGGCTGCCGTTGGTCGGGAGTGGAGAGTTGAAAACGGGAGGCCGGCGCTTTGGCGTCGCTTGACCGGAGGGGGGTTGGGGAGAATACTACAAACGTCTGAGAGAGAGTTCCGCCGCGCTGAGGGTTTGTCAGGGAGGCGTCGATGATGATGATGAGTCGTGGAGTTTGGGGACGAGTCGTTGTCGCGTTACTGGTGCTGGGCGGGATCGCGCGGGCGGATGTGACGGCGCGGCAGGTTGAGGACGCGATTCGCAATGGCGTGCGGTATTTGTCGAAGCAGCAGCAAGCGGATGGGTCCTGGGCGGACGCGGATCATCGGGCGCATACGGGGACCAGCTCGCTGGTGATGCTCGCGCTGTTGACGGCCGGAGAGAAGCCGGGAACGGCGACGATTGACCGGGGCCTGAAGTTTCTCGAGCAGTTCAGCGCGAACGACCTGGGCCGGACGTATTCGGTGGCGTTGCAGACGATGGTGTTCGCGGCGGCGGACCCGGCGAAGTATCGGCTGCGACTGGCGGCGAATGTGGAGTGGCTTGAGCGGGCGCAGATCAAGCAGGGGGATCACAATGAGTGGCCGGGATCGTGGACCTATTCGGCCGACAAGGAAGCGCCTGGGGATAACTCCAACACGCAGTACGCCTTGCTGGGCCTGAACGCGGCGGCGGAGGTAGGGATTCCGGTGCGGCCGGAGACGTGGTTGAGGTCGCGGCAATACTGGGAGATGGCGCAGCGGCGGGATGGGTCGTGGAGTTATTTGCCGCATCAGGCGGACAATCCGACGGCGAGCATGACGTGCGCGGGGATTTCGAGCCTGGTGATCACGGGGTTGAAGCGCTTTCAGGGGCAGGAAGTTTTGTTGCCCAGCGGCGAGATTCGAAATTGCGGGGCGGGCGGGATGAACGTCGACCTGCAGCGCGGGGTGGACTGGATGTCGACCCACTTCCGCGTGACCGAGAACTGGGGCCGCGGACAGCTCTGGAAGTATTATTATCTTTATGGGATGGAGCGAGCGGGACGGCTGACGGGTCAGCGTTTTTTCGGGGAGCATGACTGGTATCGCGAGGGGGCGGAGTATCTGGTCGGGCAGCAGGACCGGATTCAGGGGTACTGGATCGGCAGCGAGCATACGGAGCGGGAGCCGATCGTCGCGACGAGTTTCGCGGTGCTGTTTCTGGCGAAGGGGCGGTCGCCGGTTTTGATCAACAAGGCGCGGCACGCGCCGGGGTCGGATTGGGACAACGACCACGACGACATCCGCAACCTGACGGGCGTGGTGTCGCGCGATTGGAAGAACCTGGTGACGTGGCAGGTGATTGATCCGAACGTGGCGTCGATTGAAGACTTGTTGATGGCCCCGATCTTGTTCATCAACGGGCACGAGGCGCCGCAGTTCACGGCGGCGGGCAAGGCGAGGCTTCGTGAGTATATCGAGCAGGGTGGATTGATCGTGGGTGAGGCGTGCTGCGGGCGGGCGGAGTTTGATCAGGGGTTCCGGGCGCTGATGGCTGAGGTGTTTCCCGAGCCGGAGTATGAGCTGAGGCCGCTGGCCGAGGATCATGCGGTGTGGCGGGCGAAGCATGTACTGACGCCGGACGTGCATCCGTTGTGGGGGATCGAGCATGGGTGTCGGACGGTGGTGATTTACACGCCGCAGGACCTTTCGTGCGGGTGGCACCAGCTTGAGACGCAGCCGGACCATCCTGTGGTGGTGAAGGCGGTGCGGGTGGGCCAGAATATCGTCGATTATGCGACCGGCCGCGAATTGCCGGAGGACAAGCTGACGCCGCGCGAGACGACTCAGTTTGCCGAGGAGACGGCGAAGCGCGGGGCGTTGCACATTGCCAAGTTGAAGCATGCCGGCGAGTGGAACATCGCACCCCTGGCGGTGCCCAACCTCACAACACTGTTGCGTGAACAGATGAAGATGGATGTGGTGATCAACCATCGGGAGCTGTTCGCCAACGATCCCAACCTGGCATATTATCCTCTCATCTACATGCATGGGCGGGCGAGCTTGACGTTTCCAACCGAGCATATGCAGATCTTGCGAAACCATCTGGAGCCGGGCGGTGGTGTGATTTTCGCGGACGCGGCGTGCGGCAGCCCGGCGTTTGATACGTCGTTCCGCAAGTTTGTGGCCGAGCTGTTCCCGGACAAGCCGCTGGAGCCGATTCCGGCCGACGACGAGTTGTATCACCTGGCGGGCGGGTTCGACTTATCCAACGTCAAGTTTACCCAGGCGGCGGGCGGTCAGACGGGGCCACCGCAACTTGAGGGAATCAAGATCGACGGCCACTGGGCGGTGATCTATTCCCGGCTGGATATCGGCTGCGCCCTGGAACGTCACCAGGGAAGCGATTGCAAGGGATACACGCACGAGAGCGCGCTCAAGATCGCGGCGAATGTGGTGTTGTATTCGACGTTGCCGTGAGGGTCGGAGCTACAGGCCAAGGGAGCTGACCGCGCGGATCGACCGTTCCTCGACGGGGTGACGAGCCTTAACCCCGTGGAGGATCTGCTGCCGATCTGGGAACGAAACGCGGTAGAGAAATGGAGCCGGCCTGGGGCCTGGATTACGATTGGCCAAGTCTCCTGGATCATTGCGGGTGTCGCCGTCTGTCTGGGAAGCTTCCGAGCGCTTGCGTTCCGTTCGAAGCTGACCGACCCCGGAGGGATTCTCCTCTTTCTGGTAGGGGTCGTCGCAAACGGTCCACTCGTAGGGTTTCTCCTTCACCGCTTATGGGGTGGAGGAGGCATCAAGGGAGCGATTGTAGGCGGAGCGTTGTGGTGGTGCGGCGCCGGCATATGGGGCTACGCCGCGTATTCCTGGAGCCCACCGACCGGCCCCGCCCTCCTTCTGGAGCCTCTTTTGGCCATCCCACTTTTAGTGGCGTTTGGTGCCATGAATGGCCTACTTGTTGGCCCCACACTTCGTGTTATGCTTGGCCCACCGACACCTTGGCGACGTCGGCCGCTCAAGGTGTCGCCCACCGGCCGCGAACCTCGCTTCGCTTCGGCGCAAGCGAGTGAGTCAGGGCGTGCCCCTGAGCCTCGCGTGGAACCGGTCCAACATCTCACACTCCCGGAGTGAATGCCCAGTGTCGGGTCACGCGGCTGCGCTTGAGAACTTGTGATCTGTACGGATCTTAATTAGCATAGTAGTCGATTCTAATTCGATGCTTGAAGGAGAAGTCTGATGCTTGATCTTACGCGCGATATCCACTCCCTCACCGAGTTTAAGCGCAACACTCCCGAGCATCTCGCGCGGCTCAAGGAGACGGGTCGCCCCGCCGTCCTCACCGTCAACGGAAAAGCCGAGATCGTCGTCCAGGACGCTGAGTCTTACCAGAAGCTCATGGCACTCCACGAGCGGCTCGAAACCATCAAGGCCGTCCATCGCGGCCTGAAATCGGTCGCACACGGAACCGGACGCCCCGCCACCGAGTTCCTGGCCGAACTCGAGAAGGAACTGCTTGACTCATCCCTCCGATGACCTATCGCGTCATCATCCAGCCGGAGGCCGAGCGTGACATCCGCGAGGCGGCCGCCTGGATCCGGGAGCACGCCCGATCCACGACGCCTGCGCTTCGATGGCTACGCGGAATTCGATCGGCGATCGAGCGCCTGGGTTCTCAGCCTCTGAGGTGTCCGGTCGATCCCGACTCGGTGATTTATGGCGAAGAGGTACGCATGCTCCTATACGGCAGGCGTCGTGGCGTATATCGCATTCTATTCGCTGTCCGCGGCCGCTCAGTCTTCATCCTCACAGTTCGTCACAGCGCTCGGCAACGCTGAAAGAAGAGCAAACCGATGAGGATTCACACGGCGCATAGAATTGGGCCGAGCGATCCACAAGGACTCGCGAATCTCTGGGTTCAGAGCCGGCCTTGCTCGGAACGCTCACTGTGGGGCGAATACCCGGCAAGCCGCACCACGCCCTTCCGCGCCGCCTGCCCTAGGGTTACAAACGCAGGTAGCGCGAGACTTACCACTTCCTTTCTCAACCGACCTGCGGGATTTCCTCACAATGAAACGACGAATCATCTTCGCCCTATTTGTCGGCCTGGGCAGCGTTGCTCTGGCCCATGCACAGGAGGATCGCAAGCTCAACATAATTGTCTTTGGCGCGCATCCCGATGATTGCGAGCTTGAGGCGGGCGGGACTGCGGCGTTGTGGGCGAAGCAAGGGCACAAGGTGAAGTTCGTCTCGACGACGAACGGAGATATCGGGCACCATGAGATCTCGGGCGGGCCGCTGGCGCGACGGCGGATCGCGGAGGTCCAGAAATGCGCGGAGATCCTGGGAATCACGTCCGAGGTTCTCGATATTCACGACGGCGAGCTGATGCCGACGCTGGAGAATCGACGAACGCTCACGCGGTTGATCCGCGAGTGGAACGCCGACATCGTGATCTCGCACCGGCCCAACGATTACCACCCCGACCACCGCTACACGGGGATTTTGGTACAGGACGCGGCGTTCATGGTGATCGTGCCGAACTTCTGCCCGGATGTGCCGGCGCTGCGGAAGAATCCGATCTTCCTGTATAGCCAGGATTCGTTCCTGAAGCCGAATCCGTTCCAGCCGGACGTGGTGGTGCCGATTGATGAAGTGCTGGATCAGAAAGCGGCCACCTACGCGGCCCTTGAGTCGCAGTTCCGTGAGTGGAATCCGTGGCTCTTCGGTTATCTGGATCAGATTCCGGCGGACGACACCGGATGGAAGGCATATGCGAAGACCAAGACGATCGAGCGCGATGGGACCACGGCCGATCGGTTCCGCCAGGTCCTGGTCGAGGAGTTTGGCGAGGAGGCAGGCAAACTCGTCAAGGTCGCCGAGGCATTCGAGGTTTGCGAATATGGCGAGCAGCCGTCGAAAGAGGCGTTGAGGAAGATGTTTCCACTGCCGCGATAAGGTCAAAGACGAAGGCCGGGGTGGGATGAGACACCCTCACCCCGGCCCTCTCCCGGGGGGAGAGGGGGACACAGGGAAGAGCAAGAGGGCGATAACCTCAACGGTCGATGTCGTCGGGCGCGTGGTTGGCGTTGGAGGTTCGATTACGGCGGCGACCGCCGCGGCGGCGTGAGCGTTTGCGGCGTGGGGGGTTGGAATCGCTGGAGTTATCGCCTTCGGAGGTGGCGAAGGCGACGTCGTCGCTGAAGCGGGCGTCGACGGGCTGATCGTCGGCGAATTGTTCCAGTTGGCTCATCAAAAGGGTGAGGAACTGGAGCTTCATGCCGTGATTTTCGAGGAGTTCGGTGAGCAGGAAGGGGCTATCGAGAAGATCCTCGGCGCGGTCGTTGACCGTGTCGGCGAGATCGTCGACGAGCATGTCGCGGCCCTTGCGGAGAACTTCGAGAGCATCGCGGTACTTATTCAGGTTGGGGCTGCTGCACATCGTGGATGACGTCTCCTTCCAAGCTCGAAGAATGTATGAGATGAGCCGAGTGGGCCGAGCCAGGGTTCAGCGGCGTTGCGAGATCGTGGCGGTGGGGCCATCGGGACGTCAACCAGTGGGTCACCCGAGCGTCGAGCCAGCGGCGATCGCCCGCCCAAGGTTCCCTGCTGATATACCCGAGATGACCTCCGTGGGCCAAGATATCACACGTCAGATTTGGTGGAGTGACCGCCGATCGCACCGTCTCGGCAGGGATGAACGGGTCGTCGTCGGCATGAACAAGCAGGCCGTCGATCTGAATTTGGGTGAGCAGCGGGCCCGCACTGGACTGGCGATAGTAGTCCTCGGCGTCGGCGAAACCGTTTCTGGGGGCGGTGTAAAGGTCGTCGAAGGCATAGAGGCTGTCGATCTTCGCGTCGTCGAAGGGTGGGAGATCGTCGAAGTGCTGATGAAGGCGCTGGATCTGCGCTTTGAGGGAGACGACGAAGTTGCGGTCGAAGATCCGGTTCTGGGGCGAGCTGATGTGTTTACAGCAAGCGGAGAGGTCGAGTGGCGGGTTGGCGGCGACGACGCAATCGAGGTTGTCGATGGGATCGATGGCGGCCTCCGCGGCGAGCTTGAGGACCAGGTTGGCTCCGAGGGAGAGGCCAAGCAAGGCGATTGGCGAGCCGGGGGCGCGGGCATTGATCCAGCGGGTGACGGCGCGGAGATCTTCAGTGCGACCTGCGTGGTAGATGCCGCGGGCGAGGCCGAAGCCGGCGCCCGCGCCGCGTAGGTTCATGCGGACGGTGCGAATGTTGGCGCGATGGAGTCGCTCGGCGATACGAGCGACGTAAGGCGCTCGGGCGCAACCGCCGAGACCGTGCACCAGCAGGCAAACAGGATCGCCAGGTTCCCATGTGGGGGGAATGGCGTCGAGCAGCGCGAGGC
>JBGSYY010000475.1:0-2877 GCA_041750675.1 Isosphaeraceae bacterium | reverse complement strand
GTTGGGCAACATCAGGTTGGCGGGCGGGGCCATGGTCGCCGGAGCCGCACCGTCCAGGATCGGAGAGGAGTTGATCATCGAAGCGCCCGAGGTGGGCATCTCGAGATCGATACCGCCGAGCCGGATGATCAGGAGGATCGTACCGCGTCGATCGGCCTCGAGGACCGGGTCGACACCGGGTTCGAGACGGGTTGAGACCAGGGTCTCGACGCCGGCGACGGCCAGTTCCTGATACTTGGGATCGGGGAGGTAGATCACCTTGGTCACGAAGTTACCGGCCTGAACCTGATCGAAGTCCTCTTCGGTGAACTGGACTGGGATTGGGTTGTGGGTCAGATACGCATCGGTGGCTGGGGTGGAGGGAGCGACCTCGATGGTCGGGTAGAAGTTCATCCCCTCGCGGCCGGTGACGTTGCCGATCTTGAGGCGATAAATATAGCCCTGCATGAAGTTGTAGCGGGCCGGCACCACGAGCTGGGCGGGCAGATAGACGCGTTCGCCGTTGCCGGCCGCTGTCTGCCAGCCGATCTGCATGCCGGTCGGGTCGACAAAAAAGAGCTGGCTACGCACGTTGGGAAATCGGCGTCCAGCGGAGGCCGCATCCATGCCTCCTCCGGGACCACCGCCCATGCCCGACATGTCGACGGGGCCTCCGGCGGGCGGCGGACCGTGCATGACGGCGTGGGGCCGTAGCCATTTTTTACCGCCCACGTGGGGCTTGCCGATTCCCGAGCTGGCGGTTGCCGCCGCCAAAAGCAATATACCGATCGTGTTCATGTGGGCCTCCTGCGACAACCCCAAGTTTCCGACCCGCCTGGGCTTGCACTCGAGCCGGCGGCCGGCGCGGCAACCACATCCTGTGGCTCGGCCGCGCGTCGATGTAGGCAAGCGGGCACGTCACTCCGAGCGCGGCCCGCGGCGGGATCGTGAAGAGCCGTCTCGGCGAGTGACGCCCGGACGGAAAGCCAGCCCTCAGGTGACGGCTGGCCAGCTGACCGGGGCTGTCTCCCGGACTTGCGGCTCTCGACGCTCACCGATAAGATCGGGTTGATCGAACCCACCCTTGAATGAAACCGTCACAACCCCACCATGCCGAATAAACGTTTCGCGTTGATCGCGACCCTTTCCCTGACTCTCCCGCTCGTGGCGGCAGGGCAAGATTCTTCCTTGCTTGGGCCTCCACCGGCTCAAGATCCGGTGACAGCGGCTCCCGAGGCGGATCTGCCGCCGACCGAGGCGGAGCTGACCATCGACAAGGCGATTCAGAGCGTCCGTGAGCGGCAGACCATCGCCGCCGACATCGCGATGGACGCCGACATGCTGGGCCAATCGTTCCAGGTCGCCGGCCAGTATCTCAAGGCCGAAGGCAACCGGATGCTGCTCAGGCTCTCGGTCGAGGGCCTGGGAGAATCCACGGGCACGATGCAGCAGGTCAGCGATGGTGTGACGTTCAAGGACTATCGTCGGATTCTCGACCAGCAGGTGATGAGCACCTTCCAGATGGACCCGGTGCTCAAGGCGCTCGACAATCCGGATGCCGACGAGCTGTTTCGCCAGCAAGTGACGGCCCAGCTCGGCCTGGCAGGCCCCGAGACGCTGCTGACAGGTCTGCGCCGCGTGGCTCATTTCGATCAGTTGACCGAGGAGACTCTGAATGATCGGGCGGTGTGGGTGATCCGCGGGGTCTGGAAAGACCGCGATGCGTTGGCGTTGCCGGGATCGCAGATGGCGATGATGCAGAGCGGCTTCTTGCCCTCGTACGTTCCTAGTCACATCACGCTGTGGATTGACAAGGAGAGTGGCTGGCCCTGGAAGGTGAAACTGGAAGGTCGCGTGCCTTCCGTCTTGCGAGAGGAACGGATGCTGGGTCCGGACGGGCGGCCGGTGGGTCGGAAGTCGGCCCAAGGGAAGGAACGGCCGAGTCGGATGGAGCTGTCTTACACGTTGACCGATCGGAAGGTGGAGCCGAGCGAATTCGTGTTTGAGGCACCGCCGAACGTGGCCGTGCAAGATATCACCGAGTCGATCACGGCGGGCCTGCAGGGAGCGTTTGCCCAGTTGGCGGCTCGGAAGCGGAGTGAGGACGCTCAGCGGGGTGGACTGCTCGACCAAGCCCTGCCCGCGCCTCGGCCTGTGGAAGGATCATCACTGGCTCCGGCCCCGGCCCCGGCCGAGATCCCCGAGCAATTCCGTTCGTCGGTGCCGATCCGCTAGGCGATCCGATCTGGTGGCGAGTGGATCGAGGAGAGACACGACCGTGAAGATGACCCTACTGGCGGCGCTCGTCTCCGGGATGATGATCATGAGCGGAGTCGGAGCGGGCCAGGAGCCTGCCAGGCCCCGTGATTTGTTCGATGGCAAGACGCTTGAGGGCTGGAAGCCGACCGACTTTCGCAACGCGGGGGAGGTTGAGGTCGTCGACGGCGCGATCGTGATGCGGACGGGTCGGTCGATGAGCGGCATCACGACGACCCGCGACGATTTGCCGAGGACGAACTACGAGCTGACGTATGAGGCCAGGCGGATCGACGGCGTCGATTTCTTCGCGGCGGCCACGTTTCCGGTCGGCCCGACGCAGTTCATCACGCTCGTCAATGGAGGCTGGGGCGGGTCGGTGACCGGCCTGTCGAGCCTGGACGGGGCGGACGCGTCCGAGAATGAGACGCTGACCTCATTACGCTATGAGAACGGGCGGTGGTACCGGTTTCGTGTTTGGGTGACCGAGGGCCGGATCGTGGTCTGGATCGATGAGAAGTTGTTGATCGACGTCGATCACGCGGGCCGCGACATCCGAACGCGGCTGGAAGTCAGGGCAAACCAACCCCTGGGGTTCGCGACCTGGAACAGCAGCGGCGCGGTCCGCGCGATCGCCGTGCG
>JBGSYY010000474.1:0-2642 GCA_041750675.1 Isosphaeraceae bacterium | reverse complement strand
TGGCGTTGCGGCAAGCAATTTGGCGGCGAGCAGGCCGTCTGCCCAAGCTGCCGGGCGCGACGGCGCGATCTGCCCGCTGAGTCGACGGCGGGAACGCGGCCCAAAATCGCGGTGGAAATTGCGCCCAATCCCGAGCAGGTGGCCGGGCGTTTGTTCTGGACGTACGGTGTGTTGATCGCGACATCCGTCGTGTACGGTTGGTACATCCAGGGCCGCGCCAAGGCAGACCCCGACGCCCCAACCGATGTGAGGGCGTTGCTCGTCTTTGAAGCCATCGACTGCGCGATGATCCTTGGCTCGCTGGCCTGGCTGCCCCAACGGCCGCCGCCAGCGCGAACCACCCGACAGGGACGCCACGCCATCTGGCTGGCCGGGCTTCCACTGCTGGGTCTCGTCCTGACAATGAATCTTACTTATGTCCATGCATTGCAGTCGTATATCGGCGTGAGCGACGAGGCGGTGGAGTCGTTGCTCGGCGGCGACATTCCGCTGGCCCTCACCGTGCTGACCATCTGCATTCAGCCGGCGATCTTCGAGGAACTTTATTTCCGGCACCTTGTGCTGGACAGTTTCCGGCGACCGATGGGCGTGCATGCGGCGGTGCTGGTGTCGTCGGTGATGTTCGGCTTCGCGCATCTGGGGCAGTTCATCGCCATCCCGATTCTGGTGATGGTCGGCATGTTGCTGGGATACGCACGGGTTTACAGCGGGGGCCTTGCGCTGCCGATGATCCTCCATTTCTTGCACAACCTGGTGATCGTCTTGCTGGAGCGATCGACATGACGGCCGTTGACGACGAACCTGTCTTGCGGTTCGAGGCGACCCGGGGAAGCCTGCGCTGGTTTTGGGTGATGGCGTTGCTGACCGTGGCGCTGCTCGTGGCCGCCGTGGTGCTGCTGAACCCGCATTGCGCCATCGCCGCGATCTTACCGGGATTGATCGCGATCGCCCTCTTTTTCGCGAGTCGAGCCGAAGGCGCGATCGCGCTGGCAGCCGATCGCATCACCCTGAACGACGATCCCGAGTACGTGATCCCCTATGTGGACATTGAGGGCTTGCGCGTGGATGGGAAGGCGGCGGACCTGAGCACCTCGCCGGGCTTCTCGTCGAGTGTCGAGGTGGAGCATAAGAAGGGCACTCTACGCATCCCGCTGGGCGGAGGGGATCGCGCCGATGCGGTGCTGGGCTGGCTCAAGGCGCGAATTCCCGTGAGTGGATCGCGAACGGTCCACGGCAGTTTGGAGCCTTACTTGAATGAGCAACTCCGCGACTTTGGGCCCGAGCGGGTTTTCTCTTACAGTACGGCGGTGGGCTTGCGGCGCGGCAAGCCGATGCGATCCACGGGCCGGTTGATCGCCGGGGCGATGCTGGGGACGTCAATTCTTTGGATCGGTTTAGGAATTGTCCTGAGCGACGGCCTCGAGCCGCGAGATCGAGAGATTTACGACGCCTGGACTGCCTGGGGCACGACGCTTTTGATCACGGGATTGCTGACATACTTCGCGACTTTTTCGCAAGGGAGGGGCGGGCGGCGTCAGGCAGCGCGAAAGCTCAAGAACGCCAGCCTGGTGATCAGCCCGCTGGGCCTGGCCATGGCACAGGGCGATCTCCAAGGGCATGTGCCTTGGGATGAGCTGCGCGACGTCAATCTTCGTCTCAAGCCGCCTCGCATGCAGCTTGCCTCCAGCCAGAACAGCTCGCGGATCGAGCTGCGGATGGCCGGCGCGGTGGCTGAGATTTATGACATCTACGACCGGCCCCTGTCGCTGATCCGCGACCGGATTGTGGCCTACTGGAAGGGCTGAACGCTCAAAGCCCCGCAGCGTTCCCCATGCGGGTGAGGAGCCCGATCTCGTTGCGGCGGCGGAGCTCGCGGCGGGTGCGGTCGGATTCCCAGTCGAGGCTCTCGGCTTCAAGCCAGGCTATGGCGCGTCGGCGAATGTCATCCGGTAACGCGACGCCCAGCTCGGCATGACGGACGACGACCCCGGCATAAGCGAGGCGGGCCTCCTCGTCGTCGTCGCTGGTCCAGCTTTCGGGGTCGTCGCCGAACTGGTCACTCAGCCAGTCGAGAGCGGCGGCAAGGGTCTCGGGGCCGGCAAGCTCCGCCTGCACCTGCTCGAACGTGAACTGGTTGGCGTCGTCCATCAGTTGTTCATATCGATCGCCGTGAACGCGTTCGAAGCCGGCGTCGAGCGCATCGTGGGCGTCGTCGTTCTCATAGCTGCGGTCGCCCCAGTAGCCCATGTGCGGCGGCTCCTTCGGCCTGAATCTCTCGGGTCTCGGAGGATAGGGAAAAGCCTCTTGGAAGACATCCGAGTCGGTTGCCCTTCCTGTGAGTGGGTTTAACCTGATCTGGTCGTTGATATTGAGCTTGCGCTCAGTCGCCCTCGCGCGGTGGTGAGAAGGCCGTCCGACTCAGCCGCGTCGGCGAAGGCAAGCAATCCGATCGCGGGCGCATCGACATAAATCGACTCGATCCCTGCTCGGGGGACGAGATACGCCTCGTGATACACCCCCAGGTCGCCGCGCCCGCGCATCCGCTCGACGGCCTCGCGCCACCAGAGGGTGTGCGGTTCGGCACGCGCCCAGGCTTCGAGCGCGGCGAAGTCGTTCCAGTAGAGCATCCAGGCGCGATGGGA
>JBGSYY010000473.1:0-3222 GCA_041750675.1 Isosphaeraceae bacterium | reverse complement strand
CCCGCCTGCTCGCACAGAACGGCGACATGCGGGGCTGCGCCGATCAGCTTCACCTCATCCCCCTCTGGTGGCCCGGCAAGCGTGCCGATCAATTCCTCGAAGGCCAGGCTTATCTCGGCCTCAATCTCGCACGGCCCGCCGAAACCGCCTGGCGCGCCGCCGTCGCCGACGATCCCCTTCATCCGCTCCCGGCCGACCTGCTCAACGGTTCCGCGCGTGCCTTGGTGGCCCTTTACGTCCTTCAGGAACGCATCCCCGAGGCCCATGCGGTCCTCGAAAATGTCCGCCGCCAGTCCAGTCCCGCCGACCAGGCCGGCATCCTCGTCACCCGCATCCGCGCCGAGACGGATCGGATTCAACCCCGCGAGGCCGCCGCGATCCTGCAACGCTACGTCGCAGCCGATCCCCGCGACCTGAACTCCCAGCTCGCCCTCGCGCGAGCCTTGAACCAACTTCGGCAATACGACGAAGCCGATCACGTTCTCTCCGTCCTGCTGGCGGGCTGGCCGGAAGCGCCCCAGGTTCACTCCCTTCGCGTCCAGCTACTCGATGAGCGCGGCGACTTTGCCGGACTCGAACAGGCCGTGGCCCAGCTCCCCGAGTCGGCAGCCACCGGCAACCCCCGCTCGTTGATGCTCCAGGCTCGCGGCATGATCGCCGAATCCAGGGGCGACCTGGCGACGGCCGAAACGGCGTTCCAGGAAGCGGCGACCCTCGACCCTCACGACAGCCAGGCCCAGTTCCGCCTCGCGCGAGTCCTCCGCCGCCTGGATAAGTCCGAAGAAGCCGATCAGGCGCTTGCCCGCTTTCAGAAGTTGCGAACCGCACGGACCGAAATCTCCGAGGCCCTCACCGAACTGGCCGCCGCTCAACGCATGGGCACGGCGGCCCTCAAGGCAGCGTATTCTCGACTGGTCTCGATCTGCGAAACCCTGGGATGGACCGAGTTGGCCCAGGCCTGGCGCGAGCTGGCCCGGGCGCTTCCGGAAACCACAAAGGCCGGAGCCGCCATGCGACCCCGGCCCTGGGCACCTGACCGTTTTACGGGGTCGTCGGCGCCTTGTTTCGTCAATAAGCCCCTGAAATCAAAGGGCGTCCTTGTATGCCTTGAGGGCGATGATCCGGATCTTGGTCGAAGCGGGCTTCGCCTTGACGGTCATCATCTCACCGGGCTTGAACGGGTTGGCCTTGGTGGTGGCCTTGGTGGCCGGCTTCTGAACGGCCTTGATCTTGGCCATTCCCGGAACCAGGATCACACCAGGACCTTTCTTGCCCAGATGCTTGCGCGACAGATCGACGAAGGTCTCAAAGACGCTCGCGACCTCCTTCTTGCTCAGGCCGGTCTTGTCGGCGATGGTCGCGAACAGCTCGGACTTCGTCGCCGCTTTCGGCTTGCCTGGGTCGGCTGCCTTGGGGGCTGCTTTTTTGGCCATGGACGTATCGAACCTCCTCACCCTTGGGTCGGATTCCGTACCCCGCGGCCTCGAGCCCCACACGTCCCGACGACCCAGTGTCCGCACGACCTCATCGGATGACTGAGGTCGAACATACCGGAAAAATCAGTAAGTTCTAGGGGATTGCCCGGAAAAACCCCAAAAATATGGGCTTCAAGGCCCGAATTTGTCGTCCAGGGGCAGTTTTCCGCCTCTTTTCAATCGCCCGAGGCGCTCGAGACAAGGTGGCGAGGATCCGCCACCCCATCGATTCGCCCACTCGCCGGATCAACCAAAATCGTATGTGCATCCCCCTGAATCGCTCGTCTCTCAAGCACATGACCCCTCCTGCGCATCGCCTCGCGCGTGGCCTCGGGCCAGGCTTCTCCCTCCAGATAGAGCACGTCCGGCAGCCACGAATGATGCGTTCTCGACCCGCGGACAACGGCCTCTGGACTTTCCTCAAAGACCAACGCACGCAGCAAGATCCAGAGCACCGTGTTGGGAATCGTCCGGCCACCGGGCGAGCCGGTGACGATCCGCACGCGGCCATCACGCAACACGATCGTCGGCGTTTGCGAACTGAGCATGCGCTTGCGCGGGCCGATGCGATTGGGGCGAGTGCCGATCCGTCCCACTCGATCGGTGCGGCCGGGAACCAGGTTGAAATCGCCCATCTCGTTGTTCAGCAAGAATCCCGCGCCGGCGACGACGGCCTTCGAACCGTAGCCTTCCTCCAGGGTGTAGGTCAGGGCAACCGCGTTCCCCTGGTCGTCGAGGACCGAGAAATGGGTCGTCTCCGTGCCCTCGCCGGGATCGTCGGCCAAGGGGAAGGTCGCGAGGTCCGCGCTCGGCGTGGCCCGTTCGCGGGTTGTATCAAGCAGAGACTTCACCAGCGTCGGCGCAGTGAGAATCTCAACCGGCACGGGCAGGCAGCGGGGATCGGAGAGCGAGGCGGCACGAACGAAATAGGCCCGCCGCATCGCTTCGCTGATCCAGTGCAACGAATCGTCGGATTCGGGGCCTGCGGAGAGGTCGCGGCCTTCGAGTTGGGCAAGCGCCAGGCCGAGCACGACGCCGCCCGACGAGGGCGGCGATACGCCAAAGACATCGTTGCCGCGGAACCGCGTGTGGATCGGCGGACGCTCCACGGCACGGTAGGCAGCCAGATCCTCGCGCGTGATCAGGCCGCCATTGGCCTGGCAATAGTCGGCGATCAGAGCAGCGGTACGGCCGACGTAAAACTCGTCAGGCCCTTGCTCGGCGATCCGTTCCAGGGTCGCGGCGAGATCGGGCAGGCGGATCACGTCGCCCTCGGCCCAGGGGCGGCCGTCGGCTTGCTGGTAGGCCGCAAGGCTGGACGGGAAGGCAGCCATTCGGTTACGGCCGCCACCGAGATCCTCGGCGGGCTTGAGGCTTGGGGCGTTGTCGAAGAGCTGAGAGTTGAGCGACCGCGCAAGTGGGCCGGAAAGCGGGAAGCCGTCGCGCGCCAGGCGGATCGAAGGCTCGATCAAGGTGTTCCAGGGCAGGCGTCCATACCGCTGATGAGCCAGGGCCAGACCACGGACCGTGCCGGGCACACCGGCGGCGCGGGCACCCAGCCGATGGCCCGGGAGTTCGTGGCCGTGCTCGTCGAGATACATCGTCGGGGTCGAAGCGGCGGGTGCGGCTTCGCGGAAGTCGAAAGTCGTGACCTGGCCGGTGTCTGCCAGGTGGAGCACGAGGAAGCCGCCGCCGCCCAGGTTCCCGGCGGCCGGATGGGTGACGGCAAGGGCGAAGGCGGTCGCAA
>JBGSYY010000472.1:0-3244 GCA_041750675.1 Isosphaeraceae bacterium | reverse complement strand
CGGAAGCGCCGGCCCCGCAACCGACGATCAGGCCGCACAGGCCGAGGGTGGCGGTGGTTCCGAGGACGAGAGCGGCCGCCTGGCGACGGCGATTGGTGCGTGCGGGGAGATCGGGCGAATCCGTCATGCGTGGCATTCCGTGGCATTCGGTGGAGAGCCGGTTGAGAAGCTCGGGTTCGGACCCGATTGTAAGCAGGCCGGGGCTGGAATGTCAGGCGGGAGTGGTGACGGGATATGCCGGCGGCGCGCTCTACCGGGAGGAGAAATGGGGGCCGGAGTGGGCGGCGTGTTCTAGGCTCTCCGAGTGATCGGCCCTGAATGGGCCGCGGACCCGCTCGTTCATAGGCCCGAGGCTGAGAGGACAGGACTGAGATGCCGACGCGATCTGTGAGACGACGCAAGGTTTCGCGGCTTTCGCCGGTGTGTGATGTGCTGGAAAGGCGCGCGCTGCTGAGCACGATTCCCTCGATTGGGCGGGTGGCGGCCGTGGAGACGGCGGCGCAGGCGGTTCGGTTGACGCTGCCCGTGGATACGGATCGGTTCACATTTGCACGTGATGGTCGAGTTGCCTTCAATATCCGGGTGGAAGCCGAAGCGGGCAGCGGGTTCACGCCGGGGCGGGTGGTGTTGCGGACTGAGCAGGGGCGGCTGATGCCGGTTGCTTTGCATCGGATGGGGCAACAGGCGTTTGGGCGGTTGGAGCTGAGGCCGGGCGAGTACGACCTGGTGGTTCGGGGGCGTGGTCGAACGACGGGAGCGTTTCGCGTCTCGGCGACGTTGCAGGGCGATGTGAATGGAGATCGGGCGGTCGATGCCGAGGACCTTCGAGCGATCCATGAGGATATGAATCTCCAGCGGCGGCGTTCCGGTCCCCTGCCCTACAATCCCGTGCTGGATTTGAATCGCGACGGGGTGATCGGCGGGCGCGACCTGCAGATGGTGCGGTCGAACCTGGCGGCGGCGGATCATCAGCTTCCGCTGGTGATTGCGAACAGCACGGGGCAATTTGCATCGAAGATGATCTCGGTGGCGATTTACGCGAAGAACTCGGCATTGGTGGACGCGGCGACGAACCCGGGCGGGTGGGCGTATGCGGATAAGACCGGGGCGTGGCACAGCGTTTTCGGTCTGACGCAGGTACCCACGTTCGCGCTTTCGGAGCTGCTGGATGGGACGATTTCGCTGGTGACGCAGGCGGGTGGGAATCCGATCGACCTGGAGAGCGGGCAGGTGTATTTCGGGCTGGGGTCGGCGATTGTGCTGCCGGTGAATACGGGGGTGACCGCGGTGACGGTGAACGCGGGCGGGACGGGATATGGGGATGCGCCGGGGGCGTCGTTTGTGAGCTTTAGCGGCGGGGGGGGGAACGGCGCGGCGGGGACGGCGACGGTGGTGAACGGGGTGGTGACGAGCGTGGCCGTGACGGCGACGGGGAATGGATATGCGAGCGCGCCGAGCGTTCAGTTCAACGGCGACGGCGGGAGTGGGGCGAGCGCGACGGCGTTGATTCAGGTGCTGGGGATCGCCGCGCCGAACCCGAGTAGTCCGACGGACCCGAACAACGGGGTGATCTGGGGCTTTGTGGAGTTTTCGCGGCCTTCGGGGAGTCCGTTGACGCTGAACTCGGATGTCTCGCAGGTGGATCAATTCGGCTTTCCGTTGACGCTGCAGACTGATCCCCTGGCAACTGGATTTTCCAACGGCGTGGGGATCACGATGGCGCAGGCGGACGTGATCGCGGCGTATCAGACGTACATTCAGAATCTGGCGGTGACGTTTCCGAAGGCGCTGGCGTTTCTGGACAGTGTGCAGCCGGTGGGCACAGCGGCGAGCGCGCCGAGCCGGATTCTGGCGCCGAAGGATGTGATTCCGTTGTATTCGGCGCTGAGCAAGTCGACGAATTTATCGACCTATTATGATGCGAATATCGCGCAGATATTCACGGTGGGGAACACGAAGACGGGGGTGACTTCGGTTTATGCGGGGACGACGTATACGTTCAACGCGGAGGTGGTGAGCGAGAACGGGTATACGATTTATCGGTTCACGGACGTGAACGACGTCGCTCGGAAGTTTGACATTTACAGCCCGTTGACGCCGCCGAGCTGGGTGGCGAATCCGTTTGGGGCGACGCAGATGGTGTTTGCGAACAACGGGGTTTTCGCCGACAACGTGCAGCAGTATCCGACGGACGTGGAGAAGAGCACGATACTGGGGAACCTGGAGAATCAGCTTGTTTCGGCGATGAGCCGGGGCGTGGCGCATTTGGCGTATGCGGATTGGCTGGACACGTCGAAGCAATACGTCGCGCCGGCGACGGCGAATTACTACGCGGGATTTTTCCATCAGGCGACGGTGAGCATTGGCGGGTTTGCTTATGGGTTTGCGTTTGACGACCAGGGGAATGCCAGCACGGATATGTCGACGCCGGGGGTGTCGCAGGTGTGCATCCGGCTGGGGTGGAGCCGGGCGATTTTGCCGGCGTGCGATGTGATTGCGTGAAAGGCCTGGTCCTGGAAGAAGGGGGCGGCTCCAGAGAAGACGTCGGAGTCAGTCTCCGCTTTGTGTGAGAGGGGGATCGGGCTTCAGGGGGGGGGATGGGGAGTCGGGGTCGCGGAGGGTGTTGGCGATGCGGGAGCGGGCGGCTTCGGGGAGGCGTTCTTCGGTGGTGCCGGCGGTGGCGGCGGCGCGGTGGAGGAGCTGAAGCTGGCGGGCGAATTCGCGGCAGGAGCGGCAGATGAGGGTATGGCCGGCGAGGGCGAGGCGATCGGTCCAGGAGAGCGGCTCGTCGAGGGCATGAGAGGCGAGCGTGCTGGCCTGTTCGCATTTGGTGTTGAGGATTCGCCAGAGTTCGCGCAACGGGCGGCCGCCTTGATTGGGTTGGGGATCAGGTCATTCACACATCAGGACGTTGTTTGACCATCATAGCCGTGGCGTTCGAGGCAGGCGCGGAGGAGGAGTCGGGCGCGGTGGAGTCGAACGCGGACGTTGCCCGCGGTGAGGTTGAGGATGCGCTGGATTTCCTCGGGCGGGGATTGCTCCAGCTCGCGGAGGATGAAGGGTTCGGCGAAGGCGCGGGGGAGGCGTTCGAGGCAATGGTCGAGGATGGTCCAAAGCTCTCGGTCTTCGAGGCTTCGGCTGGGGCCGCGGCCGATGGCGTGGCGCCAGAGTCCGTTGGCGTGGAAGAAGGCGGAGTTGGGGTCGGGAGCCGGCACGGGGGTGGGTGTGGCGGCGGCGCGGCGAT
>JBGSYY010000471.1:0-5168 GCA_041750675.1 Isosphaeraceae bacterium | reverse complement strand
CGAACCCGACGCCGCGCCGAGGCGAAACGCCAGGGCGAGCCTCGCGGGTCTCGCCCAGGGCGATCGTTCCGGTTCCGGTGTCGAGTTTCGCGGTTGGCATGGTGGCCATGGGGGGGCCGATCTCCGTTTGTCGCTGGTTTCGGCTCGATGCGGGTCTCGGTCGCGTGGGCACCTGGCCCGTGTGGACCGCCTGTCGCGCTGAAACCGGGGGTGTCCTGCCTTTAACCTAGATCGCGATTGCCTGGTTCGACGGCTGAGCGTGAACAGTTGACCAGAAGCAGGGCGGGGCAGTCGGCCTTGTCAGGGTGGGCCGATCCGGGCAAGATGCCGCGGCCGTGGCCTGGAGCGGGGCATGCGCCCATGCGCTTGGGGTCGCGCGGTGTCGGGATGGACCCCGGCCTTTTCTGACTTGGTCCCAGGGGACGCCAGAGCCATGACGGCGGTCGAGCGGAACCCGAATGAGAGATGCCGCCCGCGATTGGCTGGGTTGCTGACGCTCGCGCTCCTGGCGCTGGGCGGGTGCCAGTCGACGCGGCATATGGGCAAGGGCTTGCGGACGGTTTCGCCTAACCCGTTGATCGTGCCGACGGACAACTTCGAGGCGGTGTGGGTGAAGTCGGTGGGGGTGGTGGATGAGTATTTCGACATCGCCAAGGAAGATCGCCTGGCGCGGACGATTTTGACCAATCCGAAAATTGGGGCGACCCTGGTGGAGCCGTGGTACGGCGATTCGGTGGGGTTCAATCAGCGTCTGGAATCGAGCTTGCAGACGATCCGACGGTTTGCACGGGTGAAGGTGGACCCCGCGCCGGGGGGCGGCTACGCGGTGAAGGTTGAGGTCTACAAGGAGCTGGAAGACCTGGGCAAGCCGGAGCGGCAGTCGGGCGGTCGGGCGGTGTTCGACGGCAACTTCCCGGTGAACCGGACCCGGGAGATCGTAGGCCCGGTACCGATTCCCACCGGTTGGATACCGCGCGGGCGGGATAATGAATTGGAACAGGTGATACTGGCGCGATTGCGCAATTCGTTGTTTTTGTGAGGCGGAGAGCGTCGATTGCCGCGGTGCCGAAGCGATGGGCAGATGGGCATTGTCCGAAACGTCGGTTGTGCTTCACGTGCCAGCGTTGTGATGCACAAGAGAAGATAAGTAATTCGGTCGGGAGCTTGAGGGAAGCGACTCAGCGGGGTTGGGCGTCGTCCGTCTCGTTGAGCGACTGGCGGATGGAACGAAAGGTCTCGGTGAGGTCGTCGCCTTCGACGGGGGCGCTCCACTGGGCGAAGAGAAGGATGGAGCGGGTGGGGGTGCGGAAGGCGCGAATGGTGCCGGTGTTGACGAGGTCGAGGTAGAAGAATTCGAAGTCGTGGCCGACGGCCTGGTGGCGGGCGATGGTTTCGAGGACGGGATAGGCGTCGAGGTTGGGGTACTCCTCGCGCATGACGGCAAGGGCTTCGTCGGCCAGGGTGGCGGGCTTGGTGCGCTCGGTATCGAGGGTGATGAGCAGGAAGGCCGCGCCGCCCGGCTCGGAAAGGGTGAGGATGGTGCGTGGGCCGTCGCGTGTGACGTCGGTTACCCAGTCGTCCGGGTATTCCAGGCGGATACCGTGGTCGTCGAGGAGTTGAGTCATGGTGGGGATTCGAGTGGGGGAGGCCGATGCGTCGGTATCCGGCAAGTTCTGTGATCGTCGCCGATGGGGGACAGGTCGACTCCCGAGCCTAGGGCCGACCCGCGACGAGTGAGAGATCCCTCAAGGCTCGCGCGATGACACGGCGACGGGGTCTCGCGTCGCCAGCTCGACCGCGCGCTGGGGGTTGCGCAGAGCCTCGATCGGACATTCCGCGTAGAGGGTAACGAGCTGTGCGCGATACGTGGATATCGCGGGATGATTTTGGTGGAGTTGTTCCAGGTCGGCCATCAATTCGCGATACTTTTCCTCGGCGTACTTGGCGCGATTCATGCGGAACAGGATCTGGGCGATCTCGCCGCGGATCTGGTGGTGCCGGATCAGAGTCGACGGCAGCTCGTGAAGGCGGATGGCTCGGCTGGAGAGCCGCAAGGCTTGGCGGGCGTCCGCCAGGGACTCGTCCCATGCGCCGGGCGTCTGGAGTTCGCGGCTCAGGCAGAGCAGGAGGTTGATCCTGGCGTTCAGGCGGTGCCAGTGGCTGTCGGCGTTTTTCAGTGCGTCGTGCCTGTCGAGGGCTTCGAGGGCCCGGCGAAAGTGAGTGATCGCCTCGTCGCTTCGACCCTGAGCGCCGGCGATTAGGCCGAGCACCTCGTGCGCGGCATAGAGATTCGGGTGGTAGAGCGAGACCAGGGGAAACTCATCGACGAGTTGCGTGGCGATCTTCAGCATTTCGTGCGCGTGCTTCTCGGCCTCTTGGCATTCGCGACGAGAGAGAAGCAGGCGGGCGACATCGAGGTGCTGGTTGGCGGTCGCCTCGCGCCAGTCAGGATTGTCGGGCAGATCGCCGGCGATGCCCTCGATGAGCTGCAAGGCGGTGAGGGCGTCGCGGCTCGCGGCGGCGTAATCGCCGGCCCCCGCGTGGCTTGTCGCCTTGCGTTTCCAGGAGCGAAACAGGTCGAACCGCATCCAGACGTGCCGTGGAGTGTCGCTGGGGAGCTGTGCCAGGGGAGTGAGCAATTCGATGGCACGGTCGAACTCGGCGTTTGCGGCAGCGAATTCGAGGCGTTCGTTATACGAGCGACCCATGTTGTGGTGAAGCACGCCGTTCTGATGAATCACAGTGGAATCGGCCTGAAACCCTTCTTGGTGCGCGGCCGCTTCGTAGGCGACAACCATGCGCTGGAAGAAGTGATGAATCTCTTCCTCGCCGAGGACCGAGTTCTCGGCGAGTTCCTCGCAGATGCGGCTGATTTCGGACAGTTGCTCGCGCTGGGCGGCCTGGCTTTGCCGGAAGCGACGATTTTGATCCATCGTGAGTCCGAGCGCGACGACCAGGACGGCGGCAGCGGACGCGGCCGAGCTCCACAAAACGAACCGGTGCCGCGTGGCCCATTTGCCGAGACGAGCGGCAAGGCTGGGCGGCCGGATGGTCAGCGGCTGGTGCTTGAGGAACAGATGAAGCTGAGTGGCGAGCGCGGCGGCGTCCACGAAACGTTCGGCGGGATCGCGGTTCAGCGCGTGCTCGACGATGGTCGCCAGGTCGGGGTGAAGCGCGGAGTTGCGCTTACGGAGCGGCACGGGCGTCTGGTGGACCATCTGGTAGCAAACTTCCAGGGGCGTGTCGCCTTCAAAGGGCATTTGTTCGGTGAGCAGTTCGTAAAGCATGACGCCGAGGCTGTAGACGTCGACGGAGGGCAAATCGCGACCGAAGCCGCCGTGGATTTGCTCGGGCGCGGCGTAGCCCGGCGTGCCGATGGGCGAATTGGTGAGGGTGAGCTTCTGCCGTTGGGCGTCGCGGAAGGTGCGGGCCAGTCCGAAATCGGTCACCTTGACCACGCCATCGGGTGTGACCAGGACGTTCGAGGGTTTGAGGTCGCGGTGCAGAATGTCCCGCTGGTGGGCATGGGCGACGGCGTCGACCACGTCCGTGAACAACTTGACCTTTTGCGTGATGGATGCGCCGACGCAGTATTCGTCGATGCGGACGCCGTCGATGTACTCCATGGCCAGGAACGGGAGGCCGGACGAGGCTGTTCCACCGTCGAGCAAACGGACGATATGAGGATGTTCGAGCTGGGCCAGAATCTGGCGCTCGACGTCGAAACGGCATCGCAGACTGGCCGTCATGCGGGTCGAGAGCAGTTTGAGGGCGACCCTCTGGCGATAGGGGTGGACGCGCTCGGCGCTGTAAACGATGCCCATGCCGCCGACGCCCAGGATGCGGCCCAGCCGATAAGGGCCGACCCGCTCGCCGGCGACCGGCGGGACGTTGGGAGTCGGGTTGTAAAGAGCGTCGTCGCCGCGATCGTCGGTCGGCGGCTTGTTGCGTGGTTTGGGGACGTCGATGTCCCCATCGAAATCGACCGGCCGGACCAGTTCGGCGAACACCGAGTCCAGGTTACGGGGCGGTTGGCGGGGTTGATCAGGCTCATTCCGCAAAATTCGGCTCCCGACCTCGACCTGAAATGAGGACCGGCTGTGCGTTTTCGAAGAGGCCTTCCCTATTGTGAGAGCGCACGGGAATGCTCTGCATGGCTACAAAAGATAGCGTCTCCGTCGCTGGTTTTCCAGTGCCGCGGGCGCGAGCGGCTGGGGCAGGTTGGCGCGGGGCAGGGGCCGAACGAAGTCCGGGGCGGGGCTTGCCCTGGAGGGGCCGGGTGGGCTTAATGGGACGTTCGAGTATTTTCTTTGAAGCCTGGACGACCGAAACCTTTTTGAGCGAAGACGACCTGCCACCATCATGCGTATTCTCTCCGGCATTCAGCCCTCCGGGGCGCTTCATATCGGCAATTACCTGGGCGCGGTGCGGCAGTATCTGGCGCTTCAGGAGGGGAACGAGGCGTATTACTTCGTCGCCAATTATCATGCGTTGACGTCGGTGCGTGACCCGGGGCGGTTGAGGCAGTACACGTTCGATGTGATGGCCGATTTGCTGGCGTTGGGGCTCGACCCGGAGCGAGCGACGCTGTTCGTGCAATCGGACGTGCCCGAGACGACCGAGCTGGCCTGGCTGCTGACGACGGTGACGCCGATGGGCTGGCTGGAGAAGTGCGTGAGCTACAAGGACAAGATCGCACAAGGGCTGCCGGCCGATCACGGGCTGTTCGCGTACCCGATTTTGCAGGCGGCGGACATTTTGCTCTACGACGCCGATGTGGTGCCGGTCGGTCAGGATCAGAAGCAGCATCTGGAGATCACCCGCGACGTCGCCGAGCGGTTCAACAACACTTACGGCCCGGTGTTCAAATTGCCGGAGCCGCACATCCTGAAGCAGGTGGCGGTGGTGCCGGGCTTGGACGGGCGCAAGATGTCGAAGAGTTATGACAACACAATCGAGATCTTTGATGAACCGAAGATGATTGAGAAGAAGGTGAAGCGGATTGTGACCGACAGCACGCCGGTGGAGGACCCCAAGAATCCCGAGACCGACAACCTGTTTCAGCTCTTCGCCCTGTTCGCGCCCGAGGACGAGCGAGCCGAAATGGACCGGCGCTATCGCGCGGGCGGCGTGGGCTATGGCGAGGTCAAGAAGCGGCTGGCGGCGTT
>JBGSYY010000470.1:0-7149 GCA_041750675.1 Isosphaeraceae bacterium | reverse complement strand
GGCGGTCGCGTCATCGGCGCCTCCGATCGCATCGGCGGCCACCCGGTCGCCGCGCCCCAGACCCCCGAAAACCTCGCGGCAACCATCTACCACTCCCTCGGCCTCCCCCCCGAGGCCGCCTGGCTCGACGACCTCAACCGCCCCCACCTCCTCTACCACGGCGAACCAATCGCCGGCTTGACGTGAATGCGTCCAATCCGTTTCCCAGGAATTTTTTGCACTTCCAGGACCGAGAGGTGGCGGGGACTTAGCGAGTCCTTCCGAACGTGCCCCTGATTCCCCGCCTCGGCGAACGAATCGCGGGACCCGAATGCTACAAATCCCAGGTTTCGATCGCGGACCGAGCGCATGGCATCCCCCGAACAAGTCATCCCCGCGAAGGCGGGGATCCAGAACGCACCGCTTCACCCCTCACCTCACGCCGCGAACAGGTCCTGGGCCGCTTAGATCGAATGGGCGATCGCGACGACTCGTAGAGCTTCCTATCCCCATTCTGTTAGATGATTCACGACGAGGCGACGAAAATGCTCCACCTCAACGGCTCCCCTCACGCCGCCTGCGACGGCCTCACCCGACGCCGCATCCTCGAAGCCGGCGGCGCGGGCCTGCTCGGATTAAGCCTCCCGCGCCTGCTCCAGGCCGAGACCATACATTCCCCCGCCACACCCCGCGCCAAATCCGTCATCTTCGTCTTCCTCTTCGGCGGCCCCAGCCAGCTCGAAACCTTCGACATGAAGCCCGACGCCCCCTCTGGCATCCGCGGCCCCTTCCAGCACATCGACTCCCGCACCCCCGGCCTCCACGTCTGCGAGCACCTCCCCAACCTCGCCCGCGTCTCCGACAAATTCTGCGTCGTCCGCACCATGTCCCACACCTACAACGATCACAGCGGCGCGGCCCACTACCTCCAAACCGGAAAACGCTGGCACGTCCCCATCGGCGGAGGCTTCAGCTCCACTCCCCTCGACTGGCCCTCGATGGGCTCGATCGTCGAATACCACGCCCAGCACGAACAAAATGGCCTCGACCGACCCCTCCCCGCCGCCATGGTCGTGCCCAACCGTCTCGGCCGCATCGAGCAGCAAGGCCAGTACCGCCGCCCCGGCCAGTACGGCGGCTGGCTCGGCCACCGTTACGACCCGCTTTCCACCATGGTCGACCGCCGCGACGAGTCCGATAACCCCTACTGGCGCGATTGCACCGACGCCGAGCTGACCTACCTCCCCGAGGGCCTTTCCACCACCGGCGTCAGTATCGACGTCGATCGCCGCCGCGACCGCTCCTCTCTGCTCAACCAGTTTGACGCCGCCCGCAATTCCCTCGAATCCGCCGACCCCGACTTCGACCTTTATCGCCGCCGCGCCCTCGCCCTCACCACCTCGCCGGCCACCCGCAACGCCCTCGACATCCGCCGCGAGCCGCCCCACCTCCGCGACCGCTACGGCCGACACCTTCTCGGCCAGTCCCTCCTCATGGCCCGCCGCCTCGTCGAGTCCGGCGTCCGCTTCGTCACCGTCCACTACGAGGCCTGCGACGGCTATAGCTGGGACTCCCACCTCAACAGCGACGACGTCCGCAAACATCTCCTCCCCACCCTCGACCAGGGCCTGGCCTCTCTCCTCGAAGACCTCTCCGCCCGCGGCCTGCTCGACGAAACCCTCGTCGTCGCCCTCGGCGAGATGGGCCGCACCCCCCAGCCCACCGGCAACTGGGGCCGAGGCCACTGGAGCACCCTCTTCCCGGCCCTCCTCGCCGGTGCAGGCATCCGCGGCGGCACGTGGCACGGCACCTCCGACAAAAACGCCGCCTACGCCCTCGACACCCCCATCACCCCCGAAGACCTCGCCGCTACCATCTACCAGGCCCTCGGCATCGACCCCACCCTGCGCCTCAACGACCCCCAGGGCCGCCCCGTCACCCTCGTCGAAGGGGGCAGGGCGGTCGACGCCCTCTTTACCTAGATTTGCCACTTCGATTTACTGGAACAACGGCACGATCCCTACGACGCTAGCTTACGACCCAAGGGTCGTAAAGTATGCGTGGTTGCCGATCAATGAGTCCTGACCCCTTTCCTGGACTTCATATTCATATTTACCAAAATGGTGACGCCACGTACGTCAGGGATGAGCGCAATGGGAAAGTCAGAAACTACTCAATCTGATCGGATTCGAACCAACGGTAACACACCAGGGCAACTAGAAGTGACCATCGCGCCAATACGGTACGTCTCCTTTTTCATAGCGCTATCCATATTCGTCATCTTTTGGTCGATTGGAGTATTGGCAGCGTTATCATGGATACCCGCCCTCATAATCTTTTTCCTGCTGTGTCAACAGTCCCAGCTTCCACACGAACATTGCACGCAAGTTCTTTCCAAACTGGCGTCTGACTGGCCGATGCTACTTTTGACTTTCGGCATCTGGGTTCCAGTTTGGTGTCTGGTAGGAACCGTCATCGTACGCGTGTGGCTTTATTATATTTGGGGCCGCGAACGTGTAGTCGCAACCCCCCACTGTCTGAGTATTGAACTCGTCATCCCCTGGTTTCACCAGGTACGTAGATTCAACATTATGGAACTTAGCAACCTACGTTTTTCACCTGAGCCACTTCCGGTTCAGAGTCGGAATTTGTATGGATCTTGGAAGTTCCTGGAAACAATGCTGGGTTTTGATCGTGGTAGTATCGCCGTCGAGTATCTGAAAGAGACCTATAGGTTTGGAATAGCGCT
Organism: Isosphaeraceae bacterium; assembly: GCA_041750675.1. Taxonomy (GTDB): domain Bacteria; phylum Planctomycetota; class Planctomycetia; order Isosphaerales; family Isosphaeraceae; genus BPJS01. Next base: position 4,421 of record JBGSYY010000470.1, on the reverse strand, counting down.
CTCGGAGGCCGAGGCGTTGAGTGTTGTTTCAACGATTGACGAGTTTTTGGAAAAGGTGGATGAAAAGAGCAGATATTCGAAGCAATGACATATGTGAGAACGTAACCCGGTGTCAGTTCATTTTATCGCGCGTCGAGCAACAGAACTGACACCAGATTATCCCCCCAGGAGGCAATACACCATGCCATGCCTACATTCTGGCTACGGTTCTCTGTTGAAGGTGGTGCTGTCACATATTTACGATTACAAGGCGCACTATTGGATCATGACTATCGCAACTTGTTTTGCGAACTGTCTTCAAGCGACACCTGATATTGATCTTGGAGTTCCAAGTGTGAACTACTGTGCATCTCTTCTCGACGTGATGTTCAGAAACACCTACTCATGAGCCCCAAGCAGATCGAAGGGGCAAACAAACTCGCTCGAGATTCACTTTCAAAACTACGAGAAGTCTTGACCTCCTTGGAGGGTCTCGATCCTGAAACAAGAGAGTCGCGGCTACGTGACTCTCTGCGGCCCCTCGACGAGACATGGAGAGATGCAGTGGCGCGTGTCTTGGATCGCTCGCAACTTCGAAGGTTCCGGCAAATTGAGCTCCAGCGTCGAGGCTTACATGCTCTTTCTGAAGAGATTATCCAGAAAGCGGTCAATCTATCAGAGATTCAAACGGAAGTGGTGATCTCCGTAATCTCGGAATATAAAGCCGAGATCCGGCGCATCGCTACAAGCAGAGGGGAGCTTACCGATAAGCCAACTTCTGATCTCACGCATGCCGCTCAAGCCGAAGCTCAGCTTCGATTGAACGCCGTCTTGACCGATACACAGCACCAAGCGTGGCGAAAGCTGCTAGGCGAACCTTTCAGGAGACAGGAGCAGCGCAAATAGCGATTCGCGGGTGGCCCCGTTTATCCGCAAACGGGTTGGCGAAGCCACAAGAGGTTGTTCAACAAAACGTGCCTCGGCCCTCCGTCAGCTCGCCAATCTGGTATTTCTCCAATTCGTTCGCCACCTCCCTCCGACCCGATCCATGTAGCCCCCACCCCGCCGGCGGTGTGGCACTGGTGAACATAAATGAGCAAATTGGGTGCCACTGGCTCGGCCAGTGTCTTGCCTTTCCGACACCTTCTTGACCAGGTCGTCCCAGGCAAGCCGTAAGCCCCCGGAGAAGCAAGCTCTTTGCTAGGCTCCCGGCGCGGGCGGGTGGCCCCGGCGGAGCAAACCTTCACCTCCGACCCGTCGCGATACGTGCCAACCGGGCCCCCTCCGTTGCGGCAGCCTGACGCACCCACTTATAATTGGACCACTCTCTCCTTAATCGCACCGCCCCGCCCCAACCCTCCACCAACATCTCCCCCTCATGCCGATCGACTGGTCCCCACTCGCCGACGTCCTGGCCAGGCACGATCGGTTCCTCGTCACCACCCACGTCCGCCCCGACGGCGACGCCCTCGGCTCCGCCGTCGGCATGGCCGGCCTGCTCGAAGCCCGAGGCAAATCCGCCCGCATCGTCACCCCCAGCCCCGTCTCGCCCCGCTACGACTTCCTCAACGACCCCACCGGCCGCATCACCCGCTTCGGCGACCCGACCGCCACCACCGCCGAACTCATCGACTACGACGCGCTCATCATCCTCGACCTCTCCAGTTGGCCCCAACTCGCCGAAATGGCCGACTTCACACGCCAGTTCCCCGGCACCCGCGTCGTCATCGACCACCACGTCAGTCACGACGACCTGAATGCCCTCGTCCTCAAGGACACCAAGGCCGAAGCCACCGGCATCCTCGTTTTTGAGGCAGCCCAAGCCCTCGATATCCCCATTTCACCCACCATGGCCACCGGCCTCATGACGGCTCTCGCCATGGACACCGGCTGGTTCCGCCACCCCTCCACCAAACCCTCCACCTTCCGCGCCGCCGCGACGCTCATGGAGGCTGGCGCCGACGTCCACGCCATCTATCGCCGCCTCTTCGAGCGCAACACCCCCGGCCGCATGAAGCTGCTCGGAAAGGCCCTCTCCCACCTCACCTTCGCGGACGACGGCCGCATCGCCTACGCCACCGTCACCCGTTCCGACTTCGCCGCCACCGGCGCAATCCCCCCGGAAACCGAGGATCTCATCGACTACACCGTCGGCATCGAGGGCGTCGAGGTCGGCCTCCTCTTCATCGAACAGTTCAAGGGCGGCAGCAAGCTCAGCATCCGCACCCGCACCAACTTCGACTGCGCCGCCCTCGCCGCCCACTTCGGCGGTGGCGGCCACCACGCAGCCGCCGGCGCAAATCTCCCCGACCCCCTCACCGAAATGATCCCCAAAGTGCTCCAGGCCGTTCGCCGGCAGTGGGATGAGACATCAAACGCACCCCAGTAAATCTCAACTCCTCGAAGACCCGGAGCCTGGGCCAACGTCATCCCCGCGCAGGCGGGGATCCATTCGCCCTCCCTCTCCGCCTCACGGACCACCCGCTGGAGTCGAACACGCCGCAAACCCGACCCCCGGAACATCACCCGGAAAGTCCTCCCTCCAGGTATTCCCAATAACCACCCTCCAATTCCTGATGATGTTCTTGCGTATCGATCGAGACCTTCCCTCGCGGGTGCCACTGGCTCGGCCAGTGCGAACGCACGGAATCCTTCGAGCGATCCATCGCCCCGCCAACAACCCAGGAATTTCGCCTTCCCTCCACGAGTCCCACCATCATGACTGACCGACCCCAACCCCTCCCGCTCGAACCCACCCCCGTCGATCACCCACCCGAAAACGTCTCCCGTCGCGGCCTCCTCGTTTTCCTCACAAACCTCCTCGGCGCGGCCGTCGCCCTCGTCGTCGCGATCCCCGGCGTCAAGTACCTCCTCGACCCCCTCGGCCGCAAGGAAGCCGCCGGCGAGTTCCGCGCCCTGCCCATCACGCTCGACGAACTCACACCCGGCGTCCCCCGCCAGTTCCCCATCGTCGAAACTCGCACCGACGCCTGGGTCAAATACCCCCCCGAACCCGTCGGTTCCGTCTGGCTCGTCCGCAACGCCCCAGGTGCCGACCAACCCCTCATCGCCTTCACCTCCGAATGCCCCCACCTCGGTTGCGCCATCAACCTCACCGGCGACAGCCAGTCCTTCTTCTGCCCCTGTCACGCCTCCGCCTTCCTGCTCGACGGCGAACGCATCAACGCCATCCCCCCCCGACCCATGGACCGCCTCGAAATCGACCCCGCCTCCATCGCCGCCACAAACACGCCCATTCGCGTCAAGTTCCAACGCTTCCGGACCGGCTCCGAGGAGAAGCTTCCCCTTGCTTAATTCACTCACCAACTGGATCGAAGCCCGCACCGGCTACAAGGGCGTCATCCATGAAGCCCTCAACGAACCCATCCCCGGCGGCGCTCGTTGGCGCTACGTCTTCGGCTCCTGCCTCACCGCCTCCTTCCTCATCCAGGCCGTCACCGGCGTCCTGATGATGACCACCTACAGCCCCTCGTCCACCACCGCCTGGGGCAGCGTCTATTACATCACCAACGTGATGGACTTCGGCTGGTTTATCCGCGGCCTCCACCACTTCGGCGCGCAGGCCATGGTCGTCCTGCTCGGCCTCCACCTCTTCCAGGTCGTGCTCGCCGGGGCCTACCGCTCCCCACGCGAATTCAACTGGTGGTTTGGCCTGATTCTGCTGTTCTTGACCATGGGCCTCAGCCTCACCGGCTACCTCCTCCCCTGGGACCAAAAAGGCTACTGGGCCACCAAGGTCGCCACCAACATCATGGGCAACGCCCCCATCATCGGCCCCGCCGTCCAGAAACTCGTCGTCGGCGGCAGCGAATACGGCAACCAAACACTCACCCGCTTCTTCGCCCTCCACGTCGCCGTCCTGCCCGCCTTGCTCGTCCTGCTGCTCGTCGTCCACATCGCCCTGTTCCGCCGCCACGGCGTCACCCACCCGGTCGAGACCAAAGGAGTCGTCGATAAGTTCTGGCCCCGCCAGGTCTTCCTCGACACCGCCGCAGTCGCCGTCGTCGTCGCCATCATCGCCGGCTTCACCCTCTACGAGCAGTTCAAGGGCCACGGCATCCCCCTCGACGCCCCCGCCGACCCCGCCTCCAGCGACTACCCCGCGCGCCCCGAGTGGTACTTCCTCTCCCTCTTCCAGCTCCTCAACCAGCTCCCTCAGTGGCTCAAGGGCTACAACCTGTCCGCCTCCCAGATCGAAACCCTGGGAACCGTCGCCATTCCCGGCGTCGTCCTCATGATCCTGGTCCTGCTCCCCTTCCTCGACAAACTCTTCCCCCGCCGCTTCGCCCACTTCCTCGCCGTCGGCTTCCTCTTCGCCCTCGCCGGCGGAGCGATCCACCTCACCTATCAGGCCATGGCCATCGACGCCGCCGATCCCGGCTTCGCCGAATCCCGCCTCCGCGCCGAGGAAGCCGCCCACC
>JBGSYY010000469.1:0-6173 GCA_041750675.1 Isosphaeraceae bacterium | reverse complement strand
GTCGATCCCGTTGTCGCGGCCGAGGCCGCCGTACCGGTCGTCGCCAGCCTGGGCATCGGTATCCCACCCGTCTTCCGCACCATCGTCTTCCTGGAAATTTTGGTATTCATCGCCGTGCTCTCCGCGGCGTTCGCCTACGCCTGGCGAAAGGGAGTCTTTGAATGGCGCTAGAACCCGCCGTGCGGCCCATTACGGCGACGGCTTCGCCTGTCGTCCTCGGTAACAACGCGCGCCAACTGAGTCAGGCCGGCGGCGTCGACCTACCCGAGGGCATTCAGGTCACGACTCTCGATGCCGCCGTCAACTGGTGTCGTAAATACAGCCTCTGGCCCATGCCCTTCGCGACTGCGTGCTGCGGTATCGAATTGATGGCGGTGGGAGCCAGCCGCTTCGACATCTCGCGCTTCGGCGCTGAGGTGATGCGGTTTTCGCCTCGCCAGTGCGACCTGATGATCGTCGCGGGTCGCGTGGTCATGAAGATGCTTCCCGTCCTTCAGCGCATCTGGCTGCAGATGCCCGAGCCGAAGTGGTGCATCAGCATGGGTGCCTGCGCCTGCACGGGCGGCGTCTTCGACACGTATGCCGTGGTGCAAGGCGTCGATCGCTTCCTGCCCGTCGATGTTTACATTCCGGGCTGCCCGCCGCGGCCCGAGCAAATTCTCCGCTCGCTCATGGACATGCAGGACAAAATCCAGCGCGGCGGACGCCTCAACGGCACTGCCCTTCCCGAGCAACTCATCAAGGAGCGGATGCTCGACGCTGCCCGCAACCTGTCCGCCGGTTCTCTTTCCGAGCGTGGCGACGAGGCTCGCTTCGGCTACCGCCTGCCCGGCGGCGCGGCGTCCGTGGGCAGCCCTCGTTCCAACCCATGATCTCGACCATTGGCCATTGATCCCTCCCCGAGCTTCACTCGACCATGACCACCGCCTCCAGCACCAAGAACCCGATCGCCGATCGCCAGGCCCGGCTCTCGGTCCTGCTCACGCCGGTGCTCGGCGGCTCGACCGAGTCGGTTCGCGCCAGCACGTTCAGTGACAACCTTCGGTTTGTCGTCGAGCCGGATCAATTGCACGCCGCTCTGACTGTCCTTCGCGATCATGGGGGCTTCCACTTCCTCAGCGAGGTGGGCGCGACCGACTACCTTAAATACCCCCAGCCCAGCCTCACCGGCCGACGGTTCGAGGTTCACTACCTCCTACTCAACCAACTAACCACCGAGCGCGTCATCCTCAAGGTCGGCGTCGACGACGGCCCCGACCCGGTTCTGCCTTCCGTCGTTTCGCTTTGGCCCGGCGCGAACTGGATGGAACGCGAGGTCTTCGACATGTTCGGCATCCGTTTTGAGGGTCACCCCGACCTCCGACGCATCCTGATGCCCGACGAGTTCACGTCCTTCCCGCTCCGCAAGGACTACCCCCTTCGCGGCCGCGGTGAGCGTCACAACTTTCCCCGCCTCACGCGCGACCAATCCTGACCTGTTCGGTCGCGACCCACGCGTTCATCGAGATTGCTTTCGCCCCGATAAGGATCGCCGATCATGGCCTCAAACCTCCTGGAAGATGAACTGGACGCCGGAGCCGCCGCCGGCCCCCGCGAGGCCGATTACCACTGGACCCTCAACTTCGGCCCCCAGCACCCCGCCACACACACCACGCTCCGACTCGTGCTGGAGCTGAACGGCGAGCGCATCCTCAAGGCCACCCCGCATATCGGCTACCTTCACTCGGGCTTTGAGAAACTCGGCGAACATTTGACGTTCAACCAGTACGTCACCATCGTCGACCGCAAGAACTACATCAGCCCGCCTTATAACGAGATCGCCTGGCACAACGCCGTGGAGAAGATGCTCGACATCGAGCTGACCCCCCGCTGCAAGTACATCCGCACGATCATCGGCGAGCTTTCGCGGATCTCGGACCACCTGCTCTGCGTGGGTGCCGCGGCGCTCGATCTCGGTGCCTTCACCGCCTTTCTCTACGTTTTCAACCAGCGCGAGCTGATTTACGACGTTTACGAGGAAATGTCCGGCTACCGCTTTCATCCGGGCTATACCCGCGTGGGCGGCGTGATGCAGGACTTCACTCCTCGTGTGATCGAGCGGATCAACGCAATGCTGGCCAGCCTTCCCGCCGCGATGCGCGACGTTGAGAAGCTGTTGATGCGCAACAAGATCTTTCTCGAGCGCACCCGAGGCATCGGCACCCTGACCAAGGAGCGGGCGGTCGCGATGTCGGTCTCTGGACCTTTAGCGCGCGCCAGCGGCGTGCTCTACGACCTCCGCAAGGACGAACCGTACCTCGCTTATCCCGAGCTGGATTTTGAAGTGCCGTACGCCCTCGAAGGCGATTGCTACGCGCGGTTTCAGGTCCGCTTCGAGGAGATCTTGCAAAGCCTCAAGATGGTCCGCCAGGCGGTTGCCAACCTGCCTGACGGGCCCGTCAACGTCGCCATCTCGGACAAGTTCCCGTTGCCCGACAAATCGACCGTTTACAATAGCATGGAGGGTCTGATCCAGCACTTCGAGCTGATCATGCCCAACCGAGGCCCCGAAAGCCCGGTCAACGAAGTTTACGCCGCCGTGGAAAGCCCCAATGGCGAGCTGGGCTACTACCTGGTCACCGACGGCACCCAGACCGCCTGGCGGGTCCGCACCCGCCCCCCCTCGTTCATCCACTTCGCCATCTTCCCCGAGCTGATCCGCGGCCATGTCATCTCCGACATCGTCGCCGTGCTCGGCAGCCTTAACATCATCGCCGCCGAGCTGGACCGCTGATTTTTCGGCCATCCTGACCATAGGGCGTGGGCTACACGCCGTCCCTGAAGCCCCCATCGGGGCGACTCGAAAGTTCAAGCCACCCCTCAAGGCCACTCCGAAATGACCACGACCACCACCACTGGCCCCATCCTCTCGGAACCGCTTCGCGAGAAGATCCGCGCCTTCTTCCCACGCTACCCCAGCAAGCGCGCGGTGACTCTGCCCGCACTCCACCTGGTGCAGGAGCACTTCCGCTGCGTCCCCAACCAGGCCATGGCCGAGATCGCCGAGCTGCTTGAGATCACCCCCGCCGAAGTTCACGACACAATGAGCTTTTACGGCTTCTTCTCTCAGGCCCCGCTGGGTGACGTCCGGGTTTGGGTGTGCCGCTCCATTTCCTGCGCTCTCCGCGGCGGCGATGAGCTGCTCCGCCACGCGTGCCAGCGCCTGGGCGTGGAACCGGGCGGCACCTCCGCCGACGGCAAGATCACGATCGAGCTGGCCGAGTGCCTGGGCCTGTGCGACTACGCCCCCGCCGCCCTCTCGGACGACGGCCGCATTTACGGCCCACTCGATGAACCCTCGATGGACCGAGTCCTCGAACTGGCCCGCCAGGGTCCCGTGGCCGACCCGCCACCGACCCCCGTCATTGCCGCCGAATCGACCCGACACTGATTTCCCTCATGCACCACCAGGACTTCGACCGATTCCTCCCCGACCTACTCTCCCCTACGCGTGAGAACGAGAAGGAAACCCGGTGATCCCCATGAACTCAGCCAAAAACCTCCGCCCGTTCCCGCGCCATAGTGGCGTGATCCGCTTGCTCAGCCGGCCGACCTCGCGCGAATGGCTGCTCCAGCTGGCCGGCACCGACGATCATCGCGGCGACCAGGAAACCGACCGCATTATCCTCCGCCGCCTCAATCGGGCCCTGGCCGCCCCCGGCGACCCCCGGCAATCCTGAAACCGCATTTTGAGAATTCATAACGACCGAAGACCGCCCCAGGAGGCGTGACCCGTGCCCGCGTTCGAGCCTGTTCTTACCCGCAACTTCGCCATCCCCGACGCCCATACCCTCCCCGTTTACGAAGCACGAGGCGGCTACCAGGCCGCGCGCCGCGTTCTGAAGGACCTCAGCCCCGACGCCGTGGTTCAGCTCGTCAAGGAAAGCGAGCTGCGCGGACGCGGCGGCGCCGGCTTCCCCACCGGCATGAAGTGGACCTTCCTTCCCAAGGACCGGAAGGAAACCCTGATGTGCATCAACGCCGACGAAAGCGAGCCGGCGACCTTCAACAACCGCCAGCTCATGGAGCGCGACCCCCACCAGTTGATCGAGGGGATCCTCCTGGGTTGTTTCGCCACCCGCGCCTCGGTCGCCTATCTGTATCTCCGCTTCGAATACATCAACGCCTTCCGTATCCTCGAGCGTGCCATCGACGAAGCTCGCGCCGCCGGCCATCTGGGCAAGAATATTCACGGCAGCGGCTTCGACCTTGAGATCTACCTTCACCGCGGCGCGGGAGCCTACATCTGCGGCGAGGAGACCGGCCTGATCGAGAGCCTTGAGGGCAAGCGCGGCTGGCCCCGCATCAAGCCGCCGTTCCCGGCCATCGAAGGAGCGTTTCGCAAGCCGACCGTCGTCAACAACGTCGAGACGCTGTGCTGCGTCCCCCACATTCTCGACCGCGGTGCCGCCTGGTTCAAATCCATCGGCACCCCCAAGAGCTACGGCCCCAAGCTTTACACCATCTCGGGCCACGTGAACCGCCAGGTTTGCGTCGAGCTGCCCCTGGGCGTCACCGCCCGCGAGCTGATCGACGAGCACGGTGGCGGCTGCTGGAAGGGGCGGCAGGTGAAGGCCGTCGTGCCCGGCGGCATCAGCATGGGCCTTATGTCCGCCGCCGAACTGGACACCAAGCTCGACTTCGAGGACATCCGCAAGACCGGCTGCCTTGGCCTGGGCACGGCCGCGGTCACCGTCATGGACGACCACACCAGCATGGTCGACTACCTGCATAACACCTGCCGCTTCTTCGCCCACGAAAGCTGCGGTCAGTGTACCCCGTGCCGCGAAGGCACGACCTGGTTCTCCAAGACCATGACCCGGATCAAGGCGGGCGGCGGCCGCATCGAAGACCTCGACATCCTCCGCCACCTCGCCCAGAACATGGGTATCACCCCGGGCACCACCATCTGCGGACTCGCCGACGGCGCCGCGTGGCCGATCCGCAACGCACTCGACAAGTTCCGCCCCGAGTTCGAAGATTACATTCGCACGCACCAGAACCCCGCCGCCGCCGTCACGCCGCTTCAACAAGCTGTCGCCCGCGGCAAGCCGACCGACCCCGTTGTGCTCCACCAGATTCAACTGAAAGCGGCCGCGCTCGCGGCCCGGCCCGCCGCCGTCGCGGCCATACCCGGGCCCTGAGCCGGCGTCCTCTCTTCGTTATACGAAAATACATATATACACGCATCACAGAATCGCGCAATCTCTCGCGAGACCCCGAGGCCCGACCGAACGATGGCGACCATCACGATCAACGGCAAGGATTACACCCTGCCCGAAGGCGAGAAGCTCAACGCGATCCAGGCCGCCATGCGCGTGGGCGTCGAGATCCCCTACTACTGCTGGCACCCGGCGCTTTCGGTCGTCGCCAACTGCCGCATGTGCGAGATCCAGGTGGGCAGCAAGGACCCCGCCACCGGCGAGGTCAAGATGATCCCCAAGATGGTGCCCGGCTGCCAGACGCCGGCCAAGGACGGCACCGTTCTCGTCACCGACAGCGACGCGGTCAAGGCCCATCAGGCCATGATCATGGAATACTTGCTGATCAACCACCCGCTCGATTGCCCGGTCTGCGACCAGGCCGGCCAGTGCGGGCTTCAGGACTACAGCTACCAGCACGGCCAGGCGGTCCACCGCTTCGTCGAGGAGCGCATCGTTAACCCCCGCAAGAGCGTCTCCGACCAGATCCAGCTCAACCAGGACCGGTGCATCATGTGTACGCGGTGCGTTCGCTTCGCACGCGAAATCACCCACACCGGCGAGCTTCAGGTCATGCGCCGGGGTAGCCACGCCGAGATCGACATCTTCCCGGGCGAGCCACTCGATAACCCACTTGCCGGCAACGTCGTCGATCTGTGCCCGGTTGGCGCTTTGCTCGATAAGGACTTCCTGCACAAGCAGCGCTACTGGTTCCTCGACCGTCATGAATCGATCTGCACCCGCTGCTCGACCGGCTGCAACATCCTGGCGGAGGAGAACAAGGGCCAGCTCTGGCGGTTTCGCGCCCGCTACAATCCGCACGTCAACGACTACTGGATCTGCGACGAAGGCCGCGCCAGCTACAGCGCGGCCAACGATCCCGCCCTGCTCAACGCCATGTACGTCCGCAACGCAGCCGGGCTCGCCCCGGCT
>JBGSYY010000468.1:0-6003 GCA_041750675.1 Isosphaeraceae bacterium | reverse complement strand
GCAAGGTGCGGATCGGGCTGACGGAGAGTGAATTGGAGTTGTTGGCGCAAGAGTCGCGCCGATTCGTCAAGGCGGGGCGTCGTGAGCTGGGGATTGTCACAGGTTTGGGGCGAGATGCGGCGACGACGGTAGGCTCGACGTTGTTCCTGGCGCGTCGGGCGGGGATTCAGGTGATGGCGACCGGTGGCCTGGGGGGCGTCCATCGGGGCGCGGGTGAGACTTTTGATGTTTCCGCGGACCTGGATGAGCTGGGACGTGCGGATGGATGCTTGGTTGTGTGTGCTGGGGTGAAGTCGATCCTGGATATGCCGGCGACGCTTGAGGCGTTGGAGACGCGGGGCGTGGCGGTGTTGGGTTTCAGGACGGATCAATGGCCGGCGTTCACCACGGTGGGGAGTGGGCTGACCGTGGACTGGCGGGCCGACTCGGCGGAGGAAGTGGTCAAGGTGGTTGCGTCGCACCGTGGGTTGGGAGTTCCCGGGGCGATTGTTTTGGGACAGCCGGTTTTGGCGGAGTTGGAGATTCCGCGCGGGGAAATGGAGGCGGCGCTTTCGGGAGCGCTGGCGGATGCCGCGTGCCAGGGTATCGAGGGGAAGGCCGTGACGCCGTTCTTGCTGTCGAGCATAAGGCGGGCAACAGCTGGGCGGAGCCTGGCGGCGAATCGGTCCTTGATTGAGGCGAATGCGCGGTTGGCTGGGGAGGTAGCGGTGGGGTTGGCGGAGGCTCAGAGCACGTGACGGAGCTGGGAAAGGCTCGTCGAGGACCCGGAGCCAGCCAGCGTACGTCGAGATGTTCTAAAGCTCGATGACGTCACCGAGTAGCGGAAGGTGGGAATCGAGCTGGTAGCGAGAACGGATTTGGGCCTGGAGGGCGGCGCGGGGGTTGTCTTCGCCGTGAGTGAGGACGACCTTGGGCTGGGAACCTGCCAGGTGGCCGAACCAGTCCAGCAGCTCCGACTGTCCGGCGTGCCCGGAAAAGCCGCCCAGGGTGTGGATTTTGGCCTGAACGGCGACGGGTTCGCCGAAGATTTTGACCTGTTTCGCGCCGTGGACGATGCGTTCGCCGAGAGTGCCTCCGGCCTGGTAGCCGACAAACACGAGGTGAACATAGGTGCGCCAGAGATTATGGCGAAGGTGATGGAGGATACGGCCGCCCTCACACATGCCGGATGAGGCGATGATGACGGCGGCGTCGCGAAAGTTATTGATCTTGCGTGATTCGTCGGGTGTGCGGGTGAGGTGGAGGGAGGCGAGGTCGTGATGGAAATTGCCTTCGCGAACGAGCTGACGGGCTTCCTGGTCGAAGAGTTGAGTGTGCTTGCGGTAGATCTCGACGGCTTTGATGGCCATGGGGCTATCGAGAAAGATGGGGATGGGCGGGATGGCCCTATCGCGGATGAACTCGGCGAGGTGATAGAGGATTTGCTGGGAACGGCCGACGGCGAAGGCGGGGACGAGGACGCGTTCGCGGGCGTTGACGGCATCTTTGAGGATTTCGAGGAATTCGACGAGGGTTTGATCGAGCGGGCGGTGGTCGCGGTCGCCGTAGGTGGATTCGAGGAAGACGAGGTCGGCGGCGGGAAGAGGAGTGGGGTCGCGGAGCATGGGAGTGTGGAGGGTGCCTATATCGCCGGAAAAGACGACGATTTTTTCGGTGGCTTGCCCGTCGGAGATGGTCATCTCGACGCTGGCGGAGCCGAGCATGTGGCCGGCGTCGACGAGACGAATCGAGATGCCGTCGGCGATGTCGCGGCGCTCGCCGTAATTGATGGATTGGAAGCGGGAGTGGACTGCTTCGGCGTCGGCCGTGGAGTAGAGCGATTCGACTTCGGGCTTACCCTGGCGGACGCGGCGTCGGTTGAGGCGTTCGGTATCCTCCTCCTGGATATGAGCGGAGTCGAGGAGGATCAGTTCGGCGAGGTCGGCGGTGGCGGCGGTCGCGTGAATGGGACCGCGAAAGCCGCGGCGGGCGAGGATGGGGAGGCGTCCGCAGTGATCGAGGTGGGCGTGGGTAAGGACAACGGCGTCGAGGCGTTTGGGATCGATGGGCTTGATGGAGCGGTTCTTGGCGTCGGTGGCCCCTCGGCCCTGGAAGAGACCGAAATCCACCAGGACGCGGGCCGAGCGGGTTTCGACGAGATAGGCGGAGCCTGTGACTTCGCCGGCCGCGCCGCAGAGGGTGATTTTCATGGTGTGAGGGGCGAGGGGTCCGCACGGTGTAAAGGATGGTTGGCCGATAACGCAGATGGGGAAAGAAAGCTCAAGTCGAGAGGCTGGATGTTTGATTCTCGACAGATGGAGGTTGGGGAGCCAGGGGGTTGTGCGAATGGGGGCGACCCCGGCGGGCGTCCGTAAGGGGGACGTTGCCGGGGTCGTGGGTCGTTGAGCGAGTTGTTGTTGGGGCTCAGGCGCGGACGCCGAGGACGGAGATGGCGGCGGCGACGTTGGCGGGGACGTTGGCGATGCCGAGGGAGGAGCCCTGGACGATGATGGGAGCGTCGACGAAGCGGCCGACGGTGATGGTGGACGCGTTGCCGATGATGAGGTCGCCGGGGATGAGCCCGCCCTGCCCGGCGGGGCCGGTGCCCTTGGCGGCCTGGGCGACGAGGCCGATATCGCGGCCGACCTGGATGGAGGCACCGTTGACGAGGATGACGGAGGAACCGGTGTTGAACCAGTTGAGGTCGCGGGAGACGCGGATTCCGGGTCCACCGTCGAGGGCGATGGTATCGATGATGTCGAGGGTGTCGAGATCGCCGACGACGTCGATGGATGCGCCTGGGCGAAGTGCATAGAAGGCGATGCGGCTGACGCTGGGCTGGGGGATGTTTTGGCCGCGTACGGTGATGGCACCGGAGACGTCGGCGGTGCGGTAGCCGACGATCTGGCTGATCTTGCCGTTGACGACGGTGATGTTGCGGACGTGGAGCAGGCCGTCCTGGTAAGCGGTTCCCGCAGCGAACTGGTGGGCGTCGTTCTGGCCGCGGGTGGGAGTTTCGGGATCAATGGACAGGACGGAGTTGGGACGGCTGCCGTAGACGGTGAGGTCGACTCGACCGTCGGGGGCGGACTTGGCGCGGACGGTTCCGCCGCCGCTCATGTGGGCGACGTAGAACTCGCCATCGACGTCGATCATGGCGGCGCCGCGGCCGCTGGAGACGACGCCGGTCTGGACGTAGGGCTTAGGGGATTGTGGGACGCCGTCGGAATCGACGCCGGAGCGTGGGGTGATGGGCGGGGCGTGCTTGGTCCCGGACGTAACGGCGACCTTTTGTGCCTGGAGCCGTTCGAGGCGGGCCTCGCGAAGCTGGGCGATGCGGAGTTGTGGGGTCATTCGGGAGAGGAGCAGGCGTGGTTCGAGGGGGAGTTTGGCCCCGTCGAGAGAGGGTCGAAACCTGGCGGAAATGCGTTGGTCGCGATGGCGTGGCATCCTATCCTCCCCGTCCGTCCTGAGTGGAGAAGCGTCACGCGGCGGCCCCTTTGTGGTGAGCCACGGCATGATGTCTCCCAGAGGATCGGCGGAGGGGGGTGTTGGTAGTTCGGAAAGCCGGGGATGCAGGACTCGTGGGGTGCGGGTTGCGCGGGTTGGTGGGATTTGTCGGGGGTGGGGGGGTGGTGGTTTGTGGGTAAGGGGTCGGGAAAAGCGATCGGCGGATCAGGAGTCGCAAGGCGCGAGCGGTGAGGGGGCGGGGGATCGTGGCCTAGAGTCTTGGTTGAGAGGGAGCGACCGACCTGCCGGGTGGGCGGGTGCGATCCGGGAGTGGGGTTGCAAGGAGGTTTTTAGATATCGAAGTCGTGGGAAGGCCCGGTTTTGGCGTGGCACGGCGGGGGCGTGGGTAGGCCCTGAGAAACGTGACGGATTGAACCGGAACGGGTCGTTTGTTGTCTGATTGATGAGAATCAACGGGTTGTCTGGGGAGGCACTGATGGCGGGAGTCGAAATGAGTGAATCGGCGGGCGAGGCGACCTCCGGGGTCGAAGTTTGGAGCAAGCTGGAGGAGCGTCGGCGGGGGCGATCGGTGGTGGATAGCCGTGAGCGGCGGTCGGCGTTGCGCTATCCGGTTTCGCGGTGTACGGTACGGTTGCAGTGGCGGAGTGAGGTTGGCTGGGTGGTGGGGGATGGGGAGTTGCTGGAGATTGGGATGGGGGGAACCTCGCTGGTGGTGGATGGTGAGCCGGTGGTGGGTCGGCCGGTGGAGATGTGGCTGGCTTCCGAGGGGAGCGCGGGGAAGTTCTCCGGCGAGGTTCTTGAATGTGTGCGAGAGGTTGAGGGGATGTTTCGGGTTCGTGTGGTGTTTCCTGACGGATGCCCGTATGAACTGTTCAAGCGATTGGTGTGGGGGTCGGGTTGACCCCCTAGCGGGTAAGTGATACGAGTGTCCAGGCTTGCGGTTGGGGGAGGTGGAGGCCGAAACGGTCGACATTCGGGAGAGGTTGCCCATGGGCCGGATCATCGGACGGCTTCGCAAGACGTGGGCACCGGCGAGCGTGGTGGGGATGCTGGCGTTGGTGATGGTGGTTGAGTGGGGATTGGGGCGTCGGGAGCGTGATCTGACGACGATGTGGGCGGCGGCGTGGGCCGAGGCGGGTCGGGCGGCGGCAGGGGATGAGGCCAAGGGGGCCGATATCTTGTTTTTTGGTGATAGCCAGGTGATGCAGGGGGTGGCGCCGAAGGTGGTGGAGCGGGAGTCGGGGCGTCGGGCGTATAACCTGGCGGTGTTTAATGGGATGGCTCCTTCGTCTTACTTCTTACTGAAGCGGGCGGTGGAGTCGGGGGCGAGGCCGTCGGCGGTTTGTATTGACGGGGGTTTGCTGTGGGATGATCCCAAGAAGTTGACGCGGCTTTGGCCCGAGCTTCTGGATGCGGGGGAGTTGATCGATTTGGCGGCGACGATGGGTGATGCGGAGTATGGGCTGGAGTTGCTGCTGGCGAAGGCGTTGCCGTCGGTGAAAATGCGCCATGAGGTGCGAGCGGCGGCGGAGGGGTGGCGGACGGCGGGGGATCGTCCCGCGAATCGGCATGTGATTGCGCATCATGTGCGGCACTGGCGGGTGAACGCGGGGGCGCATGTGAGGCCGGCGGACCAGATTGGGGAGCCGGACGCGGACGGGACGCTGGTGAGGACGGGGTATGCGCCGGGGTGGTCGATTGATCGGGCGAACGCGGCGTATGTGGAGCGTTTTCTGGCGCTGGCGGAGGCGAAGGGGAGTGCGGTTTACTGGTTGATTCCGCCGGTGCGGGCGGAGGTGCAGACGTTGCAGGACCGGGGGGGATTGAGCGCGGGGTATGAGGGATATTTGCGGGGGTTGCAGGCGCGATTTTCTCGACTGGTGGTGCTGGATGGGCGGCGGGCGAGGTATCCGCGGGAGGCGCTGGCGGATTTGACGCATTTGAATCGGACGGGGACGTGTGTGTTTAGCGCGGGGGTGGGTGAGGCGCTAGCGCGGGGGGGGGAGGAGCGTTGGGTCACTCTGCCTGAGTGGACTGGGATGCCCTCGGAGGGATTGCTGGCGGAGGTGGAGGATTTTCGGGAGACGGGGCGGGTGTTGCGAGCGGCGGGTGGGAGGGAGCGGATGCAGCGATGAGGGATGGGTCGGCCGGAGGGCAAAGGAGACGATCCAGGGATGACGCCGATGAGTGGATATAACGGCTAGTTGTCGGTGTTCGGCCTGGGTCGGTAGAAGAGGAGGGAGCCGCCGGGGCGGAGGTCGGCGATGCGGAGGGTGTCGCGCTGGACGGTGCGTCGGGTGGCCTCGTCGGCGTCGGGGGAGCCGGCGTTCTGGTGGAGGATGGTGAGAAGTCGGCCGCGGTCGTGGACTTTCTCGATGATGGCGGTGTGGTGGGGGAAAGTGGTGCGGTAGATTTCGATGACGGCGCGGCCGTTGCGGACGACGCGGCGGCGGCCGCCAAAGGTGACGTCGCGGAACTGGATGATGTCGCCGGAGTGGAGGTCAGAGCGCTTCTCGATGTGGTCGCCCCAGACGGTGTCGGCGTCCGGGCCGT
>JBGSYY010000467.1:0-7251 GCA_041750675.1 Isosphaeraceae bacterium | reverse complement strand
TGGGAGTGCGAGGGGTCGCAAGGAAGCGAGGCGAGTGAAGCCGTCGACCCGAGTGCGCAGGAATTCCGCGCCCCAGATCGTGGCGTCGAGGCCGTAGCCGGTGCCGTCCCAGCAAAGGGCGAGGAGTTCGTCATCGAGCAGGTCGTGCTCAAGCATGGTGGCGACCGCGTGGGCGTGGTGATGCTGGACGGGCACGGTGGGCAGGCCCTGGGCCTCGGCCCAGCGGGTGGTGACGTAATCGGGGTGGAGGTCGCAGGCGATTTGGTGGGGGGTGAAGCGGTAGAGTTCGGTGAGGCTCTGGGTCTGGCGTTCGAGATCGGCGCGTGCCTGGGGTGTGTCCAGATCGCCGATATGAGGCCCCAGAACGGCCTGTTCGCCGCTCCAGAAGGCGAGCGCCACTTTTTGCTGGCCGCCCACGGCCAGGACCGGACCCGCGCCGCCGTGGCGGGCGATCCAGTGCTCGAGATTCGAGAGCGGCCAAGGGGCGAGGCCACGGGCGAGGCGGATTACCTGGCGCTGGCCGGCGATGATCTGAACGACGGAATCATCGGCGCGACGGGCAATGGGGCGATCGTGGACCAGGAGTTGATCGGCGATATCGCCAAGCTCCGTGACGGCGGACGTTTCGCTGGTGACGATTGGCTCGTCGCCGCGGTTTCCGCTGGTCGCCACGAGGGGGCAATGGATGGCTCGGGCGATGAGCAGGTGCAATGGCGTGGTAGGGAGCATGACGCCGATCCGGCCGACGTGGGGGGCTACTGACCTCGCGAGTGTTTCGTTTGGGGCGTCGCGCCGCTCGATCAGGACGATGGGATTTTCGGGAGAGAGTAGCTCGCGTTGCTCGTCGGGGGAGAGGATGCCGATCGTTTGCGCGGCGGTGATGTCGGCGACCATGAGGGCGAGTGGTTTTGTGGGCCGATGTTTCGCGGTTCTTAGTCGTTGGACGGCATCTTCGCGATCGGCACGCACGAGGAATTGGAAGCCGCCCAGGCCTTTGAGAGCGAGGATTGCTCCGTTGCGGAGGGCCTGAATGGCGGCGGTGAGGTCGGGCTCGGCGTGGGTTTGCAGGGTTGCCGATTGATCCCAGAAGGCAAGGCGCGGCCCGCAGGAGGGGCAGGCGTTGGGTTCGGCGTGGAAGCGGCGACTGGACGGGTCGGCGTACTCGGCGGCGCAGACGGGGCACATGGGGAAGCGGGTCATGGTCGTGAGCGAGCGGTCGTAGGGCAGACCAGCGAGGATGGTGAAGCGTGGACCGCAGGCGGTGCAGTTGGTGAAGGGATAGGCGAATCGTCGATTATTGGGGTCGGCGACGTCCGAGGCGCACTCCGGGCAAATCGCCAGATCGCGGGGGACGCGGACGGAGGGGGAGAGGGCCGGGCCGCTCAGCTCGATCTGGAAGGTTGATGCACCGCGTGGGTCTTCCGGGGTTTCGATGATCGACTCGATGCGTGAAGCGGGTGGTGCTTCGAGGGTCAGGGCGGTGGTGAAGGCGTGGATTGAAGGCTCCGGGCCTTCCACATGGATGATCACACCGGCGGAGGCGTTGCGAATGCTGCCGTGGAGGCCGAGGCGCGTGGCGAGCCTTGCCACGAATGGGCGGAAGCCGACGCCCTGGACGGTTCCCTGGATCAGGAAGCGACGGGCCGTTGGATGGGTTCGCGGCGGATTGGGGGTGGCCGGGTCCGCGCTCAAGGGCGGGATTCCTGGGCTTGGCGCGTGGGTAGTGGTGGGATGATTTCGGTCGAGCTTGAGGCGCGGGATATTGTGAACTGGATGCCCGCCTGCGCGGGGATGACTGGTTACGCGAGCCGGCTGCGTGTTTCCCCGACGTTGGCGTTCAGGGACGCGGAACCGTCCTAGGGCGCAAGCAGTTCGCGGACGCGGGCTACGGCTGCGGCGAAACCTGCCATGGCGGGTTCGGACAATCCTTCGCCAAAGCCCAGATCGAAGGCCGGGACGGAGACCAGCCAGGCCTGGGGACGATGGCCGTAGATTCGTTCACTCATGTACAAGAGCAATTCGATGCTGGCGACGTGGGTCCAGCCTAGACCACGCGCTGAGTCGTTGTCGCTGGATTCGAATTGCTGGACCTCGACGCCCTGGTTGAGTTTCGCGGCCCTGGCATCGACGAAGACGACGCGCTGGGACTGGGAGAGACGTTCGGCCAGTTCGGGGACGAGCTGGGTCATTGTGAGGACCTCGACACCGGACAGGCCAAGAGCCTCGACCTCGTGGGCGACCATGACGCCGAGGGCGTCGTCGCGCCGGAGGCTGCTTCCGTAGCCGAGGACAAGCGTGCGGACGCCGGGGGGGGGGTCAGTCGCGTCGGACTTCGTCATGGATGGTCCCATCCGCGCCGATGAGTTGCACGTGGAGCGGCATCTGGCCGACGGCGTGAGTGGAGCAGCTCAGGCAGGGGTCGAAGGCCCGGATGCCGGCTTCCATGCGGTTCAAGATTCCCTCGGGAATGGATTTCGAGTCCTTGATGTAATGCTTGGCGATCTGGGCCATGGACTTGTTCATGGCCAGGTTGTTCTGGCCGGTGGCGATGATGAGGTTGACCCAGCGGATGAGGCCGTTTTCGTCGACCTTGTAGTGATGGAAGAGGGTGCCGCGGGGTGCTTCGCTGACACCGACGGCGTCGAGGTTGTTGACGCCGGCCTCGGCGCGGAGGTGCTTGCTGGAAAGTTCGGGGTCCTCCATGAGCTGCTCGATTTTTTCGAGCGCGCAGAGGATTTCGATGAGGCGGGCGTGGTGGTAGTGGAACGAGCCGGTGACGGTTCGTTTGTAGCGGTCGCGGTATTCCCAGAGTTCCTGGTCGGCCTTTGGGGTGCCCATGTGGGTGCAGATGTTCAAGCGTGCCAACGGACCGACGCGGTACATGCCGTCGGGGAAGCCCATGGGCAGGTAGTAGGGGGATTTGAGGTAGCTATCGGGCTGGACGGATTCGCCGATGAACTTGAGGTAATCGCGTTCGTGGAGGTGGTCGGCGACGATCTTGCCTTCGGAATCGGTGAACCGCAGGTGTCCGTCGTAGTGTTCCCAGGCGCCTTCGGGGGTGACGAGGCCCATGAAGAGGGAGGGGAATTCGCCGAAGGTCAGTTGCTCGTCGGTGAATTTGTCGAGCACGCCCTTGAGGCGGGAGAGGCCCTCGAGGACGGTTGCCTTGGACTCGGGGAGGCGTTCCTTGATCCAGGCACGGCCTTCGTCGGTGAGGGGGTCGCGGACGCCGCCGGGGACGGACCATGCGGGGTGGATGCGTTGTTTGCCCAGGATGGCGATGATTTGCTGGCCGAACTGGCGGAGGCGGATGCCCTTGCGGGCGAGGTCGGGGTCGGCTTCGATGAGGCCGAAGATGTTGCGTTTGGCGGGGTCGTGGTCCATGCCCATGAAGAGGTCGGGACCGCTGAGGTGGAAGAAGGAGAGGGCGTGGGACTGGGTGATCTGGCCCAGGTTCATGAGCCGGCGGAGCTTATTCGCGGCGGGAGGGATGGTGACGGCCAGGATGGCGTCGCCGGTTTTGGCGGAGGCGAGGAGGTGGCTGACGGGGCAGATGCCGCAGACGCGGGCGGTAATCCCGGGCATTTCCCAGAAGGGGCGGCCCTCGCAGAATTTTTCGAAACCACGGAATTCGACCACGTGGAATCGGGCGTCGGCGACCTGGCCGTCGTCGTCGAGGTGGATCGTGATTTTCGCGTGGCCTTCGATGCGTGTCACGGGGTCGATGACAATGCGTTTGGACATGATGACAGAACTCCCAGCGAGCGTGCGGAATGGATCGGGCGGGCGCGTGTCGTGGTCAACCGAACTTGATATTGCGGCCTTCGAGGTGGGCAGTGCCCTTTTCGAGGATTTGCTGGATGACGGCCTTGATGCGGTCGGCGGGGGGGGGGCAGCCGGGGATATAGACGTCGACGGGGACGACGGCATGGACCGGGAGCGCCGCGGGGAGCAAGGTCGGCACGATGCCGGCCTCGACGGGGACCATTGCGTTGCGGTCGGCGTTTTCGAGATAGGAGCGGCTGGCGACCATGTTGGCGCCGTCGGGGATCATGTTGCGCATGGCGGTGACGTTGCCGGTGACGGCGCAGTCGCCGAAGGAGACGACGAGCTTGGTGCGTTCGCGGACCTGGCGGATGGCTTCGAGGTTTTCGTCGTTGTTGACGGCGCCTTCGACGAGGCAGACATCGACGCCGTGGGGATATTCCTTGAGGTCGCAGCCGACGGGGCTGAAGACCACGTCGGCGACGGCGGCGATATCGAAGAGGAACTCGTCGAGATCGAGGAACGACATGTGGCAGCCCGAGCAACCGCCGAGCCAGACGGTTGCGAACTTCAAACGACCCATTGCTTTTTCTCCCGGGCGGTCACAAGGAAACCAATCTCGCCGCGATCCTTGCGCGACTCGGCGACGGTCATGCCTTTGGCGAAGATAGCGCCTGTGGGGCAGGCCTGCACGCATTTTCCGCAGGAGGTGCAGGTATCGGAGGTGCCCCAGGGCTGGGCCATGTCGGTGATGACCCGGGCGGAGGTGCCTCGGCCGGCGATATCCCAGGTGTGAGCGCCTTCGACCTCGTCGCAGGCGCGGACGCAGCGTGTGCAGAGGATGCAGCGGCTGTGGTCGACGCCGTAGCGTTTGTGGCTGATGTCGACGGCGCAGCTTGGGCTGAGATAATCGAAGCGGACGTGGTCCATGCCGACGCGGATGGCCATGTCTTGAAGCTCGCAGGCTTCGTTTGCGACGCAGACGGCGCAGATGTGGTTGCGCTCGGCGAAGAGAAGCTCGATGATCATCTTGCGATAGCCGCGGAGCCGATCGGTGTCGGTGCGGATCGAGAGATCGTCGGCGACCTTGGTGGTACAGGAGGGTAGCAAGCGCCCGCTGCCCTCGATTTCCACGAGGCACATGCGGCACGCGCCGACGCTGGTGAGGCCGTCGAGGTGGCAGAGGGTTGGGATGGAGACGCCTGCCTCGCGCGCGGCCTGGAGGACTGTTTGGTCCTCGTGGGCGCTGATCAGCTTTCCATCGATGGTGAGCGTTTTGACCGACATGAATGCTCGTCCTTCTTTCTGTCGTCGCTGAGGGGCTTACGCGTGTCGTCTCCCGGCAGGTTTATCGCGAGCGCGGGTTCTCTCAGGAGTGGGTGGCGATTTGCGCGGCCTTGGCCTGGCCGTTGGCCTGGGCGCCGTCCTTGAGTTTGGCGAGGTATTCGTCGCGGAAGTAGCGGAGTGTGCTCAGGACGGGATTGGGAGCGGATTGGCCGAGGCCGCAGAGGCTGGCGTATTTGACCATATCGCAGAGGGCTTCCATCTGCTTGAGGTCTTCGAGGGTGCCGTCGCCGGCGCTGATGCGGGCGAGCATGCGATGGAGCTGTACGGTTCCGGCGCGGCAGGGGACGCACTTGCCGCAGGATTCGTCCATGCAAAATTCCATGAAGAACTTGGCGACGTCGACCATGTCGGTGGTCTGGTCCATGACGATCATCCCGCCGGAGCCCATGATGGAGCCGAGCTTGGCGAGCGATTCGTAATCGACGGGGGTGTCGAACAGTTCGGCGGGGATGCAGCCGCCGGAGGGGCCGCCGGTTTGCACGGCCTTGATGGTGCCGCCGTCGGGCGCGCCGCCACCGATGACCTCGACGATTTCGCGGAGGGTGGCGCCCATGGGGACTTCGACGAGGCCGGTGTTTTTGATTTTGCCGGCGAGGGCGAAGACCTTGGTGCCCTTGCTTTTTTCGGTGCCGATCGCGGCGAACCATTCGGCGCCTTCGCGGAGGATGGCGGGGACGTTGGCGAAGGTTTCGACGTTGTTGATCAGGGTGGGGCTGCCCCAGAGACCGCTTTCGGCGGGGTAGGGGGGGCGGGGGCGAGGGACGCCGCGCTGGCCTTCGATCGAGTGGAGGAGGGCGGTTTCCTCGCCGCAGACGAACGCGCCGGCACCGATGCGGAGGTCGATCTTGAAGTCGAAGTTGGACTCGAAGATCTGGCTGCCCAGGATGCCGAGTCGCTTGGCCTGGCGGATGCCGGTTTCGAGGCGACGGATGGCCAGGGGATATTCGCCGCGGACGTAGATGTAGCCCTGGGTGGCACCGATGGCGTAGGCGGCGATGGCCATCCCTTCGAGGACGCGGTGGGGATCGCTTTCCAGGACGGAGCGGTCCATGAAGGCGCCTGGGTCGCCTTCGTCGGCGTTGCAGACGACGAATTTGCGGTCGCTGGGCATTTTGGCGACCATGCCCCACTTGACGCCGGTGGGATAGCCGGCACCGCCCCGGCCGCGGAGGCCGCTGGCGCGGACTTCCTCGACGACCTCCGGGGGGGTCATTTCACGGAGGCACTTATAGAGGGCCTGGTAGCCGCCGGTGGCGATATAGGACTCGATTTTTTCAGGCTCGATGAGGCCCGAGTTTTCGAGGACGATGCTGCGCTGGCGGGCGAAGAACTCGCGTGCGGGGTCGCCCTTGCGGGCGGTTGCGGGGCCGCCGCCGTTGACGGAGTGGACGATGGAGGCGGCGTCGTCGCCCTTGACTTGCTGGTAGAGCGAGCCTTCGGGGTCGACAGCGACGAGCGGACCTTCGCAGCAGAGTTTCATGCAGCCGACTTCGCAGATTTCGACTTTTTCGCCGAGGTCGCCGGCCGTGACGGCGGCGTTCAGCCCTTGTTCGACGGCGCGTGCTCCGGAGGAGAGGCAACCTGCCGCCATGCAGACGCGGATGCGCATCGGCTTGCGATGGAAGATTTCCTTCTCGCCCAGTTCGATCAGCTCATTGAGGTCCATTGCGCTTCCATCCCTCCATCCGTTCGCAGGCGGTGGCGGCTTCGAGGTTACCCACAACGTCGCCGTCGAAGACGACGACGGGCGCGAGGCCACAGGCTCCGACGCAACGCGCGGTCTCGACTGAGATTGTGCCGAATTCGGTTCGCTCGCGTGCGAACGACTGGATCGCCGCCTGGACGGCGTCGGCGCCTTTCACATAGCAGGCGGTGCCCATGCAGACGACACAGGTGTGGTCGCCTTTGGGCTTGAACGTGAAGAAGTGATAAAACGTCGCCACGCCGTAGACGCGGCTGGGGGGCAGTTTCAGTGCGTGCGCCACGTAGTGGAGGATATCGACCTTGAGGTAGCCGAAGATCTCCTGGGCGGTGTGGAGGATTTCGATGAGTGAATCGGCGGCGTAGCGTTGTTTCTTGAGTGCGGTATCGAGGAGCTTGAAGCGGTTGTCACCGCTGGGGTGGGGGGCGTCCTTGGCG
>JBGSYY010000466.1:0-1870 GCA_041750675.1 Isosphaeraceae bacterium | reverse complement strand
CGGCCGCCGGTATCGCCGCCGGCTCCGGCGCAATAACCGGCTGCCCCGCCGCCTTCACCGCCTCACCCATGTAATGCTGATGCCGTCGCGACAGTTCGGCGAAAAAGGGCACATCCGCTTCGTCAAGCGCCGAGTCCGGCTTCTTCGGCTCCGTCGCCAGATTGTCCGACAGCCCAAACGTCCAGACCGCCACCACCTCGGGATGATCCACCAGAAATCGGATCAAAGGCCGCGTCTCCACCTCGCCGCCCGGACTGGTCCCCGCCTCAAGCTCAAACTCGCTCCAGCGATACGGCCAGTTCCGCTGCAACTGCACGCCCCCCGGCGGGTCCTCGTCAATCCGACCGTCGCCGTCGTTATCCAACCCCTCGCGATACAACGAAAACACAGGCTTCTCACCCCGCGCCGCGTCCGCCTTGCGCATCAACCGCGGGTCCTGCTCATCGACAACCCATCCAGCCTTTTCGTCCCGCACTCGCATCAGCAGCGAAAGCCCATCGCCGTCCAGGTCGTCCGGGCCGTCTTCACCCAGCTTGCCGTCGCGGTCATGGTCAATCGCGTGAAGATTGGTCCGCATATCGAATCGCGGCGAGCCCGCCAACACCCGCTCGGCCCCATCCGGATTCAACCGCGGCACGACATAAATCGTCAGTCGGTCGATCAACGCGGTCACCTCAGCCTCGTCGCCGTCGGCGTCGGCCAGTCGTTCCACCATCCGCAGCGCTACCTGACTGCCCACCACATGGTCAGCCTCCAGATTCGCCACGATCACCACCGCCTGCCGCGGAGGCGCGGGTCGCGGATCGTCCCGCCCCAGCCTCAGCATCAAAATTTCACGGCCCTCGACCGATCGACCCAGCGACACCACGCGAACCGAATCCGGCCATTGCTGGGCGATTCGATTCACGGCCGTCATCAGCGCCTCGTGGCGGTCGTAGCCCCGAGGAAACAACGCGGGCGGCTGGGCCAACACCGTAATCGAAGGTGTCAGGATCAGGAGCCACGCGGCAAGCAATCGGGCAAGGTGTCGCGTCATGGGGCCGTTATCAAAAGTTCGCCCGAGGGCGTTGTGCGGGTTGTGGCTTCAAGAGCAGTATCTTCATCAGTGCAACTTATCTTACCCAACATTTCGGCAGACCGCCTCATGCCGGCCGCAGCCGGACCCATCCCGGTGGCCCTCGAGGGGTGTGCCTCCCATGAGCACGGTCCAGAGGATGCCGTGAGGCCGACCGTGGCGACGGTGACCGACCCGTGAAGGCCAGCCGCCGTGCCACGCTACGTCTACGCTGCGAACGTCGTCCCACCGTGTGCCGGCCAAACCGGATGAGAAATCGACCGCGTCGTACCCCACAAGGCCGATCCGCCTGAATCTCCGCGGCGGCGACAACCAGTACCGGCGAATCCACGTCGAACTCCGACAAATTCCCCTCGATCGCCGCCTCCCCCAGCGCCGCGGTCGCGGTGCCGGAGTCCTCGGCTGGATAGATCGACGGGATCTCGTCGGCCTGCGGGAGATCGTTGCCGACGCTCGTGGAAAGAGCGTCCGCGTCTGGTTCATCGTCGGCCGCCGGATCGATTTCCGGCTCCGGCTCATCGGGTGCGGCGGCCGCCTCGCCCTCGGGCGTGGCCAGACCGGACGCGTCCTTATCTTCCTGGTCCCGATCCACCAACTCCGAATCGGTAAGATCACGGGTCGTCGGCGGCTCGGTCTCAGCTTCAACCGGAATCACGTGTGCCGCATCGACCTCAGGTTTCTCAACCTGGGCCGCGGGGTCCACGCCTTCAGGAATTTCAGCGGATATCGTCGCCGGCGCCTCAACCCGGACAAACTTGCCGGGGCCAACTTGGACCCACGTCACGTTCACCGGCT
>JBGSYY010000465.1:0-2557 GCA_041750675.1 Isosphaeraceae bacterium | reverse complement strand
CCGGGGGCGTCTTGATAGGCCGAAACGCGACCCGCGCGATTCATCAACAGCACCTGAATCAACGCCAGCGCAATCCAGACGCACGCCGTGATTACCGTGATGTGGGTGAAAACGTCGCCCGCCTTGGTGCCGAACGCGCTCGAACCGCCCATGCCGCCGAACGCGCCCGCCAGGCCGCCGCCCTTGCCGCGCTGGATCAACACCAGGCAGATCAAAAACAGGCTGGCGATCACCAGGAGCACGTTCAGCAAGGGAATCAGAAAATCCACGGCAATCATCCTTAAACGAAGAGGAAACCCGCGGCGCGGCGCTGGGAGGGAAGATTCTAGAGAGACTTGCCGGCGGTGTTGACGATCCGTGCCGCCTGAATGATACCGAGGAAGTCGTCGGCCTTGAGACTGGCCCCGCCCACGAGGGCGCCGTCGATGTCGGGACGCGACAGCAGCCCTTCGGCGTTGTCGGCCTTCACGCTCCCTCCATACTGGACGACCACTCGACCCGCGATCGCCGGGTCGAACCGGCCCGCGAGCCAGCCGCGGATGAACGCATGCGCGTCTTGAGCCTGTTCCGGCGTGGCCACCTTGCCGGTCCCGATCGCCCAGACCGGCTCATAAGCCAGCACCACTCCCGGCATCTGCTCCGCCGTCAGGCCCGCAAGCGAACCGCTCAACTGCGTCTCCAGCACCGATTCCGTCCGCCCCGCCACGCGCTCGGCCCGCAAATCGCCGATGCACACGATCGGAATCAGACCCAATTTCAGGGCGACATGCAACTTTTTGTTGACCTGTTCATCCGTCTCGCCCATGCCGTGGCGGCGTTCGCTATGGCCCAGGATGACATGCGTGCAGCCGACGTCGATCAGCATCGCGCCCGCCGTCTCGCCGGTGTACGCGCCGTTGGCCTCCCAGTGCATGTTCTGCGCGCCGACCCCGATCGCCGAGTTCTCCAGGGCCGCGTCGACCGCTTCCAGATAGACCGAGGGCGGGCAAACCGCCACGCGCACGGCCGTCTCGGTGCCGACGCCGTTCTTCACGGCCTCCGCCAGGGCAACCGCGCCCTTGCGCGTCGTCGGGTTCATCTTCCAGTTGCCGGCAATGAACAAAGGTCGTTTCAGGCTCATCTCAGGTGGGAACTCCCTCGCAGGCGTCAATCGTGCGGCCGGCGAGCTGGGCCAAAGGTCGTAGTCGATCCATGAGCTGCGCGAACTGGTCGGGCAAAAGGGCTTGGGGACCGTCGGACAGGGCTTTCTCGGGGCAACTGTGTACCTCGACATGCACACCGTCGGCCCCCGCCGCGATCGCCGCCAGCGCCATCGACGGAATCAAATCAGGCCGACCCGTCGCGTGGCTCGGGTCCGCGATGATCGGCAGGTGGCTTTGGCCCTTCACATTGGGAATGGCCGATAGATCAAGCATGTTTCGCGTGCTGTCCTCGAAGCTCCGCACCCCGCGCTCGCACAGCACCACCTGGTGGTTCCCCTCAGACAGAATGTACTCGGCCGACATCAGCAGGTCTTTCACCGTCGCGCTCATCCCACGCTTCAGGAGCACCGGCTTGCGCACCCGGCCAACCTCCTTCAACAGGTCGAAGTTCTGCATGTTCCGAGCGCCGATCTGGAGCATGTCGGCGTAGCGGTCCACCAGCTCCACCTGCCGCGGGTCCATCACTTCCGAGACCGTCGGCATGCCGAACCGTTCGCCCGCGGCCTGGAGAATGCGCAGGCCGTCTTCGCCCAGGCCCTGAAAGCTATAAGGGCTGGTTCGCGGCTTGAACGCGCCGCCGCGCAGGATGTTGGCCCCGGCGCTTTTGATTTTCTCGGCGATCTCGAACAGAACCGCCTCGCTCTCGATGGCGCACGGCCCGGAGATGATCGCCAGGTGCCCACCGCCGATCCGCACGCCGCCCTTCAGCTCAAAAACGGAATCCGCCTCATGAAACTCGCGGCTGGCGAGTTTGAACGGCTTCATGATCGGCAGCACCGACTCCACGCCGTCGATCGCCTGCAACGGCTCGGCCTGCAGCTTCTGCTCGTCGCCGATCACCCCGATGATCGTCCGCGCCACACCCCGGCTCACATGCGGAGTGAAACCCAGTTCCCCGATGCGGTCCAGAACGTGCTGTACCTGTTCGGGCGTCGAATGCGGCTTCAGGACAATGATCATTTTCAGAGAATGTGGGCTAGAACCATTTGTGAAGTCAACACTTACGGCGACCCGATCGGCCACGACCGGGCCAGTCTGAAGCCGCCGTCATCGCCAGGCGATGGCTCGCGCATCCAACCGCAAGCCCACCCGAGCCAGAGAGTCTATCAGAAATCCGTCGCCACCGAAAAGAGGAGACGAAATCCGCCTTGGGACACGCCGCAGGCTGGGAGGTGCCAGGCTTCCAGAAGCCGCGGAGCGTGTCAACGTCCCGGGGTGGCTTCGGGATCAGGCCGCCGAGATGGGGCCGCAGTGCTGGAAATAGCGATCCAGCCCCTCCGCTAGCGGCGGCAGCATGAGACCCCGCGTGGTGCCGAGAGCCGCGTAAGGGGGCCGGGCCGCGCGCCAGTCGAGCG
>JBGSYY010000464.1:0-1724 GCA_041750675.1 Isosphaeraceae bacterium | reverse complement strand
CGCTGCTGCGTCAGCCCGGCCACTTCCAGCGCTCCATCTTGCTCGCCCCCGTCGGCGCTTTTCTGGGCGAACGCAAGTTCGTCCGCGCGATGGCCCGCAAACCCGCACGCTGGCTGATCCATACCCTGCTTGGCCGCTCTCCCAGGCTCTTCCAACGCAAGTTCACCCGCCGCCACTGGCCCGATTCCACCTGGCGCAAGATCGCCGAAGGCTACCGCCGCAGCCGCGCCTTCCGCGATTACTTCGACTTCGTCCGCGCCGACAACGCCCTCGACCTCTTCGAATGGATCGACGACCGCATCGACCTCGTCTGGGGCGCCGCCGACGGCGTCCTCGGCGCCGCTCAGGCCGCCGCCTGGGACGGCATCCTCCCCCGCGCGAATCTCACCATCACCCTTCAGCCCGACTGGGGCCATTATCCCTACCTCGACGACCCCCCAGCCTTCGCCCGCTGGATCGAAGCGTTCGACCGCGGCTTCCCCGCCCACACCAAGGCCGGCCGACTCCACCTCGCCACCCTCGCCGGCTTGCCCGTCCCCCGCCACATCGCCGTCCATTCCACCGCCGAAGTCGCTGCCGCGCTGGAAAACTTGCCCCCCGCCCAATCCTTCGCCGTCCGCTCCTCAGGCGCAACCGAAGACCACATCGACCACTCCCACGCCGGCCGCAACCGCTCGTTCCTGAATGTGACCCCCGCCGAAGTCGCCGATCGCGTCCGCCACCTGATCGACGTCGATCATCTCGAACATGCCATCATCCAGGAATATGTCGAGCCACGCGTCTCCGGCGTCGCCTTCGCCCGCGGTATCAGCCTCGAAGTCGAATACGTCCCCGGCCACCTCGAACGCCTGGTCTCGGGCACCGTCGAACCCGGCCGCGCCATTCTGACCAAGATGCCCGACCCCTGGTCGCGCCCGCCCGACCTCATCGCCGGCGAACCCACCTTCGACTGCAACGCCCTCGCCGCCTTCCTCCACCGCTGCCTCCACGCCTTTCACTACCAGCACTCCGATATCGAATGGGCCTGGGATGGCGCCTCCTTTCACCTCCTCCAGATCCGACCCGTCACCGCCTATCCCTGGCGGCGCTGCCTCACCTCGGCCAATCTTGATGAGATTTTGCCCGCCCGCACCAGCCGCCTCATGGAACACGCCCAGCGCCGCGCCTCGGCCTCAATCTCACGCCTCTACGCCCTCTGGGACCCCCGCGTTCTCGTCGATAACGAGCCGTTCACCGTCGTTGACGACACCGACAACGCCTCCTACATCAACGTCGATCTCTTCCTCTCCCGCTTCCACGACTGGGGCCTTCCCTCGCGCCTGCTCTCCGACGAAATCGGCGGCGCAGTCCCCAATCTGCCCCTGAATCCCATCCGCCTGTTCCGCAGCCTACCGATGCTGCTCAAGATGCGCCACGTTGTCCGCGCCCGCCTCAACGACGCCGCCCCCCGCCTCGCCGCCTTCTCCGCCGAGCTGGACAATCTACTCGCCCAGCCGCCCGGCGAACGCCGCGACAACTCCATCGCCGCCTGGTTCACGCGCTATTATCTCTTCATCGTGCGCCAGAATATGATCATCAACGCCTGCTTGTCGACGGCCGCCGGCTCGTTCCTGGGCCACGCCCGCACAGTCTACGGCGAGCAACGCCACGCCGAATCCCCCCACCGCCTCAAGTTCGAAAGCGACCCCGCCACCCCCCGCCGACTCGCCCCGCCGCCTCCTCTC
>JBGSYY010000463.1:0-30801 GCA_041750675.1 Isosphaeraceae bacterium | reverse complement strand
GGCGAGCCGGGCAGCGGCCAGGCCGGCGACGCCCCGGGCCAGCACTTGCTGGAAGTCGAGCTGACCCTCGACGAGCTGGCCGAGATTCTGGGCGAGGGACTGGAACTGCCCCGGATTCAACCCAAGGGCAAGGCGAACATCGTCGAGGACAAGGACCGGTACACCGGTATCCGCCAGACTGGTCCCGAGAGCCTCCGCCACTTCAAGCGAACCTACAAGCGAGCGCTTCGGCGGCAGATCGCCTCGCGCGAGTACAATCCGGACGATCCCCGCGTGATTCCCGTACGCGAGGATAAGCTGTATCGATCGTGGAATCCGGTCGCGCTGCCGCATTCGAGCGCGGTTGTGTTTTATCTGATGGACGTCTCGGGCAGCATGACTGACGAGCAGAAGGAGATTGTCCGGATCGAATCGTTCTGGATCGACACCTGGCTGCGTAGTCAGTACGACGGTGTATCAACGAGGTACATCATTCACGACGCGGTCGCTCGCGAGGTCGACCAGGCGACGTTTTACCATACGCGCGAATCGGGCGGGACGCGGATTAGCTCGGCGTATTCACTCTGTGATCGCATCATCGACGCCGAGCATCCGCCGGCCGACTGGAACATCTACGTCCTCCATTTTTCGGACGGCGACAACTGGGGCGAGGACAATCGACAGTGCGTCTCGCTTTTGCGCGACCGCCTCTTGTCCAAGGTCAATTTGTTCGGCTACGGGCAGGTGGAAAGCCCCTATGGCTCCGGTGAGTTTTATCACGAGCTGGAGGAGGCGTTCGACGACGTGCCGAACCTGGCGCTCTCGGAGATTCGCGACAAGGACGGGATTTACGAATCAATCAAGGTTTTTCTGGGCCGCGGCCGCTGAGGCTTTGCCAACCGCTATGTCCAACACCACAACCCATGACCTGCCGGCCGACCTCCGCTCGCTCCAAGTCGAGATCGAGCAGCACGCCCGCGCCTTCGGTCTCGATTTCTATGACACGATTTTCGAAGTGCTTGACTACGACGAGCTATCCGAAATCGCCGCGCTGGGCGGGTTCCCGACCCGCTACCCGCACTGGCGGTTTGGCATGGAATACGAGCAGCTCGCCAAGGGCTACCGCTATGGACTTCAAAAGATCTATGAGATGGTGATCAACAATGATCCTTGTTATGCGTATTTATTGCGGTGCAACCAGTGGGTTGACCAGAAGCTGGTGATGGCCCACGTTTATGGGCATAACGACTTCTTCAAGAACAACATCTGCTTCGCGCCGACCAACCGCAAGATGATGGACGAGGTGGCCAACCACGGCAACCGTATCCGAAACCACATGGAACGCCACGGCGAGGATGTCGTCGAGTCGTTCATCGATAGTTGTCTGTCGCTTGAGAATTTGATTGACATCCACTCGCCGTTCATCCGACGCCGAGACTCGGTGAGCCGTTACGACTTTCCCTCGGAGGAGACGATCGATCCACCGGAGAACCTGGGACGGTTCCAATCTAAAGATTATATGGAATCGTACATCAACCCGCCGAGCGCGTTGCGCGAGGAGGCTCGTCGTCGGGCGACCGAGCAGTTGCGGACGCAGAATTTCCCCGAGCGGCCCGAGCGCGACGTTCTGCTGTTCCTGCTCGAAAACGCCCCGCTCAAGCCCTGGCAGCACGACGTGCTGGCGATCATCCGAGCCGAGGCGTATTACTTCGCCCCCCAGGCGGCGACCAAGATCATGAACGAAGGTTGGGCGTCGTATTGGCACTCAACGATCATGACCACGCGAACCCTGCACCCTAGCGAGCTAGTGGACTACGCAGACCACCACTCGGGAACGATGGCACCCTATTCGGGGCGACTCAACCCATACAAGCTCGGCCTCGAACTGCTTCGCGATATCGAGGAGCGGTGGAACAAGGGTCAGTTCGGGCCGGAATGGGACAATTGCGAGAACGACGAGGTGCGCAAGAACTGGGACCGGCAGCTCGGGTTGGGTCGCGCCAAGATTTTCGAGGTGCGTAAGATCCACAATGACGTGACGTTCATCGACACGTTTCTGACGCCCGACTTCTGCCGCCGGCACAATTTCTTTAGCTTCCGCTACAACAGCGGCAACGACCTTTACGAGATCGACAGCCGCGAGTTCAAGAAGATCAAGGATCGACTCCTGTTCGGCCTGACCAACTTCGGTCAGCCGATTGTCAGCGTGAAGGACGCGAACTATCGCAATCGCAGTGAGCTTTACCTGTACCAGGACCACGCGGGCGTTGATCTGAAGCTCGACTACGCCCAGGACACCCTCCGCCACCTGCATCGCCTCTGGTCACGTCCCGTCCATCTTGAGACGAGCCTTGAGGGGCGAACCACACTCATTTCATTCGACGGATCCGACCACACCATCCGACCGCTCGGAGGAGCCACCCATGAGCCTGAGCAAAAAGATCGCCGACGTTCTGGCTAAGGCCCACGTCGTCACGCCCGAGACCCTGGCCGCGGAAATTCCGCCGCACCGGCTCAGGCTCGAGGCCCGCGCCGCGAGCTTGCTGGGTGTGGAACTTGATTCACTCGACTTTCAGGCGGATGGTTCGGAACGCTCGATCGACGAGCTGCGTGCCTGGGGCGAACGGCTCGGCGCGCGGGTCACGTATCTGATGGAGCCGCTCGTGGTGCTTGAGGTCGATCCTGAAGGGGGTGAGGTCGAGCTGCGGAGCAAGTCGGTAACCCGCCGCGACGGCAACCGCAACTTTTATGAGGCCCGACTCAACCGAGGTGGACGGCTGAATCTGACACGCCAGGCGTTTGACGAGTCCACGCGTCGCCGCCATCGTCAGCCATTCCAGCTCTCGCGCGAGGTGCTCGAACGACTGGTCGACGACCTGGTCGACACGGCCGGCTGAGAGCGGCGTTCACTACGCCGCGGCGGACCGGTTACCTCAGGCGGCATGGCATGTCATTCGTTTGCTTGAGTGGCCATGGCGCAGGTTGCTTTACTAGCATGCAAATCGGCGATTTCGTAAGTTAGGATATAGCTGTGAATCGAAGATCATCTCTCGAATCTCAAGGATTCTGAGTGACGCACCCTGAATCCGCACTGTCCGGAGTCGGCCCTTTTGCTTGCTTCCCAACGCGCCGGCTCGATTCTCTTGCTCTGGATGGCTCTGCTCGCCCTGGCGCATGCGTTGCCCTGGCTGGGCGGGTATCGGCACCTGGAGCTCGCACAGGCGGTGGAGCAGGGGACCGCGCGGATCGAAAAAAACGAAATTGGTGAAGTCGGCGACGACGTGATCCGCAAGGCGATTCAGACCCAGCGGGCCACGCAGGGCTTCTGGCAGGCGCTCTTGCTGCTGGTCGATCTGGTGTTTGAGCCGTTGGCACTCTTGCTTCGTGCCTTGGTAACCGCTTCGTTGTTCGCCGGCATCGCGGCGCTTGGGGGGCGGCCAGTCCAGTTCCCGCGGACCTTCGCCGAGACGTCGCTCGCCCAAGGGTGGTGGGTTCTTGGTTCGGTGGTGCGCACGGTGTTGATGATCGGGCTCCACCGGACATCCGTCGAGACATCGGCGGCCCTGTTTCTGCCGCCCGGAAACTATCCGGCCACATTCTGGGTATTGCTTCAGCAGGTCGATGCGTTCGGTTTACTGGGCTGGCTGAGTCTTGCGCTCGGGGCCGGCCGGCGCGGACAGGTGGCCTGGCCGCTGGCGCTTCTGGCCCTCTTGCCGATTGCTTTGTTCGAATCTCTGATACGCACCGCCGGCTTCCTTTTGCTAGAGGCCGGCCCCCGGCTCTCCCTTTTACCCGCGGGATGATCTTCCTGTTTGGGTTTCCGCAATCAAGGATCATCAGGAAAATTATGAGTCGCCTTGTCATGAGTTTGTTGGGTCTTGTGGTGATCATCGCTCTCGCGGTCGCGAATTATTTCCGTGATCCCAACGCGATCCAGCTTGACTGGCGAGTGGTCCCGCAGCCCAGCCGAGAGGTTCAACTGGAGTCGCTCCAGCGAGGTCTGATTGTCCAGACGGTCGCCGCGCCCGGCGTCGTCGAGGCCGTCGATGAAGCGGAGATCGCGTCGCGCATCGTGGGTCGGGTGGTTGAAGTCCGTGTGAAGGAGGGCGACCGGGTCAAGAAGGGTGATCTCCTTGTCCAACTGGAAGAGACCGAGGCCCTCTCTCGCCTCGAATCCGCCCGCGCCCGCGTCGAGCGTCTCCGCCAGGCCGGCCACCAGACGGAGGCCGATCTGGATAAGGCCAAGCGCGATATCGAACGTGTGCTTCGCCTTTCGGACCGTGGGGCGTCGTCCTACACGGAGGTCGCCGACACCCGCACCGAGCTGAGCAAGGCCGAATCCGCGCTGGCCATGAACGCCCGTGAGCTGGACGATAGTCTCGCCTTCCTGCGTACCAGCGAGGAGGATTTTTCACGTACTCGAATCAATGCCCCCATGGATGGCGTGGTCGCCGGCCTCGATGTCGAGGTGGGAGAAGTCGTCATTGCCGGAACCACGAACTTGCCCGGCACGGTCCTGATGACCGTCGCCGATCTCTCTCAATTGCAGGTGCGCGCCGATGTCGACGAGGCCGATATCCCTTCGGTGCATGCCGGCCAGCCCGCTCGCGTTTATCTGCAATCCGACCTTACCGCCGCGATCCCCGGCACAGTCGAGCAGGTCGCCCCAAAGGGCAAGAAGACGGATGAGACCATCAGCTTCGAGACGCTCATCCGGATTCAACCTGCCGAGCGTGTGCGGCCGGGAATGACGGCTACTGTCGAGATCGAGACGCAGCGTAGTTCCGACGCGCTGAGCGTTCCCGTGCAGGCCGTCGTTCATCGCCGCCAGAAAGATTTGCCCGACACCCCTGAGTTTCGCGAATGGGCCAAGCGCCGACCGCGCTCTCCGGCTGAGCGCGAAATCGCCGCTTCCGCCCGCTATGTATCTCTCGTCTTCGTCGTCGAAAACGGTGTGGCGCACGCACGACCTGTTGAAACCGGCCTCAGCGATGAGCGCCGGATCGAAATCCTCTCCGGGCTTGAGCCGGACGACCAGATCATCGTCGGTCCGTTCCGCACACTCGACGAGATCCGCGACAGCGAACCGGTCAAGCTCATGGAAGCAGCGATCGTCGCCCCATGATCGGACGTTCGAGATATCAGCGGTGCCTGCGAACCAAGGCGTCGTGAATTCTCGCTCGGGCCTCATCTTCAAGGAACAACGGCACCGCGATCTCCGCCTCACGGGCCAGCGCTTGCGGCAAGTCCATTTTGGCCCCCTCGCTGAGAGCTTGCCAAGCTGCGTCGAACGCAGCGGGAGAGCCTGCTTCGGAGCTGGGGCGATCCCAGGGCGGGTCGCAGGGCATCGATGGAACCCTTCCGGCTCGCTCGGCACGCTTCCCTGGCCATGCGCCTTGTTCTAGGTAACGAGCGATCGTGGCATGGCCGAAATCGAGCAATTCCGCAGGTGGACATTTCTCATCCGCCAGACCGAGCTCGACGGCTTCAACCGCGGTGAGCTTCCGACCTGACAACACCAGCCGGGCGGCTTGGGCCGGATCAATCAGTCGCGGCAGCCGCTGTGTGCCGCCCCCCGAGGGGATCAAGGCGATACCGACCTCGGGAAGCCCGAGAATCGTGGCCTCATGATCCGCCACTATCCGGGCATCGCAGCACAGGGCTAGCTCCAGACCGCCGCCCAGGCAGGGACCGTCGATCAACGCCACGGTCGGTATCGGTAGTCGTGACAACCGGTTGAAAACGCGATGACCGAGTGCGATCAACGCGGCGATTTGGCCTGGCGATTCGTGGGTCAGATGGAGAATCTCCTTCAGATCCGCACCGGCGACGAACTGCCCGGGCTTGCCGCTTCGCACTAGCAATCCGCGGAGTTCTTTCCTAACCTCGATTGAAGCGAGCGACTGATCGAGCATCACAAGCAAGTCACGCCCCAGGGCATTGACCTTCCGGCCTGGCTGGTCGATCACAAGTTCAGCGATGTGGGAATCCAGGATCAGACTTAGCCCACCTAATTCCGACGCCATGAGCCTGCTCCTCGGGTCACGCGAGTGTCGCTCTGTTCCATGTTCCTGATCCTCGCCGCGCGATACCATGAAATTCTACGGCTCGACTTGCCTGAAGGCTCGAGCTCGGCTCGAAACGCGATGATTTCACTTGAGGCTCTAGAGACCATTCCCTTGTCCGACCCACGCCCCGATTCGTTGCCCTCGCCGTCCGATGCTCCTCGCCGTCGCCTTCCACTGCATGAGCATCTCGGGATCGAGACGCAATCGGTGGGCGATGGCCGCTCGCACATCACGTTGCTGGCCGAGCCTCATCATCTTCGTTCGGCAGGAATCGTGCATGGCGGAGTGATCGCTGCACTGCTCGACGCCTCTCAGGGAATGGCCGCTCTGAGCGTCGCACCAGCCGGGCACGATGTCGTCACGGTGCAGCTCAATGTCAATTTCATCCGCGTCGTCGCGCTCGGCGAGTCGGTCGAGGCGCGGGGCGAGGTGCTTCATGCGGGCCGCCGCACGGCGGTAACACGTGGTGAGGTGATGACCGCGTCCGGTGCGCTCGTCGCGGCTGGATCAGCGACGCTTCTGTATTTGCCCCACGACCGTCGCGCCACACCTCCACCGGCTTCGCCTTCGGACTGAACTGCTCGTGTCGTCGGTGATCCGAAACCTTCGAGGAGTTGCTCTGATGTGCATCGCTTTCCTTATCCCGGCTCTCACACTGTTCCTCAGCGTCGCTCGCGCTGATGAACCCGACGCCGCTCACTCATTCAACCAGGCGCTTGCGCGGGGTATCAACCTGGGTAATGCTCTCGAGGCTCCCTCGGAGGGCGAGTGGGGTGTGCGGCTGCGTCCCGAGTTTTTCACGGAAGTGAAGAACGCGGGATTTCAGTCGGTTCGCATCCCGATCCGGTGGTCGGCCCATGCCACGCGGAATGCGCCCTATGAGATCGACGCCGAGTTTCTGGCCCGCGTTGATTGGGCGGTCGAACAGGCGCTCGGGCAAGGTTTGAAAGTCGTTATCAATGTTCAC
The DNA here is from genome assembly GCA_041750675.1 of Isosphaeraceae bacterium. Classification (GTDB taxonomy): domain Bacteria; phylum Planctomycetota; class Planctomycetia; order Isosphaerales; family Isosphaeraceae; genus BPJS01. Next base: position 23,787 of record JBGSYY010000463.1, on the reverse strand, counting down.
CACTATGAAGAGATGTATGCTCATCCAGACGAGGAGCGGAGGCGATTCCTGGGGCTCTGGAAGCAGGTCGCCGAGCATTATGCAGGCCGACCGATCGACTCGGTTGCGTTCGAGATCCTCAACGAACCGCACGAAACGCTCGACTCAGAGCGATGGAATGCCTTGATTCCCGAGGTGATGGCTGTGATCCGCGCCTCGAACCCTGATCGGGTGTTGATCATCGGCCCTGCTCAGTGGAACAATCCAAGCCATTTGGATCAGCTTCGTCTGCCCTCCGACGATCGTCGCATCATCGTAACGTTTCATTACTACAATCCCTTCCAGTTCACCCACCAGGGTGCGTCGTGGACGCCTGGCAGCAAGGCGTGGCTGGGACGCCGTTGGACCGCCGCCGATGACGAACTGGCCGCGCTTCGTAGTGATTTCGATAAGGTCGCCGCATGGGCGAAGGGGCACGAGCGGCCGATTTACCTGGGCGAGTTCGGGGCGTACTCACGGGCTCCGATGGAGTCGCGGGTTACCTGGACCCGCGCGGTCGCGCGCGAGGCCGAGGCACGCGGGTTCTCGTGGGCCTACTGGGAGCTGGCGTCCGGATTCGGCGCGTATGACCCGGAGCGGGAACAATGGCGTCAGCCGCTGCTGGACGCTCTGGTTCCCCCGTCCAAGACGCAGTCGACGGGCTCTTCCCGATGAGAGCCACGACCACCAACCAACTCTCACACATCTCGCAGCCCATTTGTCACGACGGCCAGCGCCCTCATTTGAGCCACGCCATCCTGGCAAGGCTCGACCAACCGCCCGGCGGCCATGGACATGGCGAACGCATCCACCATCCGCGCGTATTGATTCCCCTCCTCGAACATAAGCACTTCGGCCTCGCCTGCGCCGGCATCGCTGCCGGTTCGCTTCAGGATCGCCGTTGACCGCTCGGGTGGCAGGAAGGCGTTTGGCACCTCGACGCTTCCCTCGGTTCCCACCAGTTCGTACGTACATCGAAACGGCTGCTCGAAGCTGCAATCGATCAGGCCGATCACGCCGCCGTCGAATCCAAGCTCGGCGGTCAGCGTCATGTCGACACCCGATTGACCTCGCCTTTGGAGTCCCTGCGCGAAGGTCGGCTCGGCCCGTGTGAAAAATCGTGCGCAATTCACTCCGTAGCAACCCACGTCCCACAACGCTCCACCCCCTCGCGTTGGGTCGAGCCGCCAATCGCTTTCGTCGATTACGAACGAGAACGACACCCGCACCAACCGCAGCGTCCCGATTGCGCCTGATGATACCAGCGTGCGCAACGCCGCGCTTCGCGCCTGGTGTCGCCACATGAAGGCTTCCATGAGCAGCACGCCGCGAACGCGGCAGTCGTCGGCCATTGATTGGGCTTCGTCGGACCCGAGCGCTAGTGGCTTTTCGCAGAGAACGTGCTTACCTGCTTGGGCCGCGGCACGCACCCACGCGGCATGCTGCTCATTCGGCAAGGGAACATAGACCGCCTCGATCTCGGGATCGGCGAGCAGGGCGTCATACGAATCGAAGGCCCTGGCGACGCCGAACTCAGCGCACCAGCGACGGGCTTTTTCTCCGTCGCGGCTTGCCAGGCCGACCAGCCGTCCGCTCGTCGATCCTTGTATGCCCGGAATCAGGCCGCGCCGGCTGATCCGTGCGCAGCCGAGAATGCCCCACCGCACAGGTTGGGCCAGCGTTGAATCGACTATAGTCAAGGGAGACTCCGTGGAGTGACGCCGCGATCAATCGGCCATCTGGGCTGGTACCTGGAAAGCGTCGCGCTGATGCTCAATCGTCGGCGTGCCGCGATCGTCGGGCCAGACGACGGCCACCACGTCGAATCGGCAGGGCACGCCAACCTCGTGCAAATGATGATATCGCACGAATCGCAGCGCCGCTCGGATGATGCGCCGCTGCTTCAACGGCGTGACGGCCTCGGCCGGCTCGCCGGTTCGTCGCGTTTTCACCTCCACGAATACGAGGCAATCGCCTTCGCGGGCGATCAGATCGATCTCGCCTCGCTTCGTTCGATAACCGCGTGACAGCACGCGCAGACCGTGACGCTTCAAATATCTCGCGGCCGCGGCCTCGCCACGGGAACCGAGCATCCGGCTCATCCACGCCCGCAGTCGCCGCCGTGCGCTCATGAGCCGCACCCGGGCGGCGGAACGCATTGGGAGTAAACTATTACCGCGTCACACCCAGACTGTGTTCGATCTCGCGGGCTTCGTCGCTCCAGGTTCCTTGGTCGCGCCCGGGGCGGAAGAACGAGTTCAGTTCCGAAGGCCGTGAGAAACTCGGGTCGCGTGCTACGGGATCGGCCAGCACACGCTCGGCATCGACGGGAACACCTCGTACGTTTTGCTTGCGCCAGGCGTCGCACCCCGACAGCGTGGCGACTACCAGACAAGCCAAGACCAGAGCCCAACGCGCGCGACTCTTGAACGCACTGGCCAACATTGCGGATCCTCCGCACGTGATTCATTCGTCCAATGATGCTCGGGACCATGCCAGATTTTCTCCGATCGGTCCAGTCGATTTTCTCGGTGTCTAGCACGATTTCATAAAGCGGCGTTGGGTTCGGCATCGTCGTCGACGGATGTGCCCCAGCCCAACCACAAGGCCGCAAGTCCCAGGAACGGCACCAGACCAACCATCAGAAATACCAGACTGAAGTCGCCGCTGGTGTCCTTGATGCGGCCGGCGACCGGGCTAAAGCCTGCGGCGAACAGGTTTCCGAGACCACCCAGATAGCCCACAATCAGGCCGATATGACGCGGCGAAACGGCCTGACAGAATGCGAAGTAATTCGCCATGTATGCCGCCGCTCCCAGCGCCATTAACGCCAGGAGACACAACACCCCAAATTGCCCCGCCGGACCTGCCGGCATCCAGCCCACCAAGGCTCCCAGTGAAACCAGCACTGCGCAACCTGACATCACGATCAAGCGCGCCCTTGCCGGCGGCAGCCCCATATTCGCCAACCGACGCGAGGTCGCGCCACCCGCCAGATTGCCGACATCGGCCGCGAGGAACGGCAAGGCGCTCCAAAGGCCACCGCTGAGAAACGTCATCGCACGATCGGTCTGTAGATAGGTGGGAAGCCAGTTGATCAGAAAATGCCAGCATACGTTGATAGTCGCTGAAACAAGCACCAGAATCCAGAATTGCCTGAGTCTCACAATCTCGCCCAGGGATCGAGCCCAGCCGGTTCCCAGGTGGTTTAAATCGACCAAGCGAGTGACGAGAAGCAGGCCGATCATCAATGTCGCGACCGCCAGCCAGACGCCCGGCAACCCGTCGGCTCGCGGATGAAATCCCTGCACCACAAGAGTTCCTATCGATTTTCCTGGCTCAAATGGTTGGTTCGCTTCAATTTGAAGAACCTCATCCATCCGGCCCGACTCGCCGGCTTCGAGCAAGACTTCCTGATCTCCGAGCCTTGCCTCGGCGATTGGCTGACCGGTGGAGACCAAGTCGCCTGGTTGCACCAGCCAACGCGTGAGCGTGCCCGCCGCCGACGACTTGAGACTTGTGAAAGCCAAGGGCCGCGGTCCGACTGAATCGACCAGATCGGCGATCGTCTGGCCAGCCGAAACCGGATCGCCAGCCTTTACGTTCCGCGCTTCCACGCGTCCTTCGTCGGGCGAGAGCATCAGAAGCTCGACGTTCCCCAGTTTCATCGCGGCAACCGGCGCGCCGCGTTTGACCGATTGCCCGTCCGCGACCTTCCATCCCACAAGCTCGACCAGCCCGTTCGGCCGCACTCGGTTCGCCTCGACGGGCAGTTTCACCTGGCGGAGCCAGCCGTTCGACACGACGCCGAGCGCTGCCAAACCCACGAGGCCAAGCGCGGTCCAGCCGATGGGATCGATGCGTCGTTTCGATGCTGTACCCTCCGATAACGTGGATGTCCGTTCGCCACGATGGCTCAGGTCAGGCAATCGGCGGGTCGTGATCAACCAGACGCCCACCCAGAGAAAGCCCAAAATGCCGATCACCACGAATGCGATCTGCCAGCCGAACCAATATGTCAGCGCCGGCACGGTCAACGGCGTCAAAACCGCGCCGATCGCCGCGCCTGAGTTAAAGATGCCGTTTCCCAGGCTCCGGTCACGCGGTGGCAGAATTTTGCCAGTCACGCGCAGCGCACACGGCCAATTGAACGATTCGCCCATGCCGAGCATCGCGCGTAACAGAATCAAGACACCCAGGGTCGGCGCGATCGAGCAGGCCATCGCGGCGATCGACCAGAACGCCACGGCAGCCGGATAAAGCCGGCGCACGTCGAACCGATCCGCGAGAAACCCCGCGGGAACCTGAAACAATGCGTAGCTTAGACCGAACGCCGTGAGCAGCCAACCGAACCCCTCGAAGTCGATCCCATACTGCCGGCGAATGTGGGGGCTGACGAGAGCGATTGCCTGACGGTCCATGTAGTTCAGGACGGTCGCCGCGAACATCAACCAGCATATGCCCCAGGCCCAGGGCCGTACGACGGAAGCCCCTGCGTGAGTTTGTCTCGATTGTCCGGACGGTCCGATCAAGTTCCTCGCCCCTCTTGCTTGAGCATTCGAATAAATTCGAGGTTTGATACGGATCGGGGTACGCATGGATGAGCATAGGAAAGTGCGGACTGATCGATTGTGGGAATCGATTCGCCCCGCAGCAGTCCATTTGTCACTCGAAGCGCTCGCCGTGCTTGGTCCCTTGCGTCTTGCAGCACCGCGTCAATTCGTGGGGTCGCCGTCGTGTCGACCCCCGCCTGGGGAAGTGCTCCTCTTTCATACTGGCGGCAGCCGGTCCGCTGCGGGCACGCGGTTGCGACTGGCTCTCTCCAGGATCGCGTTCCCGAGATGTCTCGATACCGCTTTCGGTCCATGCGATCACCTCCGCTCGCCACGTCGGGATAGTGCGTCCGCCGAAGTGAGAATCAAGATCACCAGCCCATTTGCGCGCGTGGTGTTTTCCCCCGGAAGTTGAGCGAGATTGATCATCGCCCCCACCGCCTAAGGCAGCAAGCACCCGGCGACCGCGCCCTACTGATCGAGGTCGGACTTCGTGACGAGGCTCATCACCGAGCGACAGGTTTTTCGCCACTGACATTGTGAGCACCAGCCGAAAGTTCTGGTGAATCGCCGTTGTCCGATGACGTAAAGCGTCGACTGGCCCGCGCAAAGGCACTACGCCGCCCATGAAGTCGACGGTCCCCGAATCGGGCACCTATGCCGTGTGGTCTTGCCCGCGCGGATCTCACCTCAAAGGGTGTGAATCTCCCCGCTTTGAATTCACGGATCGACATCACGCAGCGCACGCACTCCGTCATACGCTTTCGTGCTGCCGCGAAGTCGGATGTGGAGCCAGAGCGTGACGCCGCGAGATTCGGCTCAGCCCATCACTCGCCCTGGCCGGGCGTGAATCCAAGCTTACCGTCGAAGGTGTAGAGGTTCTCAGTCTTGATGAAGTCCAGTCCCGATGCCGCGACCCGGCCGAGCAACCGCACGAGCTGCTCATGGGTGATCCCATCCATCAGAGCCGCTTCCGCCTTGAACCGGCAACGCCAGTGGTCGGTGCAAAAAGACTCCGGATTCCCATCGGGCCAGACCTTCAGCCCGCGGTTGCTGATCATCGTCAGCTGGACTCCATCACCCGACGCTTTCGACTGCAGCACCGCTGCCAGCTCATCGGATGATCCACCATACCAGTGGACGAAGACATCGCAACCGATGAGCTTTTTCTCGGCGCGCTTGGCGGTGCGCTGGTATGGCTTCAAGGCGGTGACCGCTTTGTTGTACGTCACGGGCTTTAACGTTTCGGGCCGCTTGCCCAGCCGCTCGACCACGGCCTTCGCGAATTCCTTGGTGCCCACCTTTTGTTTGCTGACCCGCTCGTCATAAATGTCGTAGGTATGGACGCCGTCTTCGATCGTCTTGAGCCAGGCGTTATGCACCCGCTCGGCGACATCCGCTTGGCCAATGTGTACCAGCATCATCACGCTGCCAAGCAGCAAGCCCGAGGGGTTCGCCAGATTTTGGCCCGCTCGCCGCGGCGCGGAGCCGTGAATCGCCTCAAACATGGCCCCGTGCTCGCCAATGTTCGACGAGCCGGCCAGGCCCACCGATCCGGCGATCTGTGCAGCCACGTCCGAGAGAATGTCGCCATAAAGGTTCGCCATCACGATCACGTCGAAATTCTCGGGTGTGTCCGCCAGCTTCGCTGCACCAATGTCGATGATCCAGTGCTCGTTAACCAGCTCGGGATACTCCGCCGCGATCTCGTCGAACACCTTGTGGAAGAGACCGTCGGTCATCTTCATGATGTTGTCTTTGGTGAAGCAGGTCACCTTCTTGCGTCCGTTCTGCCGGGCATACTCAAACGCGTAGCGGACGATTTTCTCGCATCCGGGGCGGCTGATAAGCTTGAGGCACTGCATCACCTCGTCCGTCTGCTGATGCTCAATCCCCGCATAGAGGTCTTCCTCGTTCTCCCGCACGATCACGACGTCCATCACCGGATGCTTTGTCGAAACAAAGGGATGGAAGCTGACGCACGGACGCACATTCGCATAAAGCCCGAGGCTCTTCCGTACCGTGACGTTCAGGCTCTTGAAACCGCCACCCTGGGGAGTCGTGATCGGCGCTTTGAGGAAGACCTTGGTCCGCCGCAGGCTGTCCCAGGCGCTCGGCTCGATGCCCGACGTCTGGCCGCGCTGATAAACGGCCTCACCAATTTCAATCGTTTCGATCTCCAGCCGAGCCCCAGCCTCCCGCAGCACCGTGAGCGTTGCGTCCATGATCTCGGGGCCAATACCGTCGCCATGCGCCACGGTGATCGCGGTCTTCTGCTCGGACATCCAGGGCGTTCTCCCAAAAGGACTCAAAAGTGCGTGGAATTGACCAGAAAATTGCCGTCTCGAACTGTGAGGCTACACGACGTTCCCTGGGCCATCAAGAGGGGCGTCGAATGCGTCCATAGCGTCTCCCTGGAGATCCACCTCGTTGATCACCCTCCAAGAAACCCTAACCGGTCGCGCCGAGGGCACCGCACGACCCACGTTGAGCCGGCGACACCTGGCGGATCCTCAGTTTCTATCCGAGTCAGGTCTCTCGACCACCTCGCGACTTGGGCCGTGTCGACCCTCCACCGCACTTTCGCGCGCTCCCGATCGATGCTCAATCAGCGCCTTTCGCTCGCCGAAAATACCCATGGCCGCCCGAAAGCGTGTCATCACCCCTGGCTGGGGCATCAAGCCCCCTCCCAAAATTAATGCAGAGAAGACCAGCACCGCGAATTGCTCTCGAAGTACGATCTTCAACGAGATGGATGTGGGATTCTGTGCGCCCGTAAATAGCGAAAAATAGGCGCGCACGACGGCGATCCCGTTCAGTGCGCCGGCTGCCACCACCGCCACCCCGATCCACGGGCTCACTTCAATCGCACTATCGACAAGGAGCTCGGTCGAGATAAAGCCAAGAGTCCCGGGGAATCCTACAGTCGCCAGACCGGTCAGGAGGAAAAACACAGCCAGGGTGGGTGTCCGCTGGTAAAGACCATGAAACTCGGACAACGAGAGTCGTCCACAACGTGACTCGAGCGCACGCAACGTCAGGCCGAAACCTCCAAGCGACAAAATTACGGAAAACCAAAGACAAAGCGAAGCGGTCAAGGAGAGTTCGGTCAAAAGCTCGAGTCCGACGAGTACGAGCGAGGCATTGCTCAGAAATAAGTAAGCGAAGAGACGGCGGGTTTCTCGCTGAATCGTCGCCATTGCCGAGGCGTAAACGGCGGTTAACAGCGAGGCCAGCCCAATCCCGTGAAGTACCCATTCCGGTGCGATCGGCAGCACGAGTCGGACCGCGGCGTAGACTCCTGCCAACGGAGCTACGAACAGCATTGCATTGCCGAACGAGGCATGTTCGAACCAGTCCGTAACCCAGCAATGCGCAGGCACCGTGCCGCACCTCACCAAGATCGCCAGCATTAATGGGATGATCTCCCACCCATGGGTGGTCACACTCTTGCCCTCTCCCCCCACGATCGCCCACCCGACGATCAGAAGAACAGAGAACAGCAGCATATGAACAACATAAACACGCGTCGGCTTTCGTCGATTCACAAGTTCAAAATAGGGAGGGATAGTGCAGATGACCAGCAACGCGACCAAGATCCACGAGGCCTTGGAGCTAAACATCGCCAGGCGGATCGACTCGGATGCAAGCGACCAACTGAAACTAAAATACCGCATCCTGCTGCGAGCCGTGGCGATCGCCGTCAAGAAATGAAGTAGCGCGATCGTGGGCACGAGGGGAGCGCTCAGCTCGTCCAGCTCAAACACTCTTCGTCCCAGCAACGACTCTTGAAGGCTCCACGCCAAACGTTCTCCGGAGCCGCCCAGATAGAAATTAAGCCAGGCGAGAAAGGCACATAGAAATGCGATTCCGGAGAAGATCATGCCCCATCGCGCCGCACGCATTGGTTGGCGTAAACGACTGACAATGATGGACCCGGCCAAGGTCGTAAGGATCGCCAGCTCGATCCAGGGCAAGCTCGGTATCGTCATGACTGCTCGTCGATCATCCCATAATGGAGTTTGACATGATCTGACTCTCGCGATTCCTCACCCGAGAGCAGGTCAGTCCAGCGGCGTTCCGTGGCATCGCAGGCGTGAAGCACTCGCACAACTGGCCTGACCACCCATTCCTTCAAACATGCGTCAAGATGACCATGGTCGAGAGCCATTCGGTACAGTGAGGTGCGAAGCGTCGGCGAGATCAGCCGGCTCCAGAGAGGAGTCTGGCCGGAGGGAAGACGCTCGCCTATCGCGTTTTCGATCTTGTGATAGTCGTGAAGTAGAGTGGGAGCACGCAGAAATTGCAGCGTTCGCAGACAGGCGTGGCCGACGATGTGAGCCAGGGCAAGATAGCGAAATCCGACTCCAACCTCGGCGACGATAATCCCCACCTGGGTCAGTGAGGAGAAACTTAATGCGGACTTGATGTCGGTCTGAACAAGGCTCGCCAAGTATGCCAGTACGGCCGTCGAGAGACCAACGACGACAATTGCTCCCGCCAGCCAGGATGAGCAGTCGATTAACGGGCTGACCCGAAGCAATAAATACGCGCCGAGGTGGACCGAAAGTGCCCCGTAAAATATTGCGCTCGACGGAGTAGGCCCCTCCATGGCGCGAGGTAGCCACCCGCAGAACGGGACGAGCGCCGATTTCCCCGCAGCCGCTAGCAGCAGCAGCAGTCCAACGCTGAGAGCCAGATTCGGAGCGATCGCCGCATGCTGATAGGGCCAGTTCCCAGCGCCGAGGAGCCTATCAAGATCGCCTTCCCCGGTCAGATGGTGCAACACCACGGCAGCGAGTAGAAGCGCGGCGTCGGACACCCGGTAGACGCTCCACACCCACAGACCGTTGCGCGGAGGAGAGGGCCGCTCTTGATAGAACGCAACCAGAAGTGCTGAGGACAGTCCAACGAGTTCCCAACCTGCGAAAAGCGTCTCAATCGTGCCTGCGAGTGATGTCAACACCATGCCGAGCAGGAAGATCGTATAAAGCACAAAGAAACGATTGAAGCCAGGCTCGCGGTGTAGGTATCGGCTGGCGAATGTCCCAATCGTACCGGTCAATACGAAGGACAGAATCGCGAACGGCACGGAGAGCCTGTCGAAAACAAACTTAACGGAAAAATGATAGTGGAGAGGAATCAAAACCCAGTTGCCAACCTCGATGGTTACGTGACGCGAGCCTCCCACCAGCATCCCCACGAGAACCAGAATCGCAGCGGCCAGGCCGCAAATCGTGCCCACTTCGAGAATTCGTGTCGTCTTCGCTTCGCCAAGCGGAATGCGCAGCAAGGCTGCCAGACCGAGAATCGCGGTCAGAGCCATTGGGGCCAAGACAACAACAGTACCGAGCAACGGCAAGACTCGTTCCAGCCAGGGCATCAGAATCCTCACAAATCTCCGAACAGAATCGACTTATCGACCGACGATGCCCGCAAACTCAAGATCCTCCCGCCAACCCCGATACCAGTCGATCGAGGTCGCGGCATGGGGAAGCGTTGAGGCTCGCACCTTGTACGGTCGGAAAGAACCTCGCTCGAATAGTTCGATTCTCTCTCCGTCCGGATCCATCACGGCGAGCTGCACCCATCCATTGCGACACAATTTGCCGATCGTATCCACTCGATTCATGATGGCAAGCATCTTCGCGGCCGTTGTTTCGACGACGAATAGCAACCTCACAGGCTCATGAATCTCAACCATTTGCCAGGGAAGTCCGGTACGTAGATCGCTCGAGGGGCCGTTCATCACTCCGATCAGAGACGTGATGTTATGTGGCAGCTTGGTCCCAGCCCCCCAAATCGAATTTCCCACGCGAGAAAAGTAGTATTCGAGGTTGATTCCCCCGCAGACCGGAAAGACCGCTTCAAGGATTCCGGTGAGGAGTCGGCATTCCTCATCATCGCTCGTCGGATCGTAGGAGATCAGGAATGCACGACGATCCAGGAACAATCCGCGTGAACGTTCCCGCCGTCCGACGATGGCCAGCGCATTGGTGGCATGCCCGAGCTCTGGTCTGGCTTGAGCGAGATCTTCGGACCGGCCCTCGACATGTTCCCTGGCCCTTGCCGGAACCAGATCGAGTGCCGCCGACGAGAAGCGGCGACATCGCTCATGAGCGTTTCGGGCGAGAGCGATTTCAAACTTTTCTTGTGCCGCCTCGAACTCGGATTGCAGTGAGTCAGGCAACTCATCAAGGTCGTAAAATGCGATGGAATCGCTGCTTGTATCGTGAACACCACCGACGAATCGGGTCCGCTCGGGGATGGCGAGTCCCCGTAATTGGAGATTCGATCGCACGGCCGGATCGTTCAGAATCTGGGCGAACGCCCGTGCGTTCGGGCCGCCGCTCGACCCGCCACAGGCTCCGCAGTCGTAGGCGGACTCGTGGGGATTGTTGATGCTTGTCGAGCCATGGCCAATGACGAAGATCAGATTTGCGAAGTCAGAGGACAACCCAATCTCGCGCAGCACCTTCTCGGCGATCTTGGTCATTTCGTCGAGTGAATACCCCTCGGTATAGACATCCGAGGGTGTCTGGTCCTGCTTAAGTCGAAGCCGCGTGGGCTTAGGGGCTTCCACGAAGCGGCCTGCAAACCTGCGCAGCTGTGCCGTGGAACGCGGAAAGAGCGTTCGTGCAATCAATGGGATCGACGCGAGCACTCCGACCGCGGTCGCCAATAATGCTCCAGCCGTGAGCGAACGGCTCCCTTTGTGAAACCGATGAAGCGCCTGACCAATCGCGCGGCGCGAGCGGGATTCTCGCTCCGACAGGCGATCGCCAGACTCACGGAACTCCTCTGTCACCCAGTGTTGAGGACGGATTGCGACCGGACAGAGCGGAACGAAATGTGCGTCTTTGATCCCTTTGTAATAAACCGCGACAGCGAAAAACCCTGCCGTGCCGAACGTCATCGACTCCGGGGCAACCTCCTCGAGATGGCGACGAAGCGATTCCTCGCGATCATCAATACAAAATAACGCCTGAAACGCGGCTGGCCCGGCGGGACTTGTACTGGACCTGGAATGCAAGGAAATCGCGTCCAGTGCCTGACGCGCCAGACGACGCTCATAGGCCAGATGATAAACGCGCCGCCGATCGACCTCCGTGAAGCTCTCAATCTCCTCGACGAAATCCTTCCATTCGTCATGTCCAAGATTGTATAGATCTTCAAGCGATCGACCCATGACCTGCGCAACTTGAAAGACCTGAAACGCTCGAGCCTCGAGGCTGGGTGGCCAATCCGGTTCATATTGAGCCCGAAGTCGATCGCGCAATTGATTGAGCGGACCCGTGTATCCGATCGTCCGCTCGGCGCACTCCTCCAAGGCGAAACGATCCAGCAGGAGCCGAACCGCCACGAATTCCACGAGAGAGCCCGGCGGAGATGGATTGACAACGCGGTCGCCGCGAAGCTCGGTCTCTCGAATCATCCCCGCCCAACCCCGCAACGCTAGCATCGTTGCCGAGAAAAATCGGCTCCGCTCATGGCGTTCAACGCCAAGCACTTCCAGGGATTCCTCGATCGACTCTAACGGCGAGACTCCGGAATCCTGAAGGCGTGAGAGCTCCACGCCAAGCCTCTGCAACCAAGAAATCCGCGGAAAGGCCGGTCTTCGATAGAGCGAGCAAAATGCCTGAAAAAATCCTTCGTCTCGGTGAGGAAGCCGCCACGACGCCAATCCTTGGTCCAGAAACGCGGCACAAAACCGGATCAGTATTTCGTGGACTCGCTCGTCCGAATCGACGCCTGTCACTTCGCGAAGCAAGTCACTATGGCGCACCAGTCGCGGTGGCGGAGAAGTGAAAGGCGGGACTTCACGCACACCCAGGCAACATAGCCGCCAAAGTCCCTGAAGGCCGAATCCTTCCCACGTCTCGCTGGTCCAGGTCTCGATCCGAGATTCGCCGAAACGCCCCAGAATTTCCAGGAGGGCCTCGGTCGCCTTGGTCGTGCCCGGACCCGCGGCATTCTCTCTGATGGCACGCAGATCACGCATCACCCAGCGACGCGTGTCCGCGACGAAGTGCTGGCGCATCGATTCCGAGATTTCGGAACGCACTCTCTTGAGCAATTTGTCTTCGGCGACCAGCCACAAGAGTCCACTGGTCGAGCCCTGGCGATGCGGATATTCCAGCATCGCCAGCCTCAGCTTGAACCGCGAGCCAAAATGACCAATGGGTTCATGGCCCCTTGGTCCAAGGTCACGCTCCAACTCTTCGCAAAGTTCGGAAAACCGGATCCTCCCCCGGCGAAGCTCCTCACGATACTGCTCTTCACTCAGGTAGGGTTCAGTGCCAAAAAGCTCCCCACCGATCTCAACGGCCTCATTAAATTGGAGATCTTCAAAAGCGTGTAACGTATTGTGATGAATGAATACCGTAATCGGTCCCTGAGCCGGTAGATAGTGCGCCGCATGTTCTATGATGTGCAGAAGATCACTGGATTCGTGACTTCCATGTTCCAACGACTTGTCTGAGTCTTTGGTCTCGACGGCGTCATTCATTCGCGTGTTCTATTGTCACACAGATTGGACAAGTACTGATAAGCAGGAATACCGCGACAAAGAAATTGTATCGAATTATCCCGAGTTCGACTACCCACAACTCGACTCTGTGTCGTCAGCCAATCAGCCGGGTCGTCTTGGTTCCATGTTTCTCTTCAGATGAGGTCGCGATCCCACATTTCGCGGAATCTCGATTGTTCGTCGGGTTTTTGGCCATGGTAACTCTCTTCACGGCGGACATGCCCTCTGGATGGACGGTCGCATTCGCAGCCACCCGCACCCCAGGGGGTGCGGGTGGCTGTTGTCGAATCAGCGGTCGGATACGGGTCACTTGGCTTCCGCGGTGATACCTTTCCAGTCGTCTGTGCGGAACGGAGTGACCGGCAGGCCGTCCAGATCGCCCGGAATCCGTCCATAGAGGTTGCAAACCGGATTGTCGGCCCACGCATAGCGAACGGCGACCGGTTCCTTCACCTCGTCCGACCACACTTCGACCGTGTCCTTGCCGGTGATCTTGGCCTGCGCTTTGTGCCACTTCTGATCGCTGCCGGCGATCGCGAATCCTCGCGGCTCGTCCACGTCAAAGCTATAGAGACCCTGATCCACGTGATCAAACGTCAGCACGACTTTGCCGTCGTGCGTCTCCATGCTCTTGTAGCGCGGGCTTTGGTGGGGGATCGCCATCCCATGTACCTTGGCCAGCGCCCAGCGAGACAGCCGCTTGGCGACATCCTGCTTATTCCGCGGATGGATGTCGCGGCCTTCACCGATGTCGATAATTACAGCCTCGCCCGTGTTCGGCAGCTTGTCCATGGTCATCGTCTGAGCTTCGCGAAGCTCGGCCCAACTGCTCTCCCCCGGCTCCGGCTTCTCCGCCAGGAAGTCGGCCAACTGCACCCAGTAGAACGGGAAATCGCCCTGACCCCACTCATCACGCCAGCTCTTGATCATCAGCGGGAACATTTCACGATATTGATAGGCGCGACCGGCGTTTGATTCCCCCTGATACCAGATCGCCCCACGAATGCCGTAGCCGATCGTCGGTTTGAGCGCCCCGTTGTAAATGTTCGCCGGCCGCGCGTTGCCCTTCATCTGCCCTTGTAGGTTGCGCTCTGCCGTGTTCTCGGCCGCCTTCTTCTCCATCTCGACCCAACGATCCATCAACGGCTGGTATTGAGCATCCTTTTCCAGCAAGTCCCGCCGAATCCAAGCCTCGCACGCCGAACCACCCCAGGCATTGTTGATCAAGCCCACAGGCACGTCTGTCGCCTGGTACAACTGCCGCCCAAACAAGTAGCCGATCGCCGAGAAATTCCCCACCGTCTCCGGTGTACAAACCTGCCATTGTCCATTGAAGTTCTTCTGCGGCTCCTGCGTCCCCACGTTCGGCACGGTGATCAAGCGAATCTGGGGGTATTTGGCCGTCATCTTCTCCAGGTCGGTATCGTTGGTATTGTTCATCGACCACTGCATATTTGACTGCCCCGAGCAGATCCAAACCTCGCCCACCAGCACATCGTCGTATGTCACCGTGTTCTTGCCTTGGACCGTTAGGGTGTGCGGACCACCCGCCGGCAGTGGTTCCAGCTCCACCCGCCAGTTGCCGTCGGCGTCGGCCTTGGTCGTGTGCTTCTGGTCGCCGATTGTGACCGTCACCTCCTCGCCCGGCTCGGCCCAGCCCCAGACCGGATCCTTCTGATCACGCTGCAAAACCATGTGCGAGCCGAAGATGTTCGGCAGGCTGACGTCGGCCCGCACCGGTGCGGCCACGATGAAAACCAGCACGGCAAGGCCAGAGAGGCGGCGCATGCGCATATTCCTCGATTGTGGATAAAAACGGCTTCTCCACCCCACAATCCGCATGTGAGGCAGCCTGCTCTTCAGTATCAGGCAGCCGACGCCCCGAGTCGAGCGTGTCGCGGCCACTCCAGGAATTCGCCCGCTGGGCCGAGGATCAATCAGGGAACTGGCTTGCCTGTCGCCAAATCCAAGAGCAGTCTCCCCAACGTCTCACGCGACGCCGCAAGCTCACCGTCCAGATAGACATCCAGTCCCGAACGCCCATCACCGTGCAGGTCCGCCTCGTCGCCCGGCGCGTCCCACACGATCGTCACGTCACGCCCATGATAGCGCTGACCATCCAGCGCGAAATATCCCAGGGCCCCCTCCGGAACGAGCGGATCCACCTCCAGAATCTCATCGTCACGAGGTACCAGCCCCACGATCTCCGGTATCAGAATATCCAGCCACGTCGAATGGTTGTAATCCCGTTCGTTCGTCTTCCAGACGCCTGTCTCGCCGTTGTAAAACTCGCCGGTCCAGGGATATTGCTCATCCTGGTTGCGATACTGCGCTTTGGTGAACGAGGCGAACAGCTCCCAGAGTTTCTCACGACTCAGTGGCGACCGCTTCGCTTCCGCAAGCTCTCGATCCGCTCGCACCGTCCGCGCCATTGCCGTCAGCACGATCGAGTTGGCATGCGGCCAAGTCGGTCCATTCCACATGCAGGCGACCGCACGCCCGTCGGCCTGCGGCCAGCCGCTCTGTGAATAGGCCGGGCACTGTTTCGACACCGAGGCCACCGGCCAGGGTGTCCAGAATTGCTCCGGATCAAGAATCGTCGACCACGCCGCCTCATACCCCTCGCCTGGCGTGAACATCCCGAAATAGAACGGATAAACGCCGATCACTTCCTTCACGTCCGCGACGACGTCGTCCTCCGCCCTCAGTGAATAGAAAAACTTCGGCTCGCCTTGCCACATCTTCGCCCCAACCGCCTTGGCGATCTTGGACGCCAACCCTTCGAACTCGACCGCCTTCTCCGCCTGCCCCAACGCCCGGTACATTTTCGCCACGTTCGTCGCGTTGCCGAAGTTGTACGCCGTCAGATCCACCCGTTCGAGATTCACGTTTTCCTTGGGCATATAGAAATCCGGCGACGTCGCGAAATCGCTGAACACGAAAAACGAGGGCTGATACTCCATTCCCGTCCACCAGTGGCTGTCGACCAGCAACAAGCCATCGCCGTCCGGGTCGAACGCCGCCTGCCAACCCCGCGTGTTGTCGGCCAGCTTGTCCACCACCTCCGCCAGAAACGCCTTATCGGGATGAACCAGCAAACCTTCCCAGCCCGTCGAGCTTATCCAATCCGTATACTGCCCGCCTGCCGGACCCGCCGGCGTGATGTGGCTGGGATACACATGATCGGCCTTCTGATTGTTCGCCCAGGTCCGCAGATGTCCCTGCCAGTACGAGGGATCGGCCAGCCATCTCGCTTCCCGCATCTGGTGCGCCGCTCCGTAGCTGATTACGTTCGCATACCAGGAGCTTCGCCAACGCCCCTCGCTTTGCGTCGGCCACTTCAACGCACCGAGCTTGGGCTCGAGCATGTTCTTGCGCAGAACATACGCGCGGTGATAATACATCTTCCGAACCAACGGATCGGAGCAATCGAACGAAGCCAGATTCGCGTCAAACCAATCCTGATAGCTCTTCACCTGCTCGGCTAATAGGTCGCGAGCGTCCTGACGTTCCGGCGCAATGAAGCCGAGTCGGTCGACGCCCGCTTCCTGAGAACGGCTATATGTTCGGGGCGGAGTCAGAATCCGGTCCACGCGACTCGGTTCCTCGACCGGCCGCATCTCCAGCACCACCTTGATGACCTTCGTCTCGCCCGGCTGAAGTGCGTAGGTGAAGCCGAGTGCCTCGCGCAGGAACGCCGCGTTGTCATCGCGACCCCGGGCCACCGCCACCGTGAACTGCCGGTTTTCTTTCACTTCGAGCGGCTGCGCCGGCTCACCCGTCACCGCGAACCGCAGCGTTTGGCGGACGTCGAACTCCAGCAGTCGCCCCGTCGACTCCGCCCAGAACGACCACGGCCCCGTCACAGCCTCGGCCGTCTTCTGCGACCGATTCGACAGCACCCGCCCTTCATATTGACCCTGCCAATCGGTCACTGGGACCGCCGTGAACTGCCGGACCTCGCTATTCGATGGGTTCTTCGCTCGCAAGATCACCACGAGCATGTCGTCCGGTGTGATGAATTTATCGGCCGAGAGCTCGAGCGACGCCGGCGGGCCACCCGCCTCCGATCCCTCCCACATCGGCTCGAACCCGTATAGCCCCGTGTAAAAGGCTTCGCCCTTGTGCCGAAACGTGACACGCAGGCGATCGGTTTCCACCGCCTCGAACCGTGCCGTGTTTTCACCTGCCCGCGGCGTCTTGGGCGACCGCTCGACCGTCTCGATCGGCGTCCACCCTCCCTCGGACCAACGCTCGACGTGATACTCCTCGGGCGGGCGACACCCTCCCTGGCCGCTATCGTCGAAAAACCACAACTTGAGCCCGCGCACCGTCCGCGCGCCACCGAAATCCAACGCGTACCAATCCTCGCGACGCCCGCTCGACCAGCACGTCCACCGCTTCGATGGCTCAAACGGCGGCGTCAGGGGATTATCGAGCTTGTCCGTCCGAAACGTGAATGAGGCTGAGGGGGTCGCGCTCCGCGTTGCTCCCTCCATATGGACATGGCTGGGATAATAGGTCGACTGCGCCGGCTTCAATGGGCCAAGCTCGTCGCGAACCTCCAGGTCCAGAGCCCGCTGGTTCGTCACGTAGAGCCACTGGACATCATCTCCGAAGGCCCAACCCTGGGGACTCGTCGCCCACAGCCGTTCGCCCGCCGAGCCGAAGGGAACCTCCCCCGAATATGGTCGCTTCAGCGTCTCATCCATTGAGGGAGCCGGGGCGAAAATCCGCCGAGCCGGGCGGACACCACCGTCTTGCCCCCATGCATTTGCGGACGAGAGGAGGAGTCCCGCCGCGCCTACGATCAAACCAACGGCCCCGAAAACACTCCGATCCGGCCCTATCGCCCAGCCGCGAACGCGCATCAGTACGCCTCTCGGATTTTCCACGGGTACCGCTCCGCCGTCTCAACCACGCGACGGAAGCCAGGGTGCGTTTTCGATCTTTCGAGGCGGCAAATGCCGTTAAACCCAGGCAAGGCGGCTTCACTCATCCGCCACACGCCCGGCCCGACTTTCAAGACCGACCCGATTTCGCCGCTCTCGCTCACCCCCGTGCGAGCGAGAGCGCGTCATCGATTATCATCCGAGACGCTTTGCGCCTCAAGGACGCTTACTTCTTGCGGTGACGGATCTTGCTCCGCATGCGACGCTTCTTCCGACCTACTTTGCGACGGCCTTTTCCTCGACGGCGACTAGCCATGATGTCTCCTGCTCAGTTTCCTGTGACGTCTCTCAATGCCTGATCCCAACGCGACACCGGCCTCGCGGCACTCCATCTCCGCGACACCAGGGAAAACCACTACTTTAACGACCCATTCCCCCTCAAGCAAGGTAATCCACCTCCGATTCAGCTCCCAAGCCCCTACCGCGCGTCCCGTTGCGGCTTTCGCCTTGCCCGACCCCGCGACCCCCGCTATTGTACGCCCCGAACGCCCGGAACCTCTCAGCTCAGGGAGCGAGCAGACGGCCCATGGTCGGCATCGGTCTCGTTGGCATCGGCTTCATGGGCATGATCCACTACCTGGCCGCCGACCGGGTCGCCGCCGATCGCGCTCGGGTCGTCGCCCTCTGTAGTCGAGACCCACGCAAGCTCGCCGGCGACTGGTCCACCATCCAGGGCAACTTCGGTCCCCGCGGAACTCAGGTCGACCTCGGCGATCGCCGGCGCTATTCCGACTTCGACTCCCTCCTGGCCGACCCGGACGTCACTCTCGTCGATCTTTGCGTTCCCAACGATCAGCACGCCGCCCGGGCGATCCGCGCTCTCGACGCAGGTAAGCATGTTCTCGTCGAAAAGCCGATCGCGCTCAGCCTCACCGACGCCGACTCCATGCTTCAAGCCGCTCATCGCAATGGTCGGCGGCTCATGGTGGCCCACGTCCTGCCCTTCTTTCCCGAATTCCGGGTCGCTCTCGACGCTGTCCGCTCGGGTCGCCACGGCCGCCTGCTGGCCGGCCAGTTCATGCGAATCATCTCCAAACCCAACTGGTCCGCCGCCATCGCCGACCTCGCCGCCAGTGGCGGACCCGCCCTCGACCTCCATATTCACGATACCCACTTCGTTTCCCTACTCCACGCAACTCCTCACTCCGTCCGATCTCAGGGCGTCGTCCACGAGGGTGCGGTCCTGCACATCGCCACCCAGTATCGCTATGGCGACGACACCCGTGCCCCGACCCTCTCGGCCGTCGCCGGCTCGCTCAGCCAGCCGGGAAGATCGTTTGCCCACGGCTACGAGCTTTACCTCGAACGCGCCACGATCACACTCGGCAACGCGCATCGATCCGATCAGGGATGGCTCACAACACTTTCGGTCCTCCACGACGACGGCCGAGTCGAACACCCTCTGACCCGGCCCACCGATCCGATCGACGCCTTCGCCGCGGAGCTCACTCATGCCGTTGAGGGTGTCGTTCACGGTCAGGTACCCCAAGAACTTTCCGCCCAGGTTGCTCGCAATGCGCTCGCCACCTGCCGGGCCGAAATCCAAAGCGCCCTATCAGGAGAGGAGGTCGTTCTTATCTGATTTGCCCAAGCTTCCCGACAGCCCCAGACGGCCATTCCCGGGTGATCCTCATCGTACGCTGAAATCACCTTTCTCCCGAGAATCCTCAAGCCGTCCGACTGTCGATCCGATGTCGATGTGGAGGACAGGATGTCCTCCAGGCACCCGCTCAGGAGGAGTTGCGATGGCTCTCGCAGTCTCGGATCTGATTCACCCGACCGCCGTCATCGGTCCGGACGTGGAACTTGCCCCCGATGTGGTCGTTGGTCCTTACGCCGTACTCGAAGGACCAGTCCGCGCTGATGCCGGCTGCGTCATCGAAAGCCACGCCTGTCTGTCCGGCCCAATCCAGCTTGGTCGCGACAACTTTATCGGCCATGGCGCCGTGCTGGGAAAGAGCCCCCAATCCCGGGCCTACCACGGTGAGCCGACTCGACTTATCATCGGCCATGGCAACACGTTCCGAGAATACTCCACGGTCCATCGCGGCACCGTCGAGGGTGGCGGCGAGACCGTCATCGGCGACCGCAACCTGCTCATGATCAACGCCCACGTTGGCCACGACGCCCTGATCGGCGACGGCTGCACTCTGGTCAATAACGCCTTGGTGGCCGGTCACGTCCAGCTCGGCAACGGCTGCATCCTTTCCGGCCACACCGCCGTCCAGCAACGCTGCCGGGTCGGCCGTCTCGCCATGCTCGCCGGTATGGCCGCATCCACGAAGGACGTCCCACCCTTCATTCTTCAGCAGGGCTACAACTGCGTCACGGGCTTGAACATCGTCGGCATGCGTCGGTCCGGCATCCCGGCCCGGAGTATCGACGCCATGCGTCAATCGTTCCGCATTCTTTACAAGGAGGGCAGGGGCGTTCTCGCCTCGCTCGACCGCATCGAGTCCGACTTCGGCGCGATTCCCGAAGTACGCGAGTTCACCGACTTCATCCGCTCTTCCACTCTCGGAATCAATCCCGCTCGCGATGCTCTGCGCTCGAGCTGGGATCTTTGACACCTTCGATGATTTCGGACCTTGGAACGATCGCACCCTCGGCGGGTGATGAAGCCGACGCATCCAATCGTGCGGTGCGGCCCATCGCCATCGGGTCGCCCAGCCGTGATCGGATTCTCTCAAACTCAGCGGTGTCCATTTGCCCAGAGCGATAAGCGGCTTGGAGCGGATCAAGTAAATCTTTCTCCTTGACCATCGGACCGCCATCCGACCGCGCCGCCTCGCGCATCCTCATCATCATCCAGATTCCAACCCCTATCACGGTCGTCAGCACAATTAAAACCGTGATGGTCACCCAGGGATTCGCCGGGTCCATATCGCAAAGCCTCCCCAACCGTTCCGGTCAACTCCCGCGATTCCACGGGACTTGTCCGGTCGATCGCCGATATTATAGTAACGTATGAGGTTGCCATTCACCAATCGGGCAAGCGTACAGGCCAAGGCTTCGGCTCCGCTTCACTCTTCTTATTCGAGGGCCCATCCCATGCGACGTGTGATCCTTCTGGGTCTGGGCCTTCTGATCGGCGGATTCGTCGCGCAGCCCGCGAAAGCCCAGTTTGTGAGCAGCGGCTTCGACGACCCGTTCTTCCTGTACTTCGGCTACTATCTCCCACAGCAGGCTTATCTGGCATCCGTCCCGCGCCAGGAAGACAACCTCCGCCAGATGGCCATTCAGCGGCAATATTCCGCACTCACTGATCGTTCCGGTCTGCTCGACCCCGCCGGCGGCCTTGCCAACTACGACCCTCTCGCCTCGTTTGGCAATCGTGTCTCCCCCGTACCTCAGGCCCTGTCGCGAACCGGCCCCGTCAATCTCAACATCAACGGCGCTGGTCCGGCGGGGTACTTCAACCGCTCCGCAAACTTCTTCCCAGGCCAGCGCAGCGGCACCTTCAGTTCCTCCGTTCCGAATACGTCCTATGGCCCCCGCCTCAATGGGCTTGGTGTGATGCAAGGTAGATCTAGGGGCGGAGGCATGGGAGGCATGGGAGGCATGGGCGGCATGGGAGGCATGGGCGGCATGGGCGGCATGCAGTAAGCTCTCGCGAGCGATCGTTAGTGCCTTCTGAGGCGATCTCGACTGATCCACCTTCTTATGAGTGAAGTTTCCAACTCCAACTCCGATGATCGCTCACGGCTGGTCGCCTATCTTGATGGCGAACTGCAAACCGACGACTCCCGCTCCGTTCGCGCGCTCCTGGCGGTCGACCCCGCATCCCGCGATGAGGCCGATCGCCTTCAGCGCGTCTGGAGCTTGCTCGATCATCTACCTACCGTGCGAACATCCAAGAGACTCGCCGACGAGACTCTGGAAATCGCTCTTCACGCTTCTGACCTGGACGATTTAACGGGCTGGCGGATGCTCTGGCCTTGGCTCGCATTTGTCGCGTCGTTCGCGGCGGTCGCTTTTGTGGGTTTCCGAACGATCCCACAACCTGCTCCGTCACAGCCGGAAATCACCGAGAATTTGTCTCTGGCTCGTAATCTCGACCTTTATCAGTCGGTCGGAACCTGGGAGTTCCTCAACGCCCTCGATCAATCACTCGTCGCCTACCCACAGGATGAGCCGTGATCCCTTCACGCGGCCCGCTATCCCAGAAATCCAGGATTCTGAGATTCTCGATTTCCACCAGCATCCTCCTGCGCGTGGTATCCACCCTGGCGATTGTGGTGACCTTGGCCTCCGTCGCCTTTCCGCTTCGGCCCAACTCGCTCCGCGCGACCGCCCCTGGCGACGATAAGACTCGCTTGATCGAAAACCTCAGGCGTTTCGACAAACTTCCCTTGGATCAACAAGCGGCCCTTCGCGACCTCGATACGGCACTCGCTGCCGCTCCCGCTTCCGATCGCCGCCGCCTCCTCAACCTGCTCCATCGCCACGCCGCATGGCTCTCGACGCTCCCGGAATCCCGTCAGGCCCAGCTTGCCGCGACAACGCCCGCCGAGCGTCTCGCCTTGATCGAGAAATGGCATCAGGACGGCCCACACCGCCCCAGAACCCTACCTGCGTTCGAAAACGCACTGCAAGTCTCCACCCTCGCGACCGAGTCGATTCGCCGCACGGCTGTTGAGCTGCGAGTTTGGTTCGCTCTTGATCCTCGGCGGCGCGACTCCATCAAAGCCGAAGCCACGGACGCGAAGCAACTCGAAGCCTATCGCTCCGCGCTCCGCGCCGATCCCGCAACGGCGCGTGCTCGCGACCAGGCACGACGCGAGTTTGGCCTCGATCTTGCGGACCTTCGCGACCGCCCTCCCGAACCCCGACGACTCGACCGCCTACGCCCGGCCGCCTTCAAGGCGGACCAGTCCCGCCGGATCCTCGACCTCCAGGCCATCCGCGTCCTCGACCCCGACGGAGTACCCACGGAAACTCTCAGCCGATTCGAGGCCGATCTTCCCGAATGGGTTCGTCGCACTCTCGATCCCTTCGCACCCGACGCCGCACGTCGCCGACTCGCCTTGCTCTACCGCCTCGTTTTTCCTGCCCCCGGTGAGATGTCGTGACCACCCCCGACGACGCCTTCTGGATGCGCCGCGCCCTCGCCGAGGCCGCACGCGGGCAGGGGCATGTCGAACCCAATCCCATGGTCGGTGCCGTCGTCGTCAAGAACGGCCGGTTGCTTGGCGTCAGCCACCATCAACGCTACGGCGGACCTCATGCCGAGATCCACGCCCTCGAAGACGCCGGGGTGGATGCCCGAGGTGCCACGCTCTACGTGACGCTCGAACCCTGCAACCATCACGGCAAGACGCCACCTTGCACCGATGCTCTCTTGAGAGCCGGTCTCCAGCGCGTCGTCGTTGCGACGCCTGATCCCTTTCCCCAGGTCGCCGGCACCGGCATCGCGCGGCTCCGTTCGGCCGGGCTTGAAGTGGACGTCGGTCTGGAACACGCCGCCGCTGTTGAGCTGATCGCCCCGTACCTCAAGCGGCTCGCCACCGGTCGTCCCTACGTCATTGCCAAGTGGGCCATGACCCTCGACGGCAAAATCGCCACCGCCTCCGGGAGCAGCCAGTGTATCACCGGTCCACGCTCGCGGGCATTGGTCCACGAACTCCGCGGACGCGTCGACGCCGTCATCGTCGGCATCGGCACGGCGCTCGCCGATAATCCCAGTCTCACCGCACGGCCTCCCGGCCCACGCGTCGCCACCCGGGTGGTTCTC